>NZ_CAMPPZ010000003.1:0-171117 GCF_946902925.1 Streptococcus sp. Marseille-Q6488 | reverse complement strand
GTGGCAGAAACCTCCTTACAGTCGGACTGCCCCACGCTCAGCACTAGAATGCCTGAGCTAGACGCAGTACTAACTCGTCTTGCCTCGTATGATCGCCGAGGCAGACTCGTGTCGCAAGTAATTTATAGAAAAAGGAGTAAAAAATGTCTAAAAAATTGACTTTCCACTGCGTCAGTGGCAGAAACCTCCTTACAGTCGGACTGCCCCACGCTCAGCACTAGAATGCCTGAGCTAGACGCAGTACTAACTCGTCTTGCCTCGTATGATCGCCGAGGCAGACTCGTGTCGCAAGTAATTTATATAAAAAGGAGTAAACAATGTCTAAGAAAATAACATTTTACTGCGTCAGTGGCAGAGACCTCCTTACAGTCGGGCTGCTCCACGCTCAGCACTAGAGTGTCTGAGCTAGACGCAGTACTAACTCGTCTTGCCTCGTATAATCGACGAGGCAGACTCGTGTCGCAAGTAATTTATATAAAAAGGAGTAAAAAATGTCTAAAAAATTGACTTTCCAGGAAATCATCCTTACTTTGCAACAATTTTGGAATGACCAAGGTTGTATGCTTATGCAGGCTTATGACAATGAAAAAGGTGCGGGAACTATGAGTCCTTACACTTTCCTTCGTGCTATCGGACCTGAGCCATGGAATGCGGCTTATGTAGAGCCATCACGTCGTCCTGCTGACGGTCGTTACGGGGAAAACCCTAACCGTCTTTACCAACACCACCAATTCCAAGTGGTCATGAAACCTTCTCCATCAAACATCCAAGAACTTTACCTTGAGTCTTTGGAAAAATTGGGTATCAATCCTTTGGAGCACGATATTCGTTTCGTTGAAGACAACTGGGAAAATCCTTCAACTGGTTCAGCTGGTCTTGGTTGGGAAGTTTGGCTTGATGGGATGGAAATTACTCAGTTCACTTATTTCCAACAAGTCGGTGGATTGGCAACTGGCCCTGTGACTGCGGAAGTTACCTATGGTTTGGAGCGTTTGGCTTCTTACATCCAAGAAGTAGATTCTGTATATGATATTGAGTGGGCTGATGGTGTAAAATACGGAGAAATCTTCATCCAGCCTGAGTATGAGCACTCAAAATATTCATTTGAAATTTCAGATCAAGAAATGTTGCTGGAAAACTTTGATAAGTTTGAAAAAGAAGCTGGTCGTGCATTAGAAGAAGGCTTGGTGCACCCTGCCTATGACTACGTTCTCAAATGTTCACACACCTTTAACCTGCTTGATGCGCGTGGTGCGGTATCTGTAACAGAGCGTGCAGGCTATATCGCTCGTATCCGTAACTTAGCTCGTGTCGTAGCCAAAACCTTTGTCGCAGAACGCAAACGCCTAGGCTACCCACTTTTAGATGAAGCAACACGAGCTAAACTCCTAGCAGAAGACGCAGAATAGTGAGTAATACTGTGCTCTAAAATCGTTAGAGGCAAGTCGAAGACTTGCTAGAGGGATATGCACTGCTGTACTGTTATGTGGGGATTTTTGAAACCTTAGGGTCAAAAATCAGTCAGCTAAATCCACTTTGATGAGACTGTTGGAAATCTTGATCAATATTGCATTAGATTTCCATACAAACTCACAAAGTTAGTTAGCTACGTCCCCAGTACCTAAGGTGCATATCAAAAAAAGATTGAAGAAAATGTAAAGGAAAAAACATGACAAAAAACTTATTAGTAGAACTCGGTCTTGAAGAATTACCAGCCTATGTTGTCACACCAAGTGAAAAACAACTAGGCGAAAAAATGGCAGCCTTCCTCAAGGAAAACCGCCTATCTTTTGAAGCTATTCAAACCTTCTCAACACCACGTCGTTTGGCTGTTCGTGTGACTGGTCTTGCAGACAAACAGTCTGATTTGACAGAAGATTTCAAGGGTCCAGCAAAGAAAATTGCCTTGGATAGTGATGGAAACTTCACAAAAGCAGCCCAAGGATTTGTCCGTGGAAAAGGATTGACTGTTGAAGATATCGAATTCCGTGAAATCAAGGGTGAAGAATATGTCTATGTCACTAAGGAAGAAATTGGTCAACCAGTTGAAGCCATTGTTCCAGGTGTAGTAGACGTCTTGAAGTCCTTGACTTTCCCTGTCAGCATGCACTGGGCTAACAACACCTTTGAATACATTCGTCCTGTTCACACTTTAACTGTTCTTTTAGATGAAGAAGAGTTTGATTTGGATTTCCTTGATATTAAGGGAGGGCGTGTGAGCCGTGGCCATCGTTTCTTGGGACAAGAAACCCAGATTCAGTCAGCTTTGAGCTATGAAGAAGCCCTTCGTCGTCAGTTTGTAATCGCAGATCCACGTGAACGTGAGCAAATGATTGTTGACCAAATCAAAGCAATCGAAACTGAGCATGGTGTACATATCGAAATTGATGCGGATTTGCTGAATGAAGTCTTGAACTTGGTTGAATACCCAACTGCCTTTATGGGAAGCTTTGATGCCAAATACCTTGAAGTTCCAGAAGAAGTCTTGGTGACTTCGATGAAAGAACACCAACGTTACTTTGTTGTTCGTGATCAAGATGGAAAACTATTGCCAAACTTCATTTCTGTTCGTAATGGAAATGCAGAGCATTTGGAAAATGTTATCAAAGGAAATGAAAAAGTCTTGGTAGCCCGTTTGGAAGACGGAGAATTCTTCTGGCGTGAAGACCAAAAATTAGTTATTTCTGACCTTGTTGAAAAATTAAACAATGTGACCTTCCATGAGAAAATTGGTTCCCTTCGTGAACACATGATTCGTACTGGTCAAATTGCTATTCTCTTGGCAGAAAAAGCAGGCTTGTCAGCGGATGAAACGATTGACCTAGCCCGTGCAGCAGCCATTTACAAGTTTGACTTGTTGACAGGTATGGTTGGCGAATTTGACGAGCTTCAAGGAATTATGGGTGAAAAATATGCCCTTCTTGCTGGGGAAACTCCAGCGGTAGCAGCTGCTATTCGTGAACACTACATGCCTACATCAGCCGAAGGAGAACTTCCAGAGAGCAAGGTCGGCGCAGTGCTTGCCATTGCAGATAAATTGGATACGATTTTGAGTTTCTTCTCAGTAGGCTTGATTCCATCAGGTTCTAATGACCCGTATGCCCTTCGTCGTGCGACCCAAGGTGTGGTTCGTATCTTGGATGCTTTTGGTTGGCACATTGCTATGGACGAGCTGATTGATAGCCTTTATGCTCTAACATTTGACAGCTTGACTTATGAAAATAAGGCAGAGGTTATGGACTTTATCAAGGCTCGTGTTGATAAGATGATGGGATCTACTCCAAAAGACATCAAGGAAGCCGTTCTTGCAGGTTCAAACTTTGTTGTGGCGGATATGTTGGAAGCAGCAAGTGCTCTCGTAGAAGCAAGCAAGGAAGAAGACTTTAAACCATCTGTTGAATCACTTTCTCGTGCCTTTAACTTGGCTGAGAAGGCAGAAGTAGTAGCTACAGTTGATTCAGCTCTCTTTGAAAATGAAGAAGAGAAAGCCTTGGCAGAAGCAGTAGAATCACTTGTTTTGTCAGGGACTGCAAGTCAACAATTGAAACATCTCTTTGCGCTTAGCCCTGTCATCGATGCCTTCTTTGAGAATACTATGGTTATGGCTGAAGATCAGACTGTTCGACAAAATCGTTTGGCAATCTTGTCGCAATTAACCAAGAAAGCAGCTAAACTTGCACGTTTTAACCAAATCAATACCAAATAAAATCTGTTAAACGGATTAAATCTTATCATAAAGGAGAGAAACATGGATCCTAAAAAAATTGATCGTATCAACGAACTTGCTAAAAAGAAAAAAACAGAAGGCTTGACCCCAGAAGAAAAAGTAGAACAAGCCAAACTACGTGAGGAGTACATCGAAGGTTATCGTCGCACTGTTCGTCATCACATTGAGGGAATCAAAATTGTAGACGAAGAAGGGAACGATGTTACACCAGAAAAACTACGCCAAGCCCAACGTGAAAAAGGCTTACATGGCCGTAGTCTTGATGATCCAAATTCATAATCAGTATTCTTTCTTTTAACAAAGATAGATGAAATAATAACCAAAAGACTAGCAGACACAAACTGCTAGTCTTTTGTCACTTAAAAAGGAACCAAAATGGTTCCTAAAACGGCTCTATCATTAGTAACTTGCACCGGCTGTAGCGTCTGCGCCACCACCGTGACCTCCAGCATCACTTGAATCAGAAGCTCCAGATGTAGCATCTGCTCCGCCATGTCCTCCAGCAGGAGCTGCAGCATTTCCACCAACTAGACGTTGACCAGTTGTTTCCAAGTACCAATCGAGCCATGGTTGGAAATTGAAGATGATTTCATTGATTCCAGCATATGAACCATCTGGATAGTACATTGCCTTGTAGTTATGTGTATTGATAACACCTTCAGGTGTTCCCGGCACAATTGTACGGACATATTCTTGATCTCCGTTACGTAGTACACCGACAACCCATTCAACGTTTTTCATTCTTTCAGGTGGTAGGGAAGCATGTACTGTTCCTAGTCGGCTACCTGCTTGAACGCGCACACGTTTACCATACATTGTATTTGGATCTTGATGGGCGTTATTATAGTACAAGAATTGGTTATTATCATCCGCATATGTCAACTCAAATGGCATTGCTTTCAAGAACATATCAATTTGGTTAACTGTCAAGATACCGTGGTCTAATTTAACGTAAGTATCTCCTGAAACAGCTCCAACAAGCTCAGCTGCTTTTTCTACCCATTCAGGATCATCAGGGTCAACACCTTGAATTGTAGTTGCGATTGGTTTTGTACAATATAAATCTTCTGGTGCGATTGGTTTTGGTTTTTTCAATTTTGAAACGACTCCCACATATTTTACAAAGTTGTCTAAACATGTTTCAAGGAAATTAACAGTTCCTTCATTTGTTATATTCCCATCAACATCAAAAGCTTCTTTGGCTTTACCAAGAAGGAATTCATTTCCTGGAAGAGTGTAGGCATTGACACCTGGAGCGTCAAGAATCTTACGAAGGTGAACTTGGGCACGAGAAGTACCTTGGTCGTAGTAAGAAGCTCCCACAATCATAACTGGTTTGTTTTCAAATGGATGAACTTCGTATGAAAGCCATTCAAGAACCGATTTTAGAGAAGCTGAGATTGTGTGGTTGTGCTCAGGAGTAGCAATAATGACACCATCAGCACGAGTAATTTTGTTATATAAATAACGTAATTGGAAACTTTCATCCCATTTTTCGTCTTGGTTAAACATTGGAACTTCATCAATTTCGAGAACTTCTAATTCAAATTTGAGTTTGAAGTGACGGCGGATGAATTCCAAGAGTTTACGGTTATATGATTGATCGTAGTTTGATCCTACAAGTCCAACAAATTTCATTCTTTTTGGTCTCCTATCTTACAAATTTTCCCAGTCAAAGTCTTCAGCATCTTTGCGAAGTAATTCTTGTGCATTACGCAATTTTTCTGTGATTTTTACAAAGATACGGAAGTCGTCAAAAGTAGCATCCAGTTTTTTGATAACATCAAGATCCACTAGGTCTCCACTTGGGTTAAAAGCTTGAAGAGAATGTGAAAGCAAGAATTCATCTGGAAGGACACTTGCTTTGATTTCTGGAGCATTCAAGATTTGGCGAAGTTGCATTTGGGCGCGTGATGAACCGAGTGTACCGTAAGAAGCACCTGTAATCATGATTGGTTTGTTCAAAAGTGGGTAAATACCATAAGACAACCAAGCAAGAGCGCTCATCAAAACAGCTGGGATAGAGTGGTCGTACTCAGGAGTACCGATAATAACGCCATCTGCTTCTTCAATTTTAGCAGCAATTTCCAATATTTCAGCAGGTACTTGCTTGTCAGCTGGTTTATTGAAGACAGGAATGTCTTTGATTTCAACAAGTTCAATTTCAGCTTTGTCAGCAAAGTGTTTTTGCATGTATTGAAGCAATTGACGGTTTGTAGAACGTTTTGAATTTGTTCCAACAATAGCAATAAGTTTTAACATGAGATTTCCTTTCTCTTTTTACATAATACAATTTTAAAACTCCATTGAAACAGTTGTCTCTATAGAGTAGGAATTCCTGAAGAACAGCTTAGGTGACCTTCCTTATCGATGAGGATAGCTTCGATGCCCTTCAAACTTTCGACTTGCCAGAGGATAGAAGCTGGTCTTTCTCCAAATAGACGAGTTGTCCAGATTTCACCATCGACTGATTTATCAGAGATGATTGTTAGACTTGCTAGTTCCGTTTCAACAGGATATCCTGTTTGACTGTCAAAAATGTGATGGTAATCTTGTCCATCGACGGTCAGGTGACGTTCATAAATGCCTGAAGTCACGACAGATTGATTGACAACAGGAATGGTCATTAAGTGATTTCCCCTCGGATTGGCTGGGTCTTGAATACCTATTTGCCAAGGCTGATTTCCTCTTGCCTGATTTTTTCCAATGGTCAGGATATTCCCTCCCAGATTGATTAAGGCAGATGTCACTCCCTCTTCTCTCAGAAATTGGGCAACCTTATCCGCACTGTATCCTTTGGCTAAACAACCAAGATCGATTTTCATTCCTCTCTTCTTTAAGAATACAGTGGAAGTAGAAGAATCTAACTCGATATCATGAGGATTGATTAGAGGCAGCACCGCTTCAATTTCTTGAGGCTGGGCGACCTTGGCATCTGAAAAACCGATACGCCAGGTTTGAATTAAGGGACCAATACTGATGTTGAGATGGCTAGAGGGCGCTAGGCTATGCTCTAATCCAAGTGAAATCAGTTCAAACAGGTCTGGATGAACTTTGACTGGAGCTATTCCAGCTTGATGATTGATTTCCATCAACTCAGATTCCTGACTATTGGCATTGAAGCGGTATTCGAGCTCTTTGAGCAAGTCAAAGGATTTTTGGAGCAAGCTATCGGATCGCTCATCTACTAATGAAATAGTGATAGTAGTCCCCATTAGCCGTTCGGAATGTGAACTAAGAGGCAATCTACCAACTCCTTTCTCTTATAGAAAATAAGTTGTAATATCAAATAATTATCTAAATTGAAGCCCTTACATTTTATTTTCATGTTATTAGAATACCATAAAGTTAGAATTTTAACAAATAAAATTTGGAAAAAGTCAAGAAATATGCTCATAAAATTCATTAGTCTTGAAATCAGGATAAATGGGGAATTATTTTTGATAAAAAATGCTGAAATAATAGTAAACCACTTGTAAACGCTAACAGTAAATGGTATACTAGTAAGGTAAATTTAGAATGAAGGCAGGAAATTTTTTATGAGTAAAATCGTTGTAGTCGGTGCTAACCACGCTGGTACAGCATGTATCAATACCATGTTGGATAATTTTGGAAATGAGAACGAAATTGTTGTATTTGACCAAAACTCTAACATCTCTTTCCTAGGATGTGGAATGGCTCTTTGGATTGGTGAACAAATTGACGGTGCTGAAGGCTTGTTCTATTCTGATAAAGAAAAATTGGAAGCTAAAGGTGCTAAGGTTTATATGAATTCACCAGTTCTTTCAATCGACTATGATAACAAAGTAGTTACAGCGGAAGTTGAAGGAAAAGAGCACAAAGAATCATACGAAAAATTGATTTTCGCTACAGGTTCTACACCAATCTTGCCACCAATCGAAGGTGTTGAAATTGTTAAAGGAAACCGCGAATTTAAAGCAACTCTTGAAAACGTACAATTCGTGAAATTGTACCAAAATGCTGAAGAAGTTATCAATAAACTTGCTGATAAGAGCCAACACCTTGACCGTATCGCCGTTGTTGGTGGTGGTTACATCGGTGTTGAACTTGCTGAAGCCTTTGAACGTCTTGGAAAAGAGGTTGTCCTTGTTGACATCGTAGATACTGTCTTGAACGGTTACTATGACAAAGACTTCACACAAATGATGGCGAAGAACTTGGAAGACCACAACATCCGCTTGGCGCTTGGTCAAACTGTTAAAGCAATTGAGGGTGACGGTAAAGTTGAACGTTTGATTACTGATAAAGAAACTTTCGATGTGGATATGGTCATCCTTGCAGTTGGTTTCCGTCCAAACACAGCCCTTGCAGATGGTAAGATTGAACTCTTCCGTAACGGTGCTTTCCTTGTAGACAAGAAACAAGAAACTTCAATTCCAGGAGTTTATGCAGTAGGTGACTGTGCAACTGTTTATGATAATGCTCGTAAAGATACAAGCTACATCGCTCTTGCTTCAAATGCTGTTCGTACTGGTATTGTTGGTGCTTACAACGCTTGTGGACATGAATTGGAAGGAATCGGTGTTCAAGGTTCAAACGGTATCTCAATCTACGGCCTTCACATGGTTTCAACTGGTTTAACTCTTGAAAAAGCAAAAGCAGCAGGTTACAATGCGACTGAAACAGGCTTTAACGATCTACAAAAACCAGAATTCATGAAACATGATAACCATGAAGTAGCCATCAAGATTGTCTTTGATAAAGATAGTCGTGAAATTCTTGGCGCTCAAATGGTATCACGTGATTCTGCTATCAGTATGGGAATCCATATGTTCTCACTTGCTATCCAAGAGCATGTGACAATTGATAAATTGGCATTGACAGACCTATTCTTCTTGCCACACTTCAACAAACCATACAACTACATCACAATGGCTGCCCTTACAGCTGAAAAATAAAAATGATGAACTATCTGGCCTTAAGTTAAGGTCAGATAGTTTTTTAGTCAATCTGTACCCATACAATTATGGTTTTTTTATCTTGTGATTCATTCTGTTCTGACTTAAAATGAAATGGTAGCTACCAATACAAATAATGAGGATAAAACAAATGACTGAAAATCGTTATGAACTAAATAAAAACTTGGCACAGATGCTTAAAGGCGGGGTTATCATGGATGTTCAGAATCCTGAACAGGCTCGTATTGCAGAGGCTGCTGGCGCGGCAGCTGTGATGGCCTTGGAGCGGATTCCAGCTGATATTCGTGCAGCTGGTGGTGTTTCCCGTATGAGTGATCCAAAGATGATTAAGGAAATCCAAGAAGCGGTTAGTATTCCAGTAATGGCCAAGGTCAGAATCGGGCATTTTGTTGAAGCTCAGATTTTAGAGGCTATTGAAATTGACTATATCGATGAGAGTGAAGTTTTATCTCCAGCTGACGATCGTTTCCATGTGGACAAGAAAGAATTTCAAGTACCTTTTGTCTGTGGGGCTAAGGATTTGGGAGAAGCCTTGCGTCGTATCGCTGAAGGTGCTTCTATGATTCGTACAAAAGGAGAACCGGGTACAGGAGATATTGTCCAAGCTGTTCGCCATATGCGTATGATGAATCAGGAAATTCGCCGCATTCAAAACTTGCGTGAGGACGAACTTTATGTTGCTGCCAAGGACTTGCAAGTCCCTGTAGAATTGGTCCAATATGTCCATGAACATGGGAAATTGCCAGTTGTTAACTTCGCAGCTGGAGGCGTTGCAACGCCAGCAGATGCTGCGTTGATGATGCAATTAGGGGCAGAGGGTGTCTTTGTCGGTTCAGGTATTTTCAAGTCAGGAGATCCTGTTAAACGAGCGAGCGCCATTGTTAAAGCTGTGACTAACTTCCGTAATCCTCAAATCCTAGCTCAAATCTCTGAAGATTTAGGAGAAGCCATGGTTGGTATCAATGAAAATGAAATCCAAATTCTCATGGCTGAGCGAGGAAAATAGATGAAAATCGGAATATTGGCCTTGCAAGGTGCCTTTGCAGAACATGCAAAAGTGCTAGATCAATTAGGTGTCGAGAGTGTTGAAATCAGAAATCTAGATGATTTTCAGCAAGATCAGAGTGACTTGTCGGGTTTGATATTACCTGGAGGTGAGTCTACAACCATGGGCAAGCTCTTACGAGACCAGAACATGCTGATTCCTATTCGAGAAGCAATTCTATCTGGTTTACCAGTGTTTGGGACCTGTGCAGGCTTGATTTTGCTGGCTAAGGAAATTACTTCTCAGGATGAGAGTCATCTAGGAACTATGGATATGGTGGTCGAGCGTAATGCTTATGGGCGCCAATTAGGAAGTTTCTATACGGAAGCAGAATGTAAGGGAGTCGGTCAGATTCCAATGGCCTTTATTCGTGGTCCGATTATCAGCAGTGTTGGAGAAGATGTAGAAATTCTAGCAACAGTGGACAATCAAATCGTTGCAGCCCAAGAAAAAAATATGTTGGTAACTTCTTTTCATCCAGAATTGACTGATGATGTGCGCTTGCACCAGTACTTTATCGAAATGTGTAAAGAAAAAAGTTGAGACTGAATGTCTCAACTTTTTTACATGTAATAAACAATAGCGATGTATTGGAGTGCGGACGCAGCTAGGATAAAGAGATGCCAAATCATGTGGAAATAAGGTTTTTTCTTGGCGTAAAATCCAGCTCCAACTGTATAAGAGAGTCCGCCAGTTACCATGAGACTCCAGAAAATTGGCGTTGTTTGACTGATAATGGCAGGAATGATAGTCAGAACCAACCAGCCCATAATCAGGTAAAGAGCAAGGCTAAATTTCTCATTGACCTTTTTAGCAAAGATTTTATAGAGAATACCAAAGATAGTCGTTCCCCATTGGATGGCAATAATCAGATAGCCAAACCAGTTATTCATCAAAGTCAGTACGACAGGTGTATAAGAGCCAGCAATGGCAACATAAATCATAGAATGGTCAATAATTCTCAAGACATATTTGTGGGTTGAACCATAGGCCATAGAGTGATAAATGGTGGATGATAGAAACATGAGAAAGAGACTAATAACGAAAATGGAAACGCCGATAGATGATAAAAATCCGTGTGCCTCATAACTATAGGTGGATGAAATGGGGAGTAAGATGAGCATGATGACTGCACCTACGGCATGGGTCACACTATTAGCAATCTCTTCTCCAAAACTGAGTTGTTTGCTGAGTTTAAGACTAGTGTTCACTTGATTACCTCCTCTTGAGTATGATGGATTAAGGCTAGGGTTTGATGATAGAGTTTAACGGTTTGGCAGCTGGTTTGGATAATGGGGTTAGCTGGATCAATTCCTTGGTTCATGTAGTCCACAAAAGCATCGTAGAGTTGGTCTGAACTTGCTTGAGTTTGGAGAGTATTCAGTGTCTGAGCTATTTCTTGAATCGAAAATACAGATTTGAGGGTTGTGATAGCAATCAGACGGGCAATCTGTTGGCGTTGGTATTTTTTCTTGTCAGGCTTTGTCAGATAACCATGTTTGACATAGTTATTGACCATGGATGCTGTTAGACCCTTATCTTTATCTGGAGAGACAGGGGCGCAGACCTGATTGACATAGAGTAAAACCTGGTCCAGATAGAGGTCAATGTTTGGAATTTCTGCCCATTTTGGGTAGGAAAAGGTAGTTTTCATTTTCAACTCCTTTTTATCTAGTTTTGATAACTAGATTATAAAATAACAAAAACAGAAAGTCAAGTTTTAACTGCTTGTGAAAAGGCTTAAATTATGCTATGATGGGAGAAACTAGTCAGAAATGAGGAGAAAAGATGGAGATTCGTTTAGCTTTTCCAAATGAAGTAGATGACATCATGCAAGTGATGGAGGATGCTAAAAAATGTTTAGCGGATGCTGGTAGTGACCAGTGGCAAAATGGTTATCCAAATGCTGATATTATTATTGAAGATATTATCTCAGGTCAAGCCTATGTAGCCTTGGAAGATGGAGAACTATTAGCCTATGCTGCTGTGACCAAGAGTCCAGAGGCAACCTATGAAGCCATTTATGAAGGAAAATGGCAAGCTGGAGAGTCAGAATACCTAGTCTTTCACCGTATCGCTGTGGCAGCAGATGTCCAGGGACAGGGGGTTGCTCAGACTTTCCTAGAAGGCTTGATTGAAGGATTTGATTACCTAGATTTTCGATCAGATACGCATGTTGCAAACAAGGCTATGCAACATATTTTTGAAAAACTCGGATTTAAACAGGTTGGTAAGGTTCCAGTTGATGGCGAACGCTTGGCCTATCAAAAATTGAAGAAATAATGCAAAAGAAGTACGTAAAAATGCGCTACTTTTCGCCAATAGGAACCTTGTCTTTGGTTGCCGACGAGCAATATCTGTATGGCATTTGGGTGCAGGAGCAGAAGCATTTTGAGAGGGGACTAGGAGATGAGACGATAGAAGCAGTTGTTAGTCATCCCATTTTAGACCCAGTTATTACTTGCTTAGATGCTTACTTTAAAGGAAAGTCTCAGGATTTATCCAACTTGCCCTTGGCTCCAATCGGAACAGATTTTGAAAAGCGAGTTTGGTCCTATTTACAGGAAATTCCTTATGGTCAGACAGTGACCTATGGTCAAATAGCCCAAGATTTGCAAGTGGCTTCTGCTCAAGCAATTGGTGGAGCGGTGGGACGCAATCCTTGGTCTATCCTAGTACCTTGTCACCGTGTGCTGGGAGCAGGCAAGCGTCTGACAGGTTATGCTGCAGGAGTGGAAAAGAAAGCCTGGCTCTTGGAGCATGAAGACGCAGATTTTAAAGATAGAAACAATAGAAAGTGAAACACATGTTAGAATTTATCGAATACCCAAAATGTTCAACTTGTAAAAAAGCAAAACAAGAATTAAACCAACTCGGTGTGGACTATAAAGCCGTTCATATCGTCGAAGAAACACCTAGCCAAGAAGTCATTTTAAACTGGCTAGAAACCTCAGGGTTCGAGTTGAAGCAATTTTTTAACACCAGTGGGATTAAATATCGTGAATTAGGGCTGAAAGATAAGGTAGGAAGTCTGTCAAACCAAGAAGCGGCTGAGTTACTAGCAAGTGACGGTATGTTGTTAAAACGGCCCATTTTAGTAGAAAATGGAACTGTTAAGCAAATTGGTTATCGAAAACCTTATGAAGAATTGGGATTGAAATAGTTTTTACTTATCTCTTTGATAGATAAAATATATAACCTCCCTGTTTCAAAGTATGATAAACTAGTAGGTAGACAAAGTCTGTATCTGACCGTAGCAAATAATTTCATTGACGGCAGAAGTATGGTAGAATGAATCATTATCAGGAGAGGATGTTTTTATGAATGTTACAACGATTTTAGCATCAGATTGGTACCAAAACTTGATGCAATTGATTCCGGATGGCAAGCTGTTTAGCCTGCGTTCGGTCTTTGATGGAATCCCGAGAATTGTCCAACAACTTCCAACAACGATTATGTTGACAATTGGTGGTGCCTTTTTTGGCTTGGTTTTGGCGCTTCTTTTTGCCATTGTGAAGATCAATCGTGTTAAGATTTTATATCCCTTGCAGGCCTTCTTTGTTAGTTTCTTAAAAGGGACACCGATTTTAGTGCAACTAATGTTGACCTACTACGGAATTCCTTTGGCTTTGAAAGCCCTCAATCAGCAATGGGGCACTGGTCTCAATATCAATGCGATTCCAGCTGCTGCTTTTGCGATTGTCGCCTTTGCCTTTAATGAGGCAGCTTATGCTAGTGAAACCATTCGTGCAGCCATTCTCTCAGTTAATCCTGGTGAGATTGAGGCGGCACGCAGTCTGGGCATGACCCGAGCACAAGTTTATCGTCGAGTGATTATTCCAAATGCAGCAGTTGTGGCGACTCCAACCTTAATCAATTCCCTAATCGGCTTGACCAAGGGAACTTCCCTAGCCTTCAGTGCGGGCGTTGTGGAAGTCTTTGCCCAAGCTCAGATTTTGGGTGGAGCTGATTACCGCTATTTTGAACGCTTTATCTCCGTTGCCCTTGTTTATTGGGTAGTCAATATCGGAATTGAAAGCCTCGGTCGTTTCATCGAGAGAAAAATGGCTATTTCTGCACCTGATACAGTGCAAACAGATGTGAAAGGAGACCTTCGTTAATGATTAAGATTTCGAATTTAAGCAAATCCTTTTCAGGACAGACTGTCTTGGATCATCTGGACTTGGATATTCAAAAAGGGGAAGTTGTAGCCTTGATTGGTTCTTCAGGAGCTGGAAAATCAACCTTTCTTCGCAGTCTCAATTATCTTGAAACACCTGACAGTGGCTCGATTCAGATTGATGATTTCTCTGTTGATTTTTCTAAGATCACTCAAGAAGAAATCCTTGCCCTACGCCGTAAGCTGTCTATGGTTTTCCAACAGTTTAATTTGTTTGAACGCCGCACGGCACTTGATAATGTGAAAGAAGGCTTGCTTGTTGTCAAGAAATTATCTGACCAAGAAGCAACCAAGATTGCCAAGGAAGAGTTGGCTAAGGTTGGGCTTTCTGACCGTGAAAACCATTACCCTCGCCATTTATCAGGTGGACAGAAGCAACGGGTTGCCCTAGCACGTGCTCTTGCCATGAAACCAGATGTCTTGCTCTTAGACGAACCAACTTCAGCCCTTGACCCAGAATTGGTCGGTGAAGTAGAAAAGTCTATTGCAGATGCTGCTAAGTCAGGTCAGACCATGATTTTGGTCAGTCATGACATGTCCTTTGTAGCCCAAGTGGCTGATAAGATTCTCTTCTTAGATAAGGGGAAAATCATCGAGTCTGGAACACCGGATGAGATTATCCACCATCCTAAAGAAGAGCGGACAAAAGAATTCTTCGCTAGTTACAAACGGACTTATATTTGATATAATAGATAAAGGAAAACTCAGTTAGCTGGACTAGCTGAGTTTACTCTTTAAAAAAGAAAGAAATGAGAGAAATCATGCTACTGCAACTATTTTCTTTATATTTCGAGAGTTTGATCTTGACCACCATCCTCGTCCTGATTTTTTTAGGGATTTGGATTGGACTGAGAGCCATGTCGGGAGTTGATAAGACAGCCAAGGCTCGCCAAGCCCATCTCTATGATATGATTATGATTGGAGTCTTGGTTGTTCCAGTATTATCCTTTGCGGTTATGAGTTTAATTCTTGTTTTCAAGGCATAATCCTTGCTTGATTGACAAGAAAGAGTTAGAATAAAGATAGTTACAACAAGAAAGAAGGAATCTATATGTACGATACTATTATTATCGGTGCTGGACCTGCAGGGGTGACTGCAGCCTTGTATGCTGCTCGAAGCAATTTGAAAGTAGCCTTGATTGAAGGTGGTCTGCCAGGCGGTCAGATGAATAATACATCTGATATCGAAAATTACCCAGGATATGCTAATATTAGTGGGCCTGAATTGGCTGAAAAGATGTTTGAACCGCTTGAAAATCTTGGTGTTGAGCACATTTATGCTTATGTTGAAAATGTCCAAGATCATGGTGATTTTAAGAAAGTGATGACCGATGACCAAACATATGAAACTCGTACAGTTATCGTAGCAACTGGTTCTAAACACCGTCCTTTGGGAGTACCTGGAGAAGAAGAACTAAACAGTCGTGGTGTTTCATACTGTGCCGTGTGTGATGGTGCCTTCTTCCGTGACCAAGATTTGTTGGTAGTTGGTGGCGGAGATTCAGCTGTCGAAGAAGCCCTCTTCTTGACTCGTTTTGCTAAGACTGTTACCATTGTTCACCGTCGTGACCAACTTCGTGCCCAAAAGGTTTTACAAGACCGCGCCTTTGCGAATGAGAAAATCAGCTTTATCTGGGATTCTGTAGTCAAGGAAATCAAGGGTGAAAACCGAGTAGAATCTGTCGTATTTGAAAATGTGAAAACAGGTCAAGTGACAGAGCAAGCCTTTGGTGGTGTCTTTATCTATGTTGGTTTGGACCCTGTTAGCGATTTTGTTAAAGAATTGAATATTCAAGACAAGGCTGGATGGATTGTGACAGATAATCACATGAAAACTGCAGTTGATGGTATTTTTGCGGTTGGAGATGTTCGCTTGAAAGACCTTCGCCAAGTTACAACAGCAGTTGGAGATGGAGCTATCGCTGGTCAAGAAGCCTATAAATTTATCACAGAACATAGTTAATCATAAAAAAGTTTCCAATCAGATGACTGGAAACTTTTTTATAGTCTATTTCGAAAAACTTCGTACATAAGAATGGCTGCAGCAACACTGGCATTGAGACTTTGAACATGTCCATTCATAGGAATGGTAATCATTTCATCGACCTGTTTTTTGATGTTGCTAGAAATGCCTTTTCCTTCATTTCCAATGATGAGGGCGATTTTTCCTTTTGTATTCCACTTGTGGCAAGGAGTACCGTTCATATCCGTTCCAAAGGTCCAGAAGCCTTCATCCTTGAGTTTGTCTAAGGTTTGACTGAGATTGGTTACTCGGGCGATTGGAACATGCTCAATAGCACCTGTGGCCGTTTTGGCAACGACAGGAGTAACGCCGACAGCACGGTGCTTGGGAATGATGACCCCTGAAACATTGGTCGCATCAGCGGTTCTTAAGATGGAGCCTAAGTTGTGAGGATCAGTTAACCCGTCCAGAATCAATAGCAAAGGATTTTCTTCTTGACGCGTTTGGGCAAGAATGTAATCTAGCTCGCTATAGGCAAATTCAGACACTCGTAGAACAAAACCTTGGTGAACAGCACCTTCAGTCATCTCAGAGAGGGATTTTTTTGAAGTCCAAGAAATGGACACCTTCTTTTCTGTAGCCAGTTCTTTGACTTTCTCAACATTCTTACCTCGGAGATCTTCTTGGAGGTAAAGTTTGTTTCCTGTGTTTGCAAGGAGGGCTTCGGTAACGGCGTGGACGCCATAGACAATATCATTTGTTTTCATGCCTCTATTATAACACAAAACCCCGTCTTGCAACGGGATTTTCTTTATTCCAGAATCAGTAAACCATCTTTAACTGCAAATGGGTCTTTTTCATTGATGCGATCGTAAAACATGATTCCGTTAATGTGGTCAATTTCATGCTGAACAACGATGGAGTTGTAGCCTTTGAGTTTGATGCGGTGTTTTTCGCCATCCTTGTCAAAGTAGTCAACAGTGACGCGAGCATGACGCACCACATAGCCAGGCACGTTGCGGTCAACAGATAGGCAACCTTCTCCTTCGCCAAGAGCAGCGTCTTGAACCGAGTGAGAGACGATTTTTGGATTGTACATAATAGCTTGCAAGTCGTAGGCTTCCTCTGGAGTTTCGCCTTCTTCAACAATATTAGGTACCAAAACAGCGATAATGCGTTTTGAGATATCCAACTGAGGAGCAGCCAGTCCAACCCCACCGCGGAGCCCCATTTTTTCAGCCATGACAGGATCTTGGGAATGTTTGAGGAATTGCATCATCTTTTCGCCAAGGATGATTTCTTGGTCAGACAAGGGAAAAGTGACTTCCTCAGCAACCGCGCGTAGAGTTGGGTTCCCTTCGCGGATAATATCGTTCATATCAATTAAGTGAGCAGCTTTTGTAATACGTTCTATAGCAGACATTTTCTCTCCTTTCATTACCTCTACATGATAACACAAAATGACAAGGATTGAAAGCATTATATCCTTTAGGATTTATAGAAAATAGATAGCGAAAAATAGATAGGAAGTTCAATTCAATTGTGAAAGAATTACTTATCTGTGATATAATAAAAAGAAAAGGCTTGCATAAGAAAGTAGGGAGAATGAAGATGCAAAGAAGACAAGATAGAAATCAGGGTGGTTTAGCTTTTCGTTTTATGAAGGGCCTGGTAAACTTTTTTAGGAGTTATCGCAAGTGGAGCAATAAAGGATTTGTGGCGGTACTCTTGCTAGCAGTTGCTTTATCAATGGGCTTGGTCTTGTTGTTTGAAAGTTTCCAAGGCATGCCTCTGACCAGTCAAAAACGAGATACTATTTCTCAAGAGGGGACTAAGCAAAAGTCTCAGGAGCAGGAAGAGGAAAAAACTGCCAGAATTATGGCCCACGGGGATTTGCTCTACCACGATGGACTTTTCTTTTCAGCTAAAAAAGAAGACGGTACCTATGACTTTCATGAGAATTTTGAGTATGTGACACCTTGGCTTAAGCAAGCAGATTTAGCTATTGGTGACTTTGAAGGAACCATTAATAAGGATCATTATTTAGCAGGCTATCCTCTCTTTAATGCTCCTGCTGAAGTTATGGATGCCATTAAGGATGCAGGTTATCATGTGCTGGATTTAGCTCATAATCACATTTTGGATTCGCAAATTGAGGGAGTTATTTCAACGGCCGATATTATTGAGAAAGCTGGAATCACTCCAATCGGAGTTTATACGCATGAACCACGTGATCAGGCTCCGCTGGTCATTAAGGAAGTGAATGGTATCAAGATTGCACTGTTAGCCTATTCCTATGGATTCAATGGAATTGAACAGTATATTTCTCAGGAAGACTATAATCGTTATCTTTCAGATTTAAACGAAGATAAGATGAAGGCTGAAATTGAACGGGCGGAAAAGGAAGCAGATATCACCATTATCATGCCTCAGATGGGTGTTGAGTATCGATTGGAACCAACTGAAGAACAAAAAGCTCTTTATCACAAGATGATTGATTGGGGGGCGGATATCATCTTTGGAGGGCATCCTCACGTTGTGGAACCATCTGAAACGGTTGAAAAAGATGGAGACAAGAAACTCATTATCTATTCAATGGGGAACTTCATTTCCAATCAACGGATTGAATCTATGGGAGATGAAGAAAATGCTAAGTGGACTGAACGTGGTGTTCTTATGGACGTGACCATTAAGAAGAAGGATAGAAAAACAACTATCGGAACAGCTAAAGCTCATCCTACTTGGGTCAATCGAACACCAAAGGGAACCTTTTCACCAGAAGGCTATCCTTTATATCATTACCAAACCTATATCTTAGAAGATTTTATCGAGGGTGGCAGTCATCGTGATCAATTAGATGAAGCGACTAAGGAACGAATTGATACAGCCTATAAAGAAATGAACGAACATGTGGGATTGAAGTGGGATTAGTTTGAATCCAGAGGAAAGTAAATGACGATTAAAGTAATTGCGACAGATATGGATGGAACCTTGCTGGATGCTAGAGGCCAGCTGGATCTCCCACGATTGTAAAAGATTTTAGATCAGTTGGATAAAAGGGGCATTCGTTTTGTTATCGCGACGGGCAATGAAATTCACCGCATGAGGCAACTACTGAGGTACTTGGTGAATCGAGTGGTTCTGGTTGTTGCTAACGGTGCTCGTATTTTTGAAAACAATGAACTGATTCAGGCTCAGACATGGGATGACGCCATTGTCGATAAGGCTTTGGCTCATTTCAAGGGTCGAGCGTGTCAGGACCAGTTTGTGGTAACGGGGATGAAGGGTGGTTTTGTCAAAGAAGGTACTATTTTTACAGACCTTGAAAGTTTTATGACTCCAGAAATGATTGAAAAATTCTACCAACGGATGCAATTTGTGGATGAGTTAATATCTGACCTCTTTGGTGGTGTTCTCAAGATGAGTATGGTTGTTGGTGAGGAACGTTTGAGTTCGGTTTTGGAAGAAATCAATGACCTCTTTGATGGCCGTGTTCGTGCTGTATCGAGTGGCTATGGTTGCATTGATATCCTTCAAGCTGGGATTCATAAAGCATGGGGCTTGGAAGAATTACTCAAGCGTTGGGACTTGAACCCCCAACAAATTATGGCTTTTGGTGACAGTGAAAATGATGTTGAAATGCTTGAAATGGCTGGAATTGCCTATGCGATGGAAAATGCTGATGATAAGGCCAAAGCTGTGGCGACTGCTCTAGCACCAGCCAACAGCCAAGGAGGAGTTTACCAAGTCTTGGAAAACTGGTTAGAAAAAGGAGAATGAAGTGGCAGTACAGTTATTAGAAAATTGGCTCCTAAAGGAACAAGGTAAAATTCAAACCAAGTATCGTCACCTAAATCAAGTTTCTGTTATAGAGCCAGATGTTCTTTTTATTGGGGATTCCATTGTTGAATATTATCCTCTGCAGGAACTATTCGGGACTTCGAAGACAATTGTCAATCGAGGAATTCGTGGCTATCAGACAGGACTGTTATTAGAGAATCTAGATGCGCATCTGTACGGTGGGGCAGTAGATAAAATTGTCCTTTTGATTGGGACAAATGATGTCGGAAAAGATGTGCCTGTGAATGAGACTCTCAATAATCTCGAAGCTATCATACAGTCTATTGCTTGCGATTATCCATTAACTGAGATTAAATTGCTTTCTATTTTGCCAGTCAATGAGGGAGAGGAGTACAAGCAGACAGTCTATATCCGCACGAATGAAAAAATTCAGAATTGGAATCAAGCCTATCAAGAACTTGCCTCTGCCTATATGCAGGTGGACTTTGTGCCAGTTTTTGATAGTTTGACAGACCAAGCAGGCCAACTCAAAAAAGACTATACAACTGATGGGCTGCACCTCAGTGTTGCCGGTTATCAGGTTTTGACCAAAGCTTTGAAAGACTATCTTTACTAAATAGCTAAATAATGTTAAATTTGAGCATAATATCTTGTAAAAAATTCTAAAATCCTTTAAAATAAAAAGTGACGGAGGAATTTATGAATGTAAATCAGATTGTACGGATTATTCCTACTTTAAAAGTTAATAATAGAAAATTAAATGAAACATTTTATATTGAAACCCTTGGTATGAAGGTCTTGTTAGAGGAGTCAGCCTTTCTGTCACTAGGTGATCAAACAGGTCTTGAGAAGCTGGTTTTGGAAGAAGCTCCCAGTATGCGTACTCGTAAGGTAGAGGGAAGAAAAAAACTGGCCAGATTGATTATCAAGGTGGAAAATCCCTTGGAAATCGAAGGACTCTTATCTAAGACAGATTCGATTCATCGATTATATAAGGGGCAAAATGGCTACGCTTTTGAAATTTTTTCACCAGAAGATGATTTGATTTTGATTCATGCGGAAGATGACAGAGCAAGTCTAGTAGAAGTAGGAGAAAAGCCAGAATTTCAAACAGATCTGGAGTCAATTTCTTTAAGTAAATTTGAAATTTCTATGGAATTACACCTCCCAACGGATGTAGATAGTTTCTTGGAACTATCTGAGATTGTGCCATCACTTGATTTTATACCAGCTCAGGGGCAAGATTTGACTGTGGATAATACGGTTACTTGGGACTTATCTATGCTCAAGTTCTTGGTCAATGAACTAGATATAGCAAGTCTTCGCCAGAAGTTTGAGTCTACCGAATATTTTATTCCTAAGTCTGAAAAATTCTTCCTTGGTAAAGATCGAAATAATGTTGAATTGTGGTTTGAAGAAGTATGAAGTGGACCAAGATTATTAAGAAAATAGAAGAACAAATCGAGGCAGGGATCTATCCCGGAGCCTCTTTTGTGTATTTTAAGGACCATAAATGGACAGAGTTCTATTTAGGCCAGAGTGACCCAGAGCATGGCTTGCAGACAGAGGCAGGACTAGTTTATGACCTAGCCAGTGTCAGCAAAGTTGTTGGCGTTGGCACCGTTTTTACTTTTTTGTGGGAAAAAGGTCAATTAGATATTGACAGACCAGTAACAGATTTTTTACCTGAGAGTGATTATCCAGACATCACTATTCGCCAGCTCTTAACTCACGCTACAGATCTTGATCCTTTTATTCCCAATCGTGATCTTTTAACAGCTTCTGAATTAAAGGAAGCGATGT
Source organism: Streptococcus sp. Marseille-Q6488 (assembly GCF_946902925.1). Classification (NCBI taxonomy): domain Bacteria; kingdom Bacillati; phylum Bacillota; class Bacilli; order Lactobacillales; family Streptococcaceae; genus Streptococcus; species Streptococcus sp. Marseille-Q6488. The sequence continues at coordinate 149,658 of NZ_CAMPPZ010000003.1, read as the reverse complement.
TTCATCTCAAGAGACGAAGTCAACCAGCCTTTCTTTATTCGGATGTCCATTTTTTGCTGTTGGGTTTTATTTTGGAAAGAATCTTTGATCAAGATTTGGATGTGATTTTACAAGAACAAGTCTGGAAACCGTGGGGAATGACGGAAACCCAATTTGGACCTGTTGAGCTTGCTGTTCCAACCGTCAGAGGTGTAGAGGCAGGTCTGGTACATGATCCCAAGGCTCGTCTCTTGGGCAGACATACTGGTAGTGCTGGTTTATTTTCGACTGTAAAGGATTTACAAATCTTTTTAGAACACTATTTAGCAGATGATTTTGCAAGAGATTTGAGTAAAAATTTTTCTCCTTTGGATGACAAGGAACGTTCTTTGGCATGGAATTTGGAAGGAGATTGGCTAGACCATACGGGCTATACAGGTACCTTTATCATGTGGAATCGTCAGAAGCAAGAAGCGGCTATTTTCCTATCGAATCGTACCTATGAAAAGGATGAGAGAGCTCAATGGATTTTGGATCGCAATCAAGTGATGGACTTGATTCGTAAAGAAGAGTAAGGAGAGACATGTCAAACAGTTTAAAAGGGACTTTATTAACAGTTGTGGCTGGGATTGCTTGGGGCTTGTCAGGAACGAGTGGCCAATACCTGATGGCACACGGAATTTCGGCTCTGGTTTTGACCAACTTGCGCCTTTTAATCGCTGGTGGGATTCTCGTGCTCTTGGCTTATGCTACTGCAAAGGATAAAATGCTGGCCTTTTTAAAGGATAGAAAGAGTTTGCTGTCTCTTCTTATTTTTGCTCTAATTGGTCTCTTCCTCAATCAATTTGCCTATCTAACTGCTATTCAGGAAACCAATGCAGGTACTGCAACAGTGCTTCAGTATGTTTGTCCTGTCGGAATTTTGATTTATAGCTGTATCAAGGATAAGGTGGCTCCGATGCTAGGAGAAATTATTTCCATCATATTAGCCATTGGAGGGACCTTCCTGATCGCCACTCATGGGCAGTTGGACCAGTTATCTATGACACCTGCAGGCCTGTTCTGGGGTCTCTTTTCTGCCTTGACTTATGCACTTTATATCATTTTGCCCATAGCCCTGATTAAGAAGTGGGGGAGCAGTTTGGTCATTGGTGTGGGAATGGTCATAGCAGGTTTGGTCGCCCTTCCTTTTACAGGGGTTCTACAGGCCAATATACCGACCAGTCTTGATTTTCTCCTTGCTTTTGCAGGTATTATCCTTATCGGGACTGTCTTTGCCTATACAGCCTTTCTAAAAGGAGCCAGTCTGATTGGGCCGGTCAAGTCAAGTTTGTTGGCTTCAATTGAGCCAATTTCGGCTGTTTTCTTTGCCTTCCTAATCATGAATGAACAATTTTATCCCATTGATTTTCTTGGTATGACAATGATTTTAATTGCAGTAACTCTGATTTCTTTGAAAGATTTACTCTTAGAAAAATAAAAAGACTCTTTGTCCGTGACAGAGAGTTTTTTGCATAGTATTTTATACTCAATGAAAATCAAAGAGCAAAATAGGAAACTAGCCGCAGGCTGCTCAAAGCACTGCTTTGAGGTTGTAGATAAGACTGACAAAGTCAGTCACATATATAATCCAAGGTGACGTTGACGCGGTTTGAATTTGATTTTCGAAGAGTATTAATTATTTTCAAGATAAAATTCAAAACGTTCGCCTACATATTGACTTTTTACGTATTCAAAAGCAGTACCATCTTCTAGGTAAGAAACCTGAGTCAGACCAAGAATAGCATGTCCTTTTTCAACTTCTAAATAGTGGGCAATCTTTTCTTTAGCGAGGCGAGCATAGATGGTCTGCTGTGATTTACCGATACGGTAGCCGTGTTTTTGTAGGGTTTGGAAGAAATGACTGGTGATTTCTTCTTTTTTAAAGTTCCTAATGAATTTTTCAGGAATAGAAGCAACTTCATAAACCAGAGGAACATTGTCGGCATAGCGAACACGTTCCATTCGGATAATGTTTTCGGTTGGAGAAATTCCTAACTTAGCAACTTCTTGCTCATTGGGAATGGTTTTTCTGTAGGAAATGAGTTGGCTAGAGGGAACTTTACCTTGGGCCTTAACAATTTCAGTAAAACTGGTTGTCCCTCGCATCTTTTCTTGTACTCGAGTACTGGAAACAAAGGTGCCGCTTCCTACACGACGCTCTAAAACGCCTTCTTCGACTAATAGAGATACAGCTTGGCGAAGGGTCATACGACTGACCTCAAACTGCTCTGCTAAATCTCGTTCACTAGGAAGCCTCTCCCCAATAGCCCAACGATGCTCGTCAATATCCTTTTTAATCTGATCATGGATTTTCATATAAGCGGGTAGCATATTTTTCACTTCATTTCTATCTTTTCTCTATTGTACCCTAATAAACTAGAAAAAGTCAAACTTCTCCTTGTTTAGTTGGTAATTCGCCCTTATTTGTGATAGAATATTGAAAAAAGATATTTCTTTTGAGAAAGGAAAAAGATGAGCAACATTTCAACTGATTTGCAAGATGTAGAAAAAATCATCGTATTGGACTATGGTAGCCAATACAACCAGCTGATTTCACGCCGTATCCGTGAGATTGGTGTTTTTTCAGAACTAAAAAGCCATAAAATTTCAGCTGCTGAAGTTCGTGAAATCAATCCTGTAGGAATTATCCTTTCAGGTGGTCCAAACTCTGTATACGAAGATGGTTCATTTGATATTGACCCAGAAATCTTCGAACTCGGAATTCCTATTTTGGGAATCTGTTATGGTATGCAGTTATTGACCCATAAACTTGGAGGAAAAGTTGTTCCTGCAGGTGACGCTGGGAATCGTGAATACGGTCAATCAACTCTTACTCATACACCATCAGCTCTTTTTGAATCAACACCAGACGAGCAGACTGTTTTGATGAGCCATGGTGATGCGGTTACTGAGATTCCTGCTGACTTTGTTCGTACAGGTACATCAGCTGACTGCCCATACGCAGCCATCGAAAACCCAGATAAACACATTTACGGTATCCAATTCCACCCAGAAGTTCGTCATTCTGTATACGGAAATGATATCCTTCGTAACTTTGCCCTTAAGATCTGTAAGGCTAAAGGCGACTGGTCAATGGATAACTTCATCGATATGCAGATCCAAAAAATCCGTGAAACAGTCGGTGATAAACGTGTCCTTCTTGGTCTATCAGGTGGAGTTGACTCATCTGTCGTTGGGGTTCTTCTCCAAAAGGCTATTGGCGATCAATTGATCTGTATCTTCGTAGACCACGGTCTTCTTCGTAAAGGTGAAGCAGATCAAGTTATGGACATGCTTGGTGGTAAGTTTGGTTTGAATATCGTCAAAGCAGACGCTGCTAAACGTTTCCTTGACAAACTTGCTGGCGTTTCTGACCCTGAACAAAAACGTAAAATCATTGGTAATGAGTTTGTGTATGTATTCGATGACGAAGCAAGCAAGCTCAAAGATGTGAAATTTCTTGCTCAAGGTACGCTTTACACCGACGTGATCGAGTCTGGTACGGATACAGCTCAAACTATCAAGTCGCACCACAACGTGGGTGGTCTTCCAGAAGACATGCAATTTGAATTGATTGAACCACTCAACACTCTTTATAAAGATGAAGTTCGTGCCCTTGGTACAGAGCTTGGTATGCCAGACCATATTGTATGGCGCCAACCATTCCCAGGACCAGGACTTGCTATCCGTGTCATGGGTGAAATCACTGAAGAGAAACTTGAAACTGTTCGTGAATCAGATGCTATCCTTCGTGAGGAAATTGCTAAAGCTGGTCTTGACCGCGATATCTGGCAATACTTCACAGTTAATACAGGTGTTCGTTCAGTTGGTGTTATGGGTGACGGTCGTACGTATGACTATACAATTGCAATCCGTGCCATCACCTCTATTGATGGTATGACTGCTGATTTTGCCAAAATTCCTTGGGATGTCCTTCAAAAAATCTCAGTACGTATCGTAAATGAAGTAGATCACGTTAACCGTATCGTCTACGATATTACAAGTAAACCACCTGCAACAGTTGAGTGGGAATAAGAAAAATTACAATAAAAAGGCTTTGAAATCAATGTTTCAGAGCCTTTAATTAAATAATCGCAAACAATTCGCAAACAAAGGAGAAATAAGATGTGTGATGATATTTTTATTAAAACAATTATTGAAAAATTACCTAAAATAGATGATAAAAACGCTTGGGACTTACTTGGTTTTGTAAATGAAAAGAAAGAAGTTTTCCCATTTGGAAATGATTCAAAAATAATAGGACGATTATTTGAAGTGATAGTATATCCATATTTGCTTGAAGTTGCAGAGGAGTTAGGATATAAGTTGTTTGAATCTGAAAAGCAGACAGTCTATCCAGATTTTTATTTCTTGAAACCTGATAAGAAAAGAATTGCACTTGATATTAAAACAACTTATCGACAATTTGATAAACAAGGTCAAATTAAAGAGTTCAATTTTACAGCTGGAAGTTTTACTAGTTACTTAAGAAATGGAACTAAAAATATTGATGGTAATTATAGTGAATATGATAAGCATTATATTCTAGGTTTTCTATATTCAAGGAATGAAAGTGCAAGTATTAGAAAGGTTAATTTAGAATCAGAAGACATTTCTTCAATAGTACCAGCTTATAAAGATGTAGAATATTTTGTTCAAGAAAAATATAAAGTAGCTGGTACAAGTAAAGGAAGTGGAAATACAGATAACATTGGAACCTTTAAATCTAAAATAATTAAGGATTTTCAAGATGGTAATGGTCCTTTTAGTAAATTAGGGAACGACCTTTTCCATATTTATTGGGAAAATTTTCCTAAATATAAAGATTCTCAAGAAGTAAAAGATAAACTCTTTAATAACTTAGAGACATTTACAGAGTGGGGAAAAGAAACTAAACAATTATCAACCGAACAATTAACACGACTTGAAAAATATTTATCAGTTGAAACAAATAAAGAATGTGAATAATAAAAAAAGGATACACTTTGTATCCTTTTTTATTTAGAATAATAGAATTTGTTGTTGTTCGTGATAAACTTCTTCTAAATTCAAATGTTTTTCACTTATTACTAGGGCTTCTATCATTTTATTTCGATTAGATTCCTTTGCTCCTAAGTGATAAAAATGTTCAGTAGTTAACAACTTTCCATCCGTCCATTTTTCCATGTGGGTATTTTTTCTATACTGATTTTCGTACCACATACTAAAGGCGTATCCTGCTTTTCCTTTTTGAGTAAGTTCTGCGAGTAATGTCGCGTATTCTTCACTCCAAGAATCATAATATCCATCATATCGATCAATGTACGGAGGGTCTAAATAAACAAAGTCATTTTCTCCCATCATCTCAAATGCTTTAGTGAAAGGAATACAGATAAATTCCCAATCTTTACCCTTCATTATTTTTTCAATCCATGAAACTTGATTTACAATTTTTGTAATCAATGCTTTTTGAAATCTCTCTGGTTTTCGTCCAAAAGGAACATTATAATTACCTTTATTATTAAAACGTATCATTCCATTAAAATTGGAACGTTGTAAAAATAAAAAATCTAAAGAGCTATGTTCTTTATTAAATCTATCTCTAACTTCATAGTAATAAGATGTCTTATCAGCCGGAGTACTAGATAATTTAGTTGCTTCATTTTCTAAAAAAGTTCTAACTGTTTGAGCAGTAATCTTCTTTGATTGAATATCTTTGTAAAATTGAATGATATAGGGATTGGTGTCACTAAAAATAGCCTTCTGTGGTTCTAAATTAAAACCTACTACACCAGATCCCATAAATGGTTCAAAGTATGTTCCTTTACCATCCCACTTTATTGATTCAGCAATAAATGGAACTAATTTAGTTTTTATTCCTTGGATTTTAATAGGTGGTACTTTAGGTGTGATAATTTTTTTAGGTAACAATTGTAATTCTCCTCCCCTACTATATGTATTCTATTATAGCATTTTTTATACTTTTTTCTTCAAAAACTGATTATAAACTTCTCCTCTTCCTAAAATGTAAAGTTAAACGCATAAAATATTTAACACTACAAAAAATAGTCAAATAAATGCATTCTGCATTCAAAATTGGTCTAATCATTGTTAGTTCTCCTTTATATAATTTCAGTGTTGTAATTATTTCACGCCACTGTTATAAAATAAGTGTCGTGTTTTGTCGACACATAAAATTGAAATAAAAAAAATAGGCTTGAAGCCTAAATTTTTCCGTGACGCACTAAAAGAGAACCCCTCACTATCATTCTGATAACAAAAGAAGTGGTTACATAATTTGTTTCTGTATATAGAGGTAAAATCTTTTTTAACTCAGCAATATCATCAATAGTAGTTTGATTTACTTGTAAATCAGTTCGAGTTTTTGGGGCACTTCGTTCTTCAACTTGAGACCCAAATTTTAATACTTTATCCCAGTTTTGTTCAGCAGTAATTTTTTTAGAATCTAAATAAGCTTGATTTACGACAAACCCATTAGTAAGATGAAGATTATCAAATTCTCCAGTTGCTTTTATTTCTTTTTTTAGAGTATCGATGCTATTTCGTGTTTCTATTGCTAATCTGACAGCTAATCTCACTATCTCACCACCTTTTTTTACTAATACTATTATACAAAAAATGTTGTGTTTTTGCTACACATTAATTTCAACTCTGTAAACAATTTACAAATAACAGAAATTAATTTTAATAAATTCTTATAAAAATAACTGAGTATAAATCCTTAATTTCACACTATATCGAACCTTATCAATTTAGAAAACAGTTGAGTGGGAATAGTCATCTAAGAACTAATTTATATAGTATAACGGGCCAGTATCTTTGGATACTGGTTTTTGCTCTTTCCTAAACTTTTTGAATACTTGTTAAAACTGGGGTAATTTTCGATTGTTTAACAGTTATTATGCAAAGTCTAAAAGATTAGAATTGTCAAAACAATCTGTCTAGGCTTGATTTTATGGCTTATTTACTATAAAATGAGAAGGAAAAATGTCAAACTTTTATATTGCAAATAGGAGAAATTATGACAAAAACATTAAAACGTCCTGAGGTTTTATCACCTGCAGGGACTTTAGAGAAGCTAAAAGTAGCTGTTCAGTATGGGGCAGATGCTGTCTTTATCGGCGGTCAGGCCTATGGTCTTCGTAGCCGAGCAGGTAACTTTACCTTTGAACAGATGGAAGAAGGCGTCCAGTTTGCTGCCAAGTACGGTGCCAAGGTCTATGTAGCGGCTAATATGGTTATGCACGAAGGGAATGAAGAGGGAGCTGGTGAGTGGTTCCGTAAACTGCGTGATATCGGAATTGCGGCAGTTATTGTGTCTGACCCAGCCTTGATTATGATTGCAGCAACAGAAGCACCAGGTCTTGAAATCCATCTCTCTACCCAAGCAAGTGCCACTAACTATGAAACCCTTGAGTTCTGGAAAGAGCTAGGCTTAACACGTGTCGTTTTGGCGCGTGAGGTTTCAATGGAAGAATTAGCTGAAATTCGCAAACGTACAGATGTTGAGATTGAAGCCTTTGTCCACGGAGCCATGTGTATTTCTTACTCTGGGCGTTGTACTCTTTCAAACCACATGAGTATGCGTGATGCCAACCGTGGTGGTTGTTCTCAGTCTTGCCGTTGGAAATACGACCTTTACGATATGCCATTTGGGAAAGAACGTAAGAGCCTTAAGGGAGAGATTCCAGAAGAATTTTCAATGTCAGCCGTTGATATGTCTATGATTGACCATATTCCAGATATGATTGAAAATGGAGTGGACAGTCTTAAGATTGAAGGGCGTATGAAGTCTATTCACTACGTATCAACAGTAACCAACTGCTACAAGGCGGCTGTGGATGCCTATCTTGAAAGTCCTGAAAAGTTTGAATCTATCAAACAAGACTTGATTGATGAGATGTGGAAGGTTGCCCAACGTGAATTGGCAACAGGTTTTTACTATGGTACACCATCTGAAAATGAGCAGTTGTTTGGTGCTCGCCGTAAAATTCCTGAGTACAAGTTTGTTGCTGAAGTGGTTTCTTATGATGACGCAACACAAACAGCAACTATTCGTCAACGAAACGTCATTAACGAAGGCGATCAAGTTGAGTTTTATGGACCAGGTTTCCGTCATTTTGAAACTTATATTGAAGATTTGCACGATGCTAAAGGCAATAAAATCGACCGTGCTCCAAATCCAATGGAGCTATTGACTATTAAGGTGCCTCAACCTGTTCAAGCAGGAGACATGGTTCGTGCATTAAAAGAAGGACTCATCAATCTTTACAAAGAAGATGGAACTAGTGTCACAGTTCGAGCTTAATGTAGTTGTTTAGTTTTAAAAAATTATGCAAAGCTCCATATACAACACTTAAACGAGATTAAAGAATGGCGAAATCCCTTGATGTGCAAGGGATTAGCTGTCCTTTTTTATTTTTTAAGTGATAAAGTCGGAGCTTAGGTATCCAAAGCCTATCAAATTAAACAAAGAAGCGATGCCGTCGATATTTTGAAATTATATATTTAAACTAAAAACTCTCTATCTTTTTGTGGTAGAGAGTTTTTTTGTTAATAAAATTTTACAAAATGACATTTATATATTGCATTAAGTTAGATATATGATATAATGTTGTTAAAAAGAGGCGCAACTTTTTAAACTCAATAAGAATCAAAGAGCAAACAATGAATATTAATGGAGGAATAAAAAATGGAAGTTATAAATGTAAGTAAGCATTATGGCCATTCAATCATTCTCAAAGGTATAAATTTTGCACTTAATAAGGGTGAAATTGTTGGTCTAGTAGGGAGAAACGGAGTTGGTAAGAGTACATTGATGAAAATTCTTGTTCAGAATAATCAACCGACTGCAGGGAATATTATAAGTAGTGATAATGTTGGGTATTTAATCGAAGAACCAAAGTTATTTTTATCTAAAACAGGTTTAGAGAATTTAAAATATTTGTCAAATTTATATGGTGTTGACTACAATCAAGAAAGATTTGGGAGTTTGATTCAAGAGTTAGATTTGACTCAGTCTATTAATAAAAAAGTAAAGACCTATTCTTTGGGTACAAAACAAAAATTAGCTTTGCTTCTAACTCTCGTTACGGAACCTGATATATTGATTTTAGATGAACCGACTAATGGTTTAGATATTGAATCATCACAAATAGTTTTAGCGGTTCTAAAAAACTTAGCTTTAAGTGAAAATGTGGGAATTTTAATATCGAGTCATAAATTAGAAGATATTGAAGAAATTTGTGAGAGAGTTCTTTTCTTGGAGAACGGGCTTTTGACATTTCAAAAAGTAGGAAAAGATAGTCATAATTACTTGTTTGAGATAGCTTTCTCATCAGCTACAGATAGAGACATTTTCCTTACCAAACAAGAATTTGGGGATATTGTTCAGGAAGAGGGACTGAAAATTACTATGTCTGGGAATATTCAAAGTAGTGAGCTTTTTAAATTTTTTAACGAAAACTCTATTAAAGTAGTTGATTTTGAAACTAAAAAAGAGACGCTTAAAGATATTTATCTAAATCGTTCAAAATAAAGGAAGGTTATAATCATGAAATTAAATAAATTGAATTTTCTTAAGGAAAATATAAGAGATTTATATTCATCAGGCGTAATATATCTAGGATTGGTTATCTCGTTTATACCGCCTATACTGGTTACATTCTTTATTCTAAAGACTCAAGGGACATCACTTGGTATTAAGCATATTTCAAATTTTTATGCTATGCTCGGTATGTTAATGGCTGTTATACATGCTAACCGAATTATTAGCAGGGATTTTTCCCACAATACGATCAGTTTATTTTATAATCAACAGAAAAATCGGATGATTTACGTCTTGTCCAATTTTCTATATGCCATCTCAGTTTCCATTATCTATGCTTTGAATGGTATTGTGTTACTAGTCATCGTAAGTAAATTGGGTGTTCCAGGTGATTTAGGATTAGATTTTATTGTAGCCATTGTAGTCAATACAATTTTGTTAGTCCTATTTTATTTTCTATTATCTTACATTTTCTATTTATATAAATTGAAAAGTGGCTTGGTATTTGGTATTTTAGTAGCTTTACTACTCTTTGTCCCTAATATATTAAATACGATTATGATGAATACTAGTAATGATTTGTTTATCAAAGCGATTGAACTTCTTCCTTTTTATTCCTTACCTGTATTTGTTGCTTCAAATACGATGTCTATTAGTCAGTATCTTGTGGTAATCACTACAATCATTTTATTGTATTTTTTCACTCTCAAGAAAAGCAAGGAGTATTCATTTTAGTTTCATTTAGTATTATTTTGTAGACTTAAAATCTAGTAAAAAATCAGTCATCTTGCTATGCTCCTGCTCTTGCTGTTTACCACGTTTTTGACTTATACTAGACTCATTTCCAAAAGCATTATATAATAGTGATATGAAATCAACTAAATAAGAAATACAAGCAATCAAAACTCGCTTAAAAGACCCTACTAAAGCTAATACTAAACAAAAAATCAAATAGCAAACTAGGAAGTTTATTTCAAACAATCCAACATACTGATTTTAGGCTGAAGATAATATTGGAGTGCTAATTAATGAGGTTATAATAAATAGCTGACAGCTTGTGTTGGTTTTGGATTTTTTAAGAGTAGATGAGTATTAAAACTATAAGGAGGACGCAGGTGGCTAAAAATTTAAAATTAAAATTAGCTCGGATAGAGCTTGATTTAACACAAGGTCAACTGGCAGAGGCTGTGGGGGTGACGCGCCAGACTATAGGCTTGATAGAAGCAGGGAAATACAATCCTAGTCTCTCCCTTTGCCAGTCTATTTGCAGATGCTTAGGAAAAACTTTAGACCAACTATTTTGGGAGGAAGAAGATGGTAAATAAATTTATTCATTATCAATTACTTGACGAAAGAGAAGAACAACTAATCAATAAAGCTGGGGCAGAGTCTTTTTCACTCTTTATTGGGCTTGTACTTCTAAGCTATTTGGTGGCAGTGTTGGCTCCCTCTCTTTTTAATCCGAATTTTCTAGTCTATACCCTGATAGTAGGAATTTTCTTCTTTTTCAATCGTGCCCGTTATCTGGGAGTGACCTACTATAGTCGTTTTCATTTTACGATTTTGGGTTGTTTTTGTCTAACCTTGGCTATTACGGCTCTTTTGATGTTGCAGAATTATCAATTCAACATAGAAATTTATCAGTACAATCCTTTGAACGTTAAATACCTATCTGCTTGGGCGATTACTTATGTCATTTACCTTCCATGGGTCTTTATTGGCAATCTTGGTCTGAAGAGCTATGGTGAATGGGCTCAGAAAAAGTTTGAACAAGATATGGATGAACTAGAGAGTGGTGAATAGCTTGTTACTCTTTTCTCAATCCAGCTAAAATGTGATATAATAGTACTAATTTATTGGAATACATGAAAGTTCTTGAAAATTTTCATGGGTTTCTAGCTAAGGAAGTAGGAAAAGTATGTATCCAGATGATAGTTTGACATTGCACACGGACTTGTACCAGATTAACATGATGCAGGTTTACTTTGACCAGGGGATTCACAATAAAAAGGCGGTTTTTGAGGTGTATTTCCGCCAGCAGCCTTTTAAGAACGGCTATGCGGTTTTTGCTGGTTTGGAAAGAATTGTGAACTATCTTGAAGATTTGCGTTTTTCAGATAGTGATATTGCCTATTTGGAGTCGCTGGGCTATCATGGGGCATTCTTGGACTACCTCCGCAATTTCAAGTTGGAGTTGACCGTTCGTTCTGCCCAAGAAGGAGACCTGGTTTTTGCTAATGAACCGATTGTGCAGGTGGAAGGCCCTCTAGCCCAATGTCAGTTGGTCGAAACAGCCCTTTTGAACATCGTCAACTACCAGACCTTGGTGGCGACTAAGGCAGCTCGTATTCGCTCGGTTATTGAAGATGAACCCTTGATGGAGTTTGGGACACGTCGGGCTCAAGAAATGGATGCGGCTATCTGGGGAACACGCGCAGCGGTGATTGGTGGTGCTAATGGAACCAGCAATGTGCGTGCTGGTAAACTCTTTGATATTCCTGTCTTGGGGACTCACGCCCATTCCTTGGTGCAGGTTTATGGTAATGATTATGAGGCTTTCAAGGCTTATGCTGCGACCCACAAAAATTGCGTCTTTCTTGTGGATACCTATGATACCCTTCGCATCGGAGTTCCAGCTGCCATTCAGGTGGCGCGTGAGCTAGGAGACCAGATTAACTTTATGGGTGTGCGGATTGACTCTGGGGATATTGCCTACATTTCCAAAAAAGTCCGTCAGCAACTGGACGAGGCTGGCTTTACAGAAGCTAAGATTTATGCTTCTAATGATCTAGATGAAAATACTATCCTCAACCTCAAGATGCAAAAGGCCAAGATTGATGTCTGGGGTGTGGGTACCAAGCTGATTACAGCCTATGATCAGCCAGCTCTTGGGGCAGTTTACAAGATTGTTGCGATAGAAGATGAAAATGGTCAGATGCGCAATACCATCAAGCTGTCAAATAATGCTGAAAAAGTGTCTACGCCAGGTAAGAAGCAGGTGTGGCGCATTACCAGTCGTGAAAAAGGTAAGTCAGAGGGTGACTACATTACTTATGACGGTGTGGATGTCGCTAGTATGACAGAAATCAAGATGTTCCATCCGACTTATACTTACATCAAGAAGACCGTTCGTAATTTTGATGCCGTTCCTCTCTTAGTGGATATCTTCAAAGACGGAAAATTGATTTACAACCTGCCTAGCTTGACTGAGATTCAGGATTATGCTCGTAAGGAATTTGACAAGCTTTGGGATGAGTACAAGCGCGTGCTCAATCCGCAGCATTATCCAGTGGATTTGGCGCGTGATGTATGGCAAGACAAGATGGACTTGATTGACAAAATGCGCAAGGAAGCCCTTGGTGAAGGAGAAGAAGAATGAGTTTGCAAGAAACGATTATCCAAGAATTGGGCGTAAAACCAGTGATTGATACCCAGGAAGAAATCCGTTGTTCTATTGATTTCTTAAAAAGATACCTGAAAAAACATCCCTTTCTTAAAACTTTTGTGCTAGGGATTTCTGGAGGGCAGGACTCGACTTTGGCAGGTCGTTTGGCTCAACTAGCTATGGAAGAACTGCGAGCAGAAACGGGAGACGACAGCTACAAATTTATCGCTGTCCGCCTGCCTTATGGAGTACAAGCCGATGAAGCAGACGCTCAAAAAGCCCTAGACTTCATCCAGCCAGATGTCAGTTTAGTCGTCAATATTAAGGAATCAGCTGACGCTATGACAGCTGCTGTTGAAGCGACAGGTAGTCCTGTTTCAGATTTTAACAAGGGCAATATCAAGGCTCGTAGTCGTATGATTGCCCAATATGCCCTTGCGGGTGCCCATAGTGGAGCGGTCATTGGGACAGACCACGCCGCGGAAAATATCACAGGTTTCTTTACCAAGTTTGGTGACGGTGGTGCAGATATTCTCCCTCTTTATCGCCTCAATAAACGTCAAGGAAAACAACTCTTGAAGGAACTTGGTGCAGACCCAGCCCTTTATGAAAAAATCCCAACAGCAGACCTAGAAGAAGATAAACCAGGTCTAGCTGACGAAGTAGCCCTCGGAGTCACTTATGAAGAGATTGACGACTACCTAGAAGGCAAAACAATCAGCCCAGAAGCCCAAGCAAGAATCGAAAACTGGTGGCACAAAGGCCAACATAAACGCCACCTACCCATCACCGTATTTGATGACTTTTGGGAGTGAAAACCTCCAGTGGAGGTTTTCAGCCTCTCACCTAGAAATGAGAAAGTGAGAGAAGGTTCGGGGAACCTTTTTAGCTTCTTGCCCTGAAATTAAAAAGCAAGAAAAACCTCCAGTGGAGGTTTTCAGCCTCTCACCTTGAAATAAAAAAGTGAGAGTAGGTCTGGGGGATCTTGAACCCCGAGTTTAGAAATAAGAAAATGAGGCAGATTCGGTAACTCGAAGAGTTCGATTTCATCGTCTTACCCCTGCAACGATGACTAGGTTTGAAAAAGCTTGCTAGAGCGCATTTCAAACCAGGCAGCGACTGCGTCAAGAAATTAGAAGACAAACTCGTTTTCTAGCTGTTACTGAGTTGAGCCTTTTTACTACGAGCATAGAAATAAGGAAGTGAGGTAGCATCATGAAAGCTATCGGTACGCAAATATTACAGACAGAACGTTTGATTTTAAGAAGATTTGTGGAGAGTGATTCAGAAGCTATGTTTCAAAATTGGGCTTCATCCGCTGAGAATCTGACCTATGTTACCTGGGATCCCCATCCTGATGTCGAGGTGACTCGAAATTCGATTCGTAACTGGGTTGCTTCCTATACTAATCCCAACTATTACAAATGGGCTATTTGTCTCAAAGAAAACCCAGAGCAAGTGATAGGAGATATCAGCATCGTTGCAATAGATGAGAACAATTCTTCTTGTGAAATTGGCTATATTTTAGGAAAAAACTATTGGGGTCGTGGTCTTATGACAGAGGCCTTAAAAGCTGTCTTGGACTTTTGTTTTACTCAAGTAGGATTTCAAAAAGTCAAAGCTCGATATGCCAGTCTCAACCCAGCTTCAGGTCGTGTCATGGAGAAGGCTGGAATGTCCTATCTACAAACGATTGTTAATGGTGTAGAGAGAAAAGGCTATCTTGCGGATCTTATTTATTATCAGATAAGTAGGGAAGAATGTTGAATTCTATTTTCTGTTTCCATCGAAGTCAACTATTTATTGTAAATACAATAATTGGCATCCCAAGTTTATTTACAACTTTAAAATAGCACATTGATTAGCACAAGACAAATGTTCTAGTTCCTTCTTTAATCTTGTTTAGTATTAGTTAAAAAATCGCTTTAATCTTGTAACTAAGAGGGAGCTAATCGACTAGATTCTCCAGCCGAACAGGTGGTAATATGTTTTTTTATAGTGTAATCCTAGCTGTTGTTAAATTTAAAATAGAATCCTCTATCGAGTTAGGGAATTAAATTCAACCAATTTTATTTATGTTTCTCTATCGAAATATCTAACATTAAAATAGTCTCATTCTGATGAGCAAACTATTCGATTGTTACTGCATAGTTGTATAAGGAATGATGAAAGATGAGTGAAAATTATCAAGTTGGAATATTTGTATCTAAATATATTAGCATGTATTTGGATAAGATGTCTGCAATCCTCTATATATGAGATTGATTACGATATAGTTAAAGTGTTAGTTCAATAATCAATATATCATTCTAAGTTTATTTGATATATGGAACATATTATTTAACATTTGCCAGAAAAGATGCTACTACTAGAAGTAGTAACTTTTAGAAGGAGGATGTAATGGCAAAATCTAATACCAATAAGCGCTATGCATTACGTAAACTCGGAAAGATTTTTGGTTCTGTGATGGTCGGGCTAACTTTATTTTTAGGAGGAGTCCTGAATACAAGTTTTGTTCATGCTGATGGAACAGGAGTGACATTTATTAAAGACGATACCCGCCGTAAAGGAGAGGAACCGGAGACTGATGTTGATGAAGTAGGAAATATTATTGTTAAGGTTCCGGCTAAGGATAGCGTTGAAACAAAAGTAATTCCAATCGAAACAGAATATGAAGCGGATCCAACTCTTGATAAAGGGGAAAAGAAAGATGATCCAACTCGGCCAGGTGAGGCAGGAACTGAAACCATCACAACCACTTACAAAATTGAAGGCGGTAAGGCAGTTGAAGATAAGAAGACTAGTGAAGTAACAACGCCGATGGTTAAGAAAGTAGTTAAGGTCGGGACAAAACCGACTGAAACAACTGAGCCTACAACTTCCACGGAAGTGAGGTATGAAAAGGATCCAGAACATACAAGAGGAAGCCAACCTACGACTATTCCAAGCGAAGATGGACTGAAAACAGTTACGACTAGTTATAAAGTTGATTCTAAGACAGGCGATATTAAGGTAGCAGATGTTTCGGAGACGGTTACTAAAGCAGCTACACCTATTATTGTTAAGGTTCCGGCTAAAGATAGCGTTGAAACAAAAGTAATTCCAATCGAAACAGAGTATGAAGCGGATCCAACTCTTGATAAAGGGGAAAAGAAAGATGATCCAACTCGGCCAGGTGAGGCAGGAACTGAAACCATCACAACCACTTACAAAATTGAAGGCGGTAAGGCAGTTGAAGATAAGAAGACCAGTGAAGTAACAACTGCGATGGTTAAGAAAGTAGTTAAGGTCGGGACAAAACCGACTGAAACAACTGAGCCTACAACTTCCACGGAAGTGAGGTATGAAAAGGATTCAGAACATATAAGAGGAAGTCAACCTACGACTATTCCAAGCGAAGATGGACTGAAAACAGTTACGACTAGTTATAAAGTTGATTCTAAGACAGGCGATATTAAGGTAGCAACTGTTTCAGAGATGGTTACTAAAGCAGCTACACCTATTATTGTTAAAGTTCCAGCTAAAGATAGCGTTGAAACAAAAGTAATTCCAATCGAAACAGAGTATGAAGCAGATCCAACTCTTGTTAAAGGGGAAAAGAAAGATGATCCAACTCGTCCAGGTAAGGCAGGAACTGAAACCATTACGACTACTTATAAAATCGAAGGTGGTAAGGCAGTAGAAGATAAGAAGACTAGTGAAGTAACAACTGAGATGGTTAAGAAAGTAGTTAAAGTTGGGACAAAACCGACTGAAACAACTGAGTCTACAACTTCCACGGAAGTGAGGTATGAAAAGGATTCAGAACATATAAGAGGAAGTCAACCTACGACTATTCCAAGCGAAGATGGACTGAAAACAGTTACGACTAGTTATAAAGTTGATTCTAAGACAGGCGATATTACGGTAGCAACTGTTTCAGAGATGGTTACTAAAGCAGCTACACCTATTATTGTTAAAGTTCCGGCTAAGGATAGCGTTGAAACAAAGGCTATTCCAATCGAAACAGAGTATGAAGCAGATCCAACTCTTGTTAAAGGGGAAAAGAAAGATGATCCAACTCGTCCAGGTAAGGCAGGAACTGAAACCATTACGACTACTTATAAAATCGAAGGTGGTAAGGCAGTAGAAGATAAGAAGACTAGTGAAGTAACAACTGAGATGGTTAAGAAAGTAGTTAAAGTTGGGACAAAACCGACTGAAACAACTGAGTCTACAACTTCCACGGAAGTGAGGTATGAAAAGGATTCAGAACATATAAGAGGAAGTCAACCTACGACTATTCCAAGCGAAGATGGACTGAAAACAGTTACGACTAGTTATAAAGTTGATTCTAAGACAGGCGATATTACGGTAGCAACTGTTTCAGAGACGGTTACTAAAGCAGCTACACCTATTATTGTTAAAGTTCCAGCTAAGGATAGCGTTGAAACAAAAGTAATCCCAATTGAAACAGAATATCTCGATGACCCAACTCTTGATAAAGGTCAAGAAATAGAAGAAGCAGGAGAAATTGGTGAAATTACGCTTACTACAATCTATACTGTAGATGAACGTGATGGAACAATTGAAGAAACTACTTCTCGTCAAATTACTAAAGAGATGGTAAAAAGACGTATAAGGAGAGGGACGAGAGAACCTGAAAAAGTTGTTGTTCCTAAGAAATCATCTATTCCTTCGTATCCTGTATCTGTTACATCTAACCAAGGAACGGATGCAGCAGTAGAACCAGCTAAACCAGTTGCTCCAACAACAGGCTGGAAACAAGAAAATGGTATGTGGTATTTTTATAATACTGATGGTTCCATGGCAACAGGTTGGGTACAAGTGAATGGTTCATGGTACTATCTAAACTCTAACGGTTCCATGGCAACAGGTTGGGAGCAAGTTGATGGTTCATGGTACTATCTAAACGATAATGGTTCTATGGAGACAGGTTGGCTACAAAATAATGGTTCATGGTACTACCTCAACAGCAACGGTTCTATGAAAGCCAACCAATGGTTCCAAGTTGGTAGTAAATGGTATTATGTAAATTCATCGGGTGAGCTAGCGGTCAATACAAGTATAGATGGCTATAGAGTCAATGATAATGGTGAATGGGTGCGTTAATAGATTCCTCCCTGCAACACAATTGATAATAGTATATCTGAATATATAATTATGTATAAAAAGCTATAGATAAGCTTATCTTATAGCGACTATAAAAAGTGAACAAACCTAGTCTTCTATACATTAGAATTCAGGTTTGTTCACTTTTTGTTTAATACTCAATGAAAATCAAAGAGCAAACTAGCCGCAGGTTGCTCAACGCACTGCTTTGAGGTTGTAGATAGAACTGACGAAGTCAGCTCAAAACACTGTTTTGAGGTTGTGGATGAAGTTGACGCGGTTTGAAGAGATTTTCGAAGAGTATAAGTCTTTGATTTTGAGACTAAGGAGAGTCAGGGTCAAAGTAGTGAATGATTCTGAAACAACTCATAATAGTCTCTTGAGAGGACAGATAAGAGTAACAAATATGGTGCTACTCATATGTCTTGCATTTTGATTTACAAACAGCGAAGAAAATATAGGAAGCTGAAATAAAATATAGATGAATCAATTTGGAGAGTCAACGCAATCTATTGTAGGTATAATATCTTAGTGATTTATTGGTATTAGAAGATTTAGAGAGATTCTTTCTCAATAGATAAACATGGCGTCACCAAAACTAAAGAAGCGGTAGTGTTCTTGAATGGCATGGTGATAAGCGTCTAAGACCAATTCGCGACCTGCAAAGGCAGAAACCAACATGACCAGAGTTGATTTTGGCAGGTGGAAATTGGTTGAAAAGGCATCCACGACCTTCCATTCATAGCCAGGTTTGATAAAAATACTGGTCCAGCCAGAATCTGCTTGGATTTGTCCATCAAACTTGGAACCAATAGTCTCCAAGGTGCGGATAGAAGTGGTTCCAACAGCGATGACGCGACCTCCATTTTCTTTAACCGAGCGGAGGGTGGCAGCAGCTTCCTCAGAAAGTTGGTAAAATTCTGAGTGCATTTCGTGTTCGTCCAGATTATCCACAGAAACAGGTCTAAAGGTTCCGAGTCCGACATGAAGAGTCAGATAGACTAGATGAACACCCTTAGCTTGGATTTCTGCCAGCAATTCTTTAGTGAAGTGTAGTCCAGCAGTTGGTGCAGCAGCAGAGCCACTTTCCTTGGCGTAAACGGTTTGATAGCGTTCACGGTCATCCAGTTTTTCGTGGATATAAGGTGGCAGAGGCATTTCACCCAGACTTTCTAAGACTTCTAGGAAAATTCCTTGGTATTCAAAGCGGACAATGCGGCCTCCGTGAGTCAATTCTTCCGTAACGACAGCGCTGAGGCGACCATCACCAAAGCTGACACGAGTACCGACCTTGAGGCGTTTGGCAGGTTTAGCCAGAACTTCCCACTCATCTCCACTAGTATTTTTAAGCAGGAGAAGTTCCACATGACCTCCTGTTTCCTCTTTTTGACCATAGAGGCGGGCAGGGAGAACGCGGGTGTCGTTCATGACAAGGGCGTCACCAGGTTCCAGCATATCAATAATAGAGTGGAAGTGTTTATCCTGCATTTCTCCAGTCTCACGGTTGACAATGAGGAGTTTAGAAGCGTCCCGTTTTTCAAGGGGCGTTTGGGCAATCAATTCCTCGGGTAAGTGGAAATCAAAATCAGCTGTATTCATATATCTGTTCATTCTTTCTAAGTTCTAATCTTATCCATTATAACATGTTTCAAGTTTGGGCGCTCTTTTTTTGAAAATTAAATCGTTTTCACTTGACAAAAATTGGTCTATACCATATAATAAATATAGATTGAAACGGAGGATAAAAAGATGAAAGTTATTAAAGTTGAAAACCAAATCGAAGGTGGAAAAGTTGCTTTTGAGATTTTGAAGGAAAAATTGGCCAATGGAGCTCAAACACTAGGACTTGCGACAGGAAGTAGCCCACTTGAATTTTACAAGAAAATTGTTGAGAGTGACCTTGATTTTTCAAACCTAACCAGTGTCAACCTTGATGAGTATGTAGGTCTTGATGGGGACAATCCACAGTCTTACCGTTACTTCATGCAAGAAAACTTGTTCAACCAAAAACCATTTAAAGAAAGTTTCTTACCTCGTGGAGTTAAGGACAATGCTGAAGCTGAAGTTGAACGCTACAACCAAATTTTGGCTGACCATCCAGTTGACCTCCAAATCTTGGGAATCGGTCGCAATGGACATATCGGATTTAATGAACCTGGTACTCCATTTGACAGTAAAACGCATCTAGTCGAACTGGATCAGTCTACTATCGAAGCCAATGCTCGCTTCTTTGACAAGATTGAAGATGTTCCAACCCAAGCCATTTCAATGGGAATTAAAAACATCTTGGATGCCAAGTCAATTATTCTCTTTGCTTACGGCGAATCAAAAGCAGAAGCCATTGCCGGCACCGTGTCTGGTCCAGTGACCGAGAACCTACCAGCAAGTAGCCTCCAAAATCACCCTGATGTGACGATTATTGCGGATGCTGAGGCGCTTAGCTTACTTGAAAAATAAAAAGCAATATTCTATTGAACGCTTTCAACTCTTGTATAAATGGAAGAAAAAATCAAAATTAAACCGCATTTTTTCTTGACAATTATTCCCTTTACGTGTAAAATAGAATAGATCTTGAACTTGAAGGGAGTGAAAAAAATGTCTAAAACAGTAGTACGTAAGAATGAATCTCTTGACGACGCACTTCGTCGTTTCAAACGTGCGGTTACTAAAGCTGGTACTCTTCAAGAAACACGCAAACGTGAATTCTATGAAAAACCTTCTGTAAAACGTAAACGTAAATCAGAAGCAGCTCGTAAACGTAAAAAATTCTAATTAGAAATGAAAGGCTGGAGAAATCTAGTCTTTTTTCTTTCAATACTCTTCGAAAATCTCTTCAAACCTCGTCAACGTCGCCTTGCCGTAGATATGGTTACTGACTTCGTCAGTTTCATCTACAACCTCAAAGCAGTGCTTTGAGCTGACTTCGTCAGTTTCATCTACAACCTCAAAACAGTGTTTTGAGCAACCTGCGGTTAATTTCCTAGTTTGCTCTTTGATTTTCATTGAGTATAAATAAATACTCCAAAGCCTGCAAAAATCTGAAACTTCCTCCCACAATTTGATATAATAGTAAAAAGAACTCGATTGAAGGAGGAAATGATGTCGGTTTTAGTAAAAGAAGTGATTGAAAAGCTTAGACTAGACATTGTCTATGGCGAACCAGAATTGCTTGAAAAGGAAATCAATACAGCGGATATTACGCGACCTGGTCTTGAAATGACAGGCTATTTTGACTACTATACGCCAGAGCGGATTCAACTTTTGGGGATGAAGGAGTGGTCTTATCTGATCAGTATGCCTTCCAACAGCCGCTATGAAGTTTTGAAAAAAATGTTTCTACCTGAGACACCTGCGGTCATTGTTGCCCGTGGTTTGGTGGTTCCAGAGGAGATGTTAAAGGCTGCTAGAGAATGTAAGATTGCTATTTTAACCAGCCGTACGGCTACTAGTCGTTTGTCTGGAGAGTTATCTAGCTATCTGGATTCTCGTTTGGCAGAACGGACTAGTGTGCACGGTGTCTTGATGGATATCTATGGGATGGGTGTATTGATTCAGGGAGATAGTGGAATCGGTAAGAGTGAGACAGGTCTGGAGCTTGTCAAACGTGGTCACCGTTTGGTAGCCGATGACCGTGTTGATATCTTTGCCAAGGATGAGATTACTCTCTGGGGTGAACCAGCTGAAATTTTGAAACACTTGATTGAAATTCGTGGGGTTGGGATTATTGATGTTATGAGTCTCTACGGTGCCAGTGCTGTCAAGGATTCTTCACAGGTTCAGCTTGCTGTCTATTTGGAAAATTACGATACGCATAAAACTTTTGATCGTCTTGGAAACAATGCAGAGGAACTTGAAATTTCTGGCGTAGCCATTCCTCGTATCCGTATCCCAGTTAAAACAGGTCGTAATATTTCTGTCGTGATTGAGGCAGCTGCCATGAATTATCGTGCCAAGGAAATGGGCTTTGATGCGACCCGTTTGTTCGAAGAACGGCTGACCAATCTCATCGCTCGAAATGAGGTGACTAATGCTTGATCCAATTGCTATTCAACTAGGCCCTCTAGCCATTCGTTGGTATGCCTTATGTATTGTGACAGGCTTGATTCTTGCGGTTTATTTGACCATGAAAGAAGCGCCTAGAAAGAAGATCATACCAGACGATATTTTAGATTTTATCTTGATAGCCTTTCCTTTGGCTATTTTAGGAGCTCGTCTCTACTATGTCATTTTCCGTTTTGATTACTATAGTCAGAATTTGGGAGAGATTTTTGCCATTTGGAATGGTGGTTTGGCCATTTACGGTGGTTTGATAACTGGGGCTATTGTGCTCTATATCTTTGCTGATCGTAAACTCATTAACACTTGGGATTTTCTAGATATTGCGGCGCCTAGCGTCATGATAGCCCAAAGTTTGGGTCGCTGGGGCAATTTCTTTAACCAAGAAGCTTATGGTGCAGCGGTGGATAATCTGGGGTATCTACCTGCCTTTATCCGTGACCAGATGTATATTGAGGGGAGCTACCGTCAACCGACTTTCCTTTATGAGTCTCTATGGAATCTGCTTGGCTTTGCCTTGATTTTGATATTCAGAAGAAAATGGAAGAGTCTCAGACGAGGTCATATCACTGCTTTCTACTTGATTTGGTATGGTTTCGGTCGTATGGTCATCGAAGGCATGAGAACAGATAGCCTCATGTTCTTTGGTCTTCGAGTGTCTCAATGGCTATCAGTTGTCCTTATCGGTCTCGGTATTTTTATCATTCTTTATCAAAATCGAAAGAAGGCCCCTTACTATGTTACAGAGGAGGAAAACTAAATGTTAGAAGTCGCATATATTCTTGTAGCCCTAGCTTTGATTGTCTTTTTAGTCTATCTAATCATTACTGTACAAAAGCTTGGACGTGTGATTGATGAAACAGAAAAGACGATTAAAACCTTGACTTCAGATGTGGATGTGACCTTGCATCATACCAATGAATTGCTGTCTAAGGTTAATGTCTTGGCAGATGATATCAATGTCAAGGTGGCAACGATTGATCCACTCTTTAGTGCTGTTGCAGATTTATCTCTATCCGTTTCAGACCTCAATGACCATGCGCGTGTCTTGAGTAAGAAAGCTTCATCAGCTGGTTCAAAAACACTCAAGACTGGGGCAAGTTTGTCAGCTCTTCGTCTTGCAAGTAAATTTTTCAAAAAATAAAAAAGGAGAATCCTTATGGGTAAATTATCCTCAATCCTTTTAGGAACCGTTTCAGGTGCAGCTCTTGCCTTGTTTTTAACAAGTGACAAGGGCAAACAAGTTTGCAGTCAGGCTCAAGATTTTCTGGATGATTTGAGAGGAGATCCTGAGTATGCCAAGGAGCAGGTCTGTGAAAAACTGACAGAAGTCAAGGAGCAGGCTACAGATTTCGTTCTGAAAACCAAAGAACAGGTCGAGTCAGGTGAAATCACTGTGGACAGTGTACTTGCTCAAGCAAAATCATGTGCTCGTCAAGCGACAGAAGTATCAAAAGATCGATTCAATAATCTCAAAGAGCAATGGCAAGAAAAGGCCGGAACTCTTGATGACTCAGAAGAGATTGTGATTGATATTAGAGACGAAAAAATCTAGATTTGACAGAGAGGGAAACCTCTCTTTTTGTTCGGAATGATATAATATGTTGATATTTTATAAATAAAAATTTTTAACTTTATTTGATAGAATAAATCGTTTTATATTTGTGTAAATATAGTAAAACTGGTATAATTGAGCTGTGATGGCTGTGATGGCTGTGATGGCTGTGATGGCTGTGATGGCTGTGATGGCTGTGATGGCTGTGATGGCTGTGATGGCTGTGATGGCTGTGATGGCTGTGATGGCTGTGATGTTATTTGCCTATAGCAATCATCATAGTGATTTTTGTAGCTTAACTCTTTTTAAGGAGTTGAAGTTAGAAAGATTGCTTTTTTATTATATTTTCCTTAGGAGAAGAAATGGAACACAAATCGAATTCATATAAAGTAAATCGACAGCAACGTGAAAAGGTACTGCGCTTTTCGATTCGTAAATATAGCTTTGGTGCAGCTTCAGTAGCTGTTGCGGCATTGATGTTTTTGTCTGGGCATCAGGCTGTTCGAGTTGAGGCTGCTCAAGTTTCAGATACTACTGAAGCACCGGTTATCCCAGATAAAGAAGAGGCTCATACTGCTACAATAGTAGATTTGCCTAAAACAGAAGATTCTCTAACTACAGGTAAAGAAGAAAAATCACTAACCACTGCTGAGAATCCGGCTGAGACTTTATCTGAGAAACTACCTGAAACTTCAACTGAGAATGCATCTGAAAACGAGACTACTGCCCTTGATAAAGAGGTAGTTGAAAAACAAACATTAGATAAGACTAAATTACAAGCTAATATTACAAAAGTTCAAGAACTCTTGGATAAGGTCGACAAGGAAAAAGCTCCAGCTTCGACCCTTGCCGCAATCCAGGCAGATTTAGAAGCAGCTAATAGTGTGCTTAATAACAATAGTCTTGAATTGACACAAGCTGAAATTGATGCAATCGCTAAAAAACTTAATGAGAAGATTTTTGTCTTATCTTCGATGCCTAAGATAAATGCGCCTAAGAAGGTTTTAAAAGAAGGTGAAAATACGATTGCCAATACTGGGTCTCGTGATTCACGTAATGGCGAAACCATGGAAGAAGGATCTGATCTTCGCTCAGCACCTATTGATAAAAATACCAAACGTGGTGAATTAGGAATCGTTGTAGCCAACTCTGGATTTATTACAGGATATGCAACACCATCTTCAAAAATTGAGATTAAGAGAAATGGTACAACTGTGCTGACTTCTAAATTAGATGACACAGGAGCCTTCAAATTAAATGCTCCAGGTATTGAAGTTGGAGATGTGGTTGAATTAGTGGTTAATGGCCAAACTGTTACTACTACTACAGTAAAACAAACAGACACAGTAGCTTTTAATGATAGTTTAGCAGGAATTGCTCAAGTTGATGGATACACAGCGGCAGAAGCAGATGTTGAAGTAACAGTCGGAGGAAAAACTTATACTACCAGATCGCAAACAAATGGTTACTTTACAGTGAATGTTGATACGAACTTAATGGTAAACGATGCGGTTGTTACAACTGTTATCAAAAAGAATGGTCAAGAAGTTGGTCGTGGAACAAGTACAGTACGTAACACGAAAGTAACAGACTTCGGGGTTGGTTGGATTAAAAACCCTATGATTAACTATTCACATCGTGACGTGTTCTCTCCAGATACAAAACAATATGCCTTCGTAAGTAAGGGAACTGCTGATCAAGCCTATGACAATATTCGTGTTTACCGTGAAATGCGTATTGAAAATAATGGGGATAAATATTATTACTGGATATTAGATTCAGGGCCAAGACCAAATGGATTGGCTGGTGTTTCTAAAAAAATTTCACTTGCGATTCCACGTACGGTTGGAGATCCTTATGAATTTACGTATACAAAATACCAAGATGGAAAACAGACCTTCCATAAGGATTATGTTAGTGCATCAGCATGGGAGTATGAACACTCTGCTTTTCGTGCTTATGTAAAAGATGGCGTCCGACGTTCAGGGGCGGCTTATACTGAAAATGTAGACGGATGGCTTAAATATATAAACCCAGAGGCTGGTACTAGACTGAATAATTGGAGGTTTAATATTTATCGTAAAAATAGCGGAGATGGTACAGAACCTAACAACGATGCCTTTTCTCGTGTTAGTGATATATTGGGGATTCGTAAAGATGGTCTTGAATACAATCTTGTTCGAGGTGTTATAGAAGACAGAATGAACGTAGTTGCAGGGCAACGTTCAATTATTACTTTCAAGACGAAAATTCTTGAAGGAAAAGAGCTAAATGATAGTATTATGTCGGATTGGGGAGATAAAAACACTAATAACCCTATGCTTGACGAAATAAAAAAACGTCTAGCCAATGACCCATTCCTTGCTTATGGAGGATATACAGAGGGTGGATATAGACGCTATAGAACTGGTGAAAATGCAATTATCGGTGTATTACCGTTGAAACCAGACGAAGCAGCTAAATATAATCTTAAACCAGTATCTAAAGAGCAAACAACTAATAAAGGTGTCGTTCCAGATGCAATTAATAGTATTGCTAATACAAAAGACTTACCTGCTGGTACAACATACCGTTGGTTTAAAGATCCAGATGTATCAAGACCTACAGCACCAAATGTACCTGTGTATGGTAAAGTGGAAGTCATTATTCCAGAACGTGGAACATTTATTGTAGATGCACCTGTGCATGTTTTAGAAGATAAGGAAAAAACACCAGAAGCTCCATCAGCAACAGCAAAAGAAGATGGATCTGTAACAGCTAAACCGCAAGATTCAACAAAAGTAGATAAAATTAAAGTTAGCTACACAGGAGAAGATGGTTCTAATAAGACGGCTGAAGGAAATAAAGGTGGAAATGGAACGTGGACTGTTGTGAACAATCCAGACGTTCAAATTGATGCAAGTACTGGTGAAATCACAATCCCAGCTGATAAAGTCAAAGACAATACAGAAGTAACAGCAGTAACAACAAATGGAAACAGTGATGAATCAGCTCCAGCCAAAGCAACTGCAAAAGCACCAAAACCTGAAAAACCAATCTTAACTGCACCAAATAACGGTAATGTAACAGCAAAACCACAAGATCCAGCCAAAGCAGATAAAATTACGGTTACTTATAAAGACGAAGATGGAACAAATGTAACGGTAGTAGGTAATAAAGGAAATGATGGTACATGGACTGTTGTGAACAATCCAGGTGTAACTATTGATTCTAATACAGGTGAAATTACAATTCCAGCTGATAAGGTAAGAGATAATACCGTAGTAACAGCTATCACAAAAAATGGAAATAGTGTTGACTCAGACCCAGCAACAGAAACAGCAAGAGCACCAAAACCAGAAAAACCAATAGTAGTAGCAAATGAGGATGGGTCTGTAACAGCAAAACCACAAGATCCAACCAAAGCAGATAAAATTACGGTTACTTACACAGGAGAAGATGATTCACCAAAAACAGTAGTAGGAACAAAAAATCCATTTAATCAATGGATTTCAGATGATCCAGAAATCAACATCAATGAAGACACAGGTGAAATTACAATCCCTGCTGAAAAAGTAAAAAATGAAACAGTTGTAACAGCTATCACCAAAAATGGAACGAGTGATGATTCAGAACCAGCAAAAGCAACTGCAATAAAACCGGATAATGAACCACCTATTTTAACACTATCTGCTAACAACCTAAAAGTAGTAGAAGGCGAAACTATAACATTTAGAGTAAAAGCAAAAGATGATAAAAATGTTACTTTTGAAGCGACTGAATTTTTAGCTAAATATTTTAAGAGGTACAATGTTGGAACAACAGGAGTAGTGTCGTCTAGATATGTGAAAAATACAGAAAAAGAAAAAGAAATAGAGATTACAATTAATACTATAGCTGAAGATGTTGGTAAACAAAATACAATTATATTTAACGCAACAGATGATGCAGGAAATAAAGCTACACCAGTGATTTTCTCATTTGATGTAACACCACGTGATAGAACAGCACCAACGATTTCAGCTAATGGAGCTACAGTTACAAATCGTGAGGAAATTATACCAATTCCAGTAACAGCTAAAGATAACGATGGTGGAGTTGGAATGCGTGAAGATACTCCAATCGAAGTAAAAGACTTACCAGATGGATTGAAATTTGAAAATAATCAAATCGTAGGAACTCCAACTGGAGCCTCAGGAGTAACAAAAGTAACGATTACAGCTTATGATAAGAATGATAATAAGGCTGAAAAAACAATTGAAATTGTAGTTAAAGGACAAAATGACAAGTATAACCCAGTAGGAATCAATCGAACAGTTCCTAAAAACTCAACACCTAACGCAGAAGATAGTATTGGAAACAAACAAGATTTGCCACAAGGAACAAAATATCATTGGTTAACGCCACCAGATACGAGCCAAGGTGGACAAACTGTCTCGGCAGTTGTTGTGGTAGAGTATCCAGATAAAACAACAGATAACGTTAGTGTAAATATTAGTGTACCTACGAATTTGACAGCAGAAGTTACGAAACCAAATGAAGTTTTGGAGAAACGTGCAGTTGACTCTAAAAAAGTTGTCACACCAAATAAAGAGGGTTCAACGATTGCAACGCCAGATGAAGTGAATGGATTAACAGTTAATGGAGAAGGTAAATTAACAGGAACGCCAAAAGTAGAAAATTGGGGCAAAGACGAAGAAAAACGTGCTATCACAATTCCAGTTAAAGTTACGAATGGAAACGAAGAAATCACAGTAAGCGTACCAGTTACAATTTTACGTGATACGGATGGAGATGGAGAACCAGACACTACAGATCCAGATGATGACGGTGACAAAATTACGGATGAGGAAGAAAAGGCAAAGGGAACAGATCCAAAGATTTTTGATAAACCAGACAAGCCAACCTCATATGGTCTAACAGGAGCAGTAAAACCATCTACTGTTACTGAGAATAAACAAGTGACTGAACCAGGAGTTGTTACACCAAATAAGACAGGATCAACGATTGAAACACCAGCTTCTGTAAATGGATTAACCGTTGATAATAATGGAAGTTTAACAGGAACTCCAAAAGTAGACTCTTGGGGTGAAGGTGAAGAAGAACGTGATATTACTATCCCAGTAAAAGTTAAGAAGGATTCGGAAGAAGCTAATGTAAGTGTACCGGTTAAAATCCAACGCGATACAGACGGAGATGGCAATCCAGATGTGACAGATACAGATGATGATAACGATGGAATTTCAGATGACGATGAAAAGAGAAATGGAACAGATCCAAAAGTAGCAAATGGTCTGACAGGAATCGTTACAGCTCCAGCTAAAGTGAAAGAAAAAACTCCAGTACCGACACCTTTACCAAAAGTCGTAACACCGAATAAAAAAGATGCAACAATTGAGCCATCAAATCCAGAAAATGGTTTAACCGTTAATGGAGAAGGTAACTTAGAAGGAACACCAACAGTCAATAAATGGAATGACGGTGAAGAAGAACGCAATATCACAATTCCTGTTAAAATTACGAGAGAAAAAGACGGTAAAAAAGAAGAAGCTACGGTATATGTTCCAGTGACAATCCAACGTGATACAGACGGAGATGGAACTCCGGATGTTGACGATTTAGATGATGATAACGATGGAATTTCAGATGAGGATGAAAAGAATAATGGAACAGATCCAAAAGTAGCAAATGATCTAACAGCAGCAGTTACAAAACCGAATGTAGTGCTGGAGAAAAAAGAAGTTACTCCAAAAGAAGTTGTCACTCCAAATAAAAAAGATGCAACAATTACTACAACTACGCCAGAAGTGAACGGTCTGACAGTTAATGGAGAAGGTAAATTAACAGGAACTCCAACAGTGGACAATTGGGGCGATGATGAAGAAAAAACTATCAACATTCCGGTTAAAGTTACAAAAGATGTTGAAAAAGTAACGGCAAATGGTAAAGAAACTGTTACGGAAACTGTTAATGTTGATGTTCCAGTCACAATCCAACGTGATACAGATGGAGATGGAACACCAGACGTTTTAGATACAGATGATGATAATGATGGAATTCCAGATGATGTAGAAAAGAGTAATCATACAAATCCAAAAGTTCCTGATAATCTAACAGCAATAGTTGCTTCACCAACTAAAGTTAAAGAGAAAAAACCAGTAACTCCAACAAAAGTTGTCACACCGAATATGCCAAATTCAGCAATTACGACAGAAAATCCAATGAATGGCTTGAAAGTCAATAATGAAGGTAACTTAGAAGGAACACCGTCAGTAGATAATTGGAAAAAAGACGAAGAAGAACGTCATATCTTAATTCCGGTTAAAGTAAAAAATGGTGATAAAGAAATCATAGTAAAAGTTCCAGTAACAATCCAACGTGATACAGATAATGATGGAATCCCAGATTCAGAAGACACAGATGATGATAACGATGGAATCCCAGACACTGTAGAGGATACAAACGGAACAGATCCAAAAGCTGCAAATGATTTAGAAGTAGCAGTTACAAATCCAGACAAAGTGAAGGAGAAACAACCAGTTACTCCAATAAAAGTTGTAACTCCAAATAAAGAAGGTTCAACGATTGTAACAAACGCCCCAAATGGAACAGTGAACGGACTAAAAGTCAATGATAAAGGCGAACTGGAAGGAATCCCAACAGTAAATGATTGGGATAAAGAGGAAGAAGAACGCCCTATCGACATTCCGGTTAAAGTTACTAAAGTTGTAGAAAAATTCACAGAAAATGGTAAAGAAGAAGTAACGGAAGAAAAAGACGTAACAGTTCGAGTAACAATCCAACGTGACACAGATGGAGACGGAGATCCAGATGTTACAGATACAGATGATGATAACGATGGAATTCCAGATGAAGTTGAAAAAGCAAATGGAACAGATCCGAAAAATGCAAACAACCTAACTGCAAAAGTTTCAGATCCAACTAAAGTTACAGAGAAGAAACCAGTTCCTTCAACATTAGCGAAAGTTGTCACACCGAATAAAGACGGTTCAACAATTACAACAGAAAACCCAGTAAATGGATTAAGTGTTGATAAAGATGGTAAATTAACAGGAACACCGAGCGTAACTAATTGGGGTAGTGATGAAGAACGTAAAATCACCATTCCAGTTAAAGTTAAGAATGGTGATGAGGAAATTCGAGTAGAAGTTCCAGTTATTATTCAACGTGATACAGATGGAGATGGAGATCCAGATGTGACAGATAAAGATGATGATAATGATGGAATTTCAGATGAGGAAGAAAAGAAAAACGGAACAGATCCAAAAGTTGCTACAACACAAACTCCTGTGGAAATAACTATTACACGTGAGAAAAATGGAGACGCAATTGTTACACCGAAAAAACCAGACGGAAAACCGTACCCTAAAGATACGAAGGTAGAAATTCCAGGTGAAAATGGAACAACAATAGTAGTAACGATAGGTGACAAAGGTTTTGGAACAGTACCAAATGATCAACTTCCAAAAGGTGAAGTACCAGGACAAGGTGTCGTAACAGAACCAAACAAACAACCATCAAAACCAGTAGATGTAACAACGCCAGTTCGTAAGACACCAACGGTAGAGTTGACTCAAAACCCAAGCACAGGAGATGTTACAGTAACACCGAAGAAAATAGATGGCTCAAACTATCCTACAGGAACTACTGTAACAATCCCAGGCAAAGATGGAAAAACGATTGATGTAGTAATCGGTGAAAATGGTTCAGGTACAGTTGCAAATGGTGATTTACCAGAAAGAGATGTACCAGGAACAGCTATCATTACAGAACCAAATCAAAAACCATCACAACCAGTGAATATTACAACACCAGCTAAAAAGGTTCCAACACTACAATTAGATCAAGATCCAAAAACTGGAGATGTCACAGTAACACCGAAAAAACCAGATGGAACAACATATCCATCAGGAACTAAGGTAGAAATTCCAGGGAAAGATGGAAATCCAATCACTGTAACAATTGGAAAAGATGGTACAGGAAAAGTTCCTAATAATGATTTACCGGATGAAGATACTCCAGGAACAGGTAAGATTAAAGAAGATGGTAAACCAGAGGTAGAGATTAAGGTAGAAACACCGAAAAAAATTGACCCTAGTGCGCCAGAAACAGCACAAGTAGGGACAATTGAAATCACAAGAAAACCAAACGGAGATGCTGTAGTTACACCTAAGACCACAGATGGAAAAAATTATCCTAAAGATACTAAAGTGAAAATTCCAGGAGAAAATGGAACAAGCATCGTAGTAACGATAGGAGAAAATGGTTCAGGAGAAGTACCGAATGACCAACTTCCAAAATATGAAGTACCAGGAAAAGGAACAGTAACAGAACCGAATAAGAAACCGTCACAACCAGTGGCTGTAACAACACCAGCTCGTAAGACACCAACAGTGGAAATGGAACAAAATCCAAACACAGGAGATGTAACGGTAACACCGAAGAAACCAGATGGAACAACATATCCACCAGGAACGAGGGTAGAAATTCCAGGAAAAGATGGAAAAACTATTGAAGTAACACTTGACAAAGATGGCAAAGGTACAGTTCCGAATAATGATTTACCTGATGAGGATACTCCAGGAACAGGTAAGATTAAAGAAGATGGTAAACCTGAGATAGATGTTAAGGTAGAAACACCGAAAAAAATCAATCCAAATCATCCAGCTACAGAACAACCAACTGAAATTGACATCACAAGAAAACCAAATGGAGATGCGATTGTTACACCTAAGAAACCAGATGGAACACCATATCAAGCAGGAACGACTGTGAAAATTCCAGGAGAAAATGGAACACCTATTGTTGTGACAATCGGAAAAGATGGTTTTGGATTAGTTCCGAATGACAAACTTCCAAAAGATGAAGTGCCAGGAAAAGGAATAGTAACAGAGCCAGGAGCTAGACCGTCACAACCAGTGGATGTGATAACGCCTGCTCGTAAGCCGTCAACTATACGTTTGGATCAAGATCCAAAAACTGGAGATGTAACAGTGATTCCTATGAAGCCAGGTGGAGGAACATATCCACCAGGAACTAAGGTCGAAATACCAGGTAAAAATGGTAATCCAATTGTAGTAGAAATCGGACAAGGTGGAACAGGAACAGTTCCAAATAACGACTTACCAGATGGAAATGTACCTGGAACAGGTAAGATTACAGAACCAGGAAAACCAACTACGGAAGCTCAGGTGCTAACGCCAGGTAAAATCAATCCAATCGCTCCTCAAACAGACCAATCAGGTAAGATTGAAATTACAAGAAATCCAAATGGAGATGCAGTAGTTACACCTAAGAAACCAGATGGCTCAACATATCCATCAGGAACTAAGGTTGTGATTCCAGGAGAAAATGGAACATCTATTATTGTAACGATTGGAGATAACGGCTCAGGAACAGTTCCAAATGATAAACTTCCAAAAGAAGCTGTCACAGGAAAAGGAATTGTAACAGAGCCGAATAAGAAACCGTCACAACCAGTAGCTGTAACGACACCTGCTCGTAAGACTCCAACAGTAGAGCTGACACAAGATCCAGCTACAGGAAATGTCACCGTCACACCGAAAAAACCAGATGGAACAACATATCCACCAGGAACTACGGTAGAAATTCCAGGGAAAGATGGCAAGCCAATCGTTGTACCAATCGGAAATGATGGAACAGGAACAGTTCCAAATAATGATTTACCTGATGAAGATACTCCAGGAACAGGTAGGATTAAGGAACCAGGTAAGACAACAGTTGAAGTTAAGGTAGAAACACCGAAAAAAATTGATCCTACTGCGCCAGAAACGGCAGAATTAGGTACAATTGAAATCACAATAAAACCAAATGGAGATGCAGTCGTCACACCGAAGAAGAAAACAGATAAAACAACGTATCCGGAAGGTAGTAGGGTGAAAATTCCAGGAGAAAATGGAACATCTATAGTAGTGACAATTGGAAAAGATGGCTCAGGAACAGTTCCAAATGACCAACTTCCAAAAGAAGCTAAACCAGGAAAAGGAACCGTAACAGAACCAGGTAAGAAACCATCTAATCCGGTGGATGTAACAACCCCAGCTCGTAAGACACCAACAGTAGAGTTGAATCAAGATCCAAATACAGGGGATGTGACGGTAACACCTAAGAAACCAGATGGAACACTATATCCAGAAAATACTAAGGTAGAAATACCAGGTAAGAATGGTAAACCTATCGTCGTAATAATTGGAAAAGACGGAAAAGGAACTATACCTAATAAAGATTTACCAGATGGAATAGAACCAGGAAAAGGAACGATTACTGAACCAGGAAAAGATCCTGTAGAAGTAATTGTAACAACCCCAGCCCGTAAGATACCAACACTAGATGTTTATCAAGATCCAAATACAGGTGACGTTACAGTAACGCCTAAGAAACCAGACGGTTCAACATATCCACCAGGAACGAAGGTAGAAATTCCAGGTAAGAATGGCACACCAATTGTCGTAATAATTGGACAAGACGGAAAAGCTACAATACCAAACAGTGAATTACCAGACGGTAAAGTTCCAGGTACAGGTAAGATTACTGAACCAGGTCAACCAGCTGTAGAAGTTCCAGTAGAAACTCCAGCTAAGGTAACACCAGCAACACCAACAGATACAAATCCAGTTGCACCAGTGACACCTGATACGCCAGTCAAACCTGACACTAATGGAGGTTCTGGTCAAGATACACCTGCGCCTATGCCTGCACCAACAACTCCAATTCCAGATGCAGTTACACCGAATGCAGATCATGAAGATACTACAGATGCTAGTGATAACGGAGCTAAATCAAATGATTCTCAAAATGTATTGCCAAATACAGGAACAGAATCAAATGCGACTCTTGCATCTCTAGGACTTCTTGGTATTCTAAGTGGTCTCGGACTTGCTCTTAGAAAGAAAAAAGAAGACTAAAAATTTAGTCAAATGAACATTCATTCTTTTGTATTGTAAAGACAAACTAGATTGGTTCTGGGAATCGTGTTCGTCATAAAATACAAAGAATGTTTAGATAAAGAAAGCGAACAATGCTAGGATTTTGTTAAAGGGAATTCTAAGTATTGTTCGCTTTTGTGGTATAATAATTACTATGCAGAAAAAACCAACGTCAGCCTATGTGCACATTCCATTTTGTACCCAGATTTGTTATTATTGTGACTTTTCAAAAGTTTTTATCAAGAATCAGCCAGTCGACAGTTATTTAGAGCATCTGTTAGAAGAGTTTCGTTCTTATGATATTCAAAAGTTGAGAACCCTCTATATCGGTGGTGGAACACCGACAGCCCTGTCGGCTACGCAACTAGAGGTGTTATTGAAGGGCTTGACTAAAAACTTGGACCTGTCTGTCTTAGAAGAGTTGACCATTGAGGCAAATCCAGGGGACTTGGATGCGGATAAAATTGCTGTTTTGAAGAACTCGGCTGTCAATCGTGTTTCGCTAGGTGTGCAAACCTTTGACGACAAAATGCTGAAAAAGATTGGGCGCAGTCATTTGGAGAAGGATATTTATGAAAATATCGACCGCCTGAAATTGGCTGGTTTTGACAATATCTCTATCGACTTGATTTATGCGTTGCCTGGTCAGACCATGGAGCAGGTCAAGGAAAATGTGGCTAAAGCCATTGGGTTGGATATTCCCCATATGAGTCTGTATAGCTTGATTTTGGAAAATCACACGGTCTTTATGAATCGTATGCGACGAGGGAAATTACCTCTGCCTAAGGAGGAACTGGAAGCTGAGATGTTTGAGTACATCATCGCAGCGCTGGAGCGAGCTGGTTTTGAGCATTATGAGATTTCCAATTTCTCCAAACCCGGTTTTGAAAGTCGTCACAATCTCATGTACTGGGACAATGCTGAATACTATGGCATCGGTGCTGGAGCATCTGGTTATGTCAATGGAGTGCGCTATAAAAATCATGGTCCCATTCGTCATTATCTCAGTGCAGTTGAGGAAGGTAATGCTCGCATCACAGAAGAGCACCTGAGTCAAAAGGAGCAAATGGAAGAAGAAATGTTCTTGGGGCTCCGCAAGAAATCAGGGGTCTCTATGGCGCGATTTGAAGAAAAATTTGGACGGTCTTTCGATGGACTTTATGGAGAAATTGTCAGAGACTTGGTTCAACAAGGTCTCATGCAAATAGACGGTGATCGCGTGCGCATGACAAAAAGAGGT
Source organism: Streptococcus sp. Marseille-Q6488 (assembly GCF_946902925.1). Lineage (NCBI taxonomy): Bacteria > Bacillati > Bacillota > Bacilli > Lactobacillales > Streptococcaceae > Streptococcus > Streptococcus sp. Marseille-Q6488. Next base: position 113,796 of record NZ_CAMPPZ010000003.1, on the reverse strand, counting down.
CTCTTTTTAGGAGACATCGTAGCAGAACGATTTATTTTGGAGTAGGATGATGGGCTTAACTTATCAAATGAAAATGAAAATTCCTTTTGATATGGCTGATATGAACGGTCATATCAAGCTTCCAGATGTGATTTTGCTGTCCCTGCAAGTTTCAGGGATGCAGTCGATTGAACTGGGAGTTAGTGATAAGGCCATTTTGGAAAACTATAATCTGGTCTGGATTATCACAGAATACGATATTGAGGTGGTTCGTTTGCCTCGTTTTGCGGAAGAAATTACCATCGAAACGGAAGCCCTGAGCTACAATCGACTCTTTTGCTACCGTCGCTTTACCATTTATGATGAAGCGGGGCAGGACCTTATCTACATGATGGCGACCTTTGTTCTCATGGATCGAGACAGTCGAAAAGTCCATGCTGTCGAACCTGAGATTGTGGCTCCTTACCAGTCTGATTTTGATAAAAAACTTATCCGCGGGCCAAAGTATGAGTCCTTGGAAGAGCCAATCAGTAAGGATTACCATGTTCGTTTTTACGATTTGGATATGAATGGTCATGTCAATAACAGTAAATACTTGGACTGGATTTTTGAGATCATGGGAGCGGACTTTTTGACCCACTATATTCCCCAAAAAATTAACCTCAAGTATGTCAAGGAAGTTCGACCAGGTGGGGTGATTACATCGGATGTTGAACGGACTGGACTGGAAAGCAAGCATGAGATTACAAGCGACGGTGCGACCAATGCCCAAGCTATCATCGCTTGGCAAGAAATAAAAAAGGATTAGGGAGAAATAGATGAAATATAAAGGCTATTTAATTGATTTAGACGGAACCATTTATAAGGGGAAAGACCGAATTCCAGCAGGAGAGGCTTTTGTCCATGAATTGCAAAAGCGGGACATTCCCTATCTCTTTGTGACCAACAATACAACCCGCACTCCAGAGAGTGTTCAGGAGATGTTGGCTCAGAATTTTAATATCGATACGCCCCTATCGACTGTCTACACAGCTACTTTGGCGACTATCGACTATATGAATGACTTGGGTCTTGAAAAGACGGTCTATGTCATCGGAGAAGCAGGGCTCAAGGAAGCCATCAAGGCGGCTGGTTATGTGGAAGACAAGGATAATCCTGCCTATGTGGTAGTAGGTCTGGACTGGCAAGTCGACTATGAAAAATTTGCGACAGCAACTCTGGCTATCCAAAAGGGTGCTCACTTTATCGGAACTAATCCAGACCTCAACATCCCGACAGAACGAGGGCTTTTGCCAGGTGCTGGTTCACTGATTACCCTTCTTGAAGTAGCAACACGAGTGAAGCCTGTTTATATCGGAAAACCAAATGCCATCATTATGGACAAGGCGGTTGAGCACTTAGGCTTGGAACGTGAAGAATTAATCATGGTTGGGGACAATTACCTGACTGATATTCGAGCAGGGATTGACAATGGCATTCCAACGCTCTTAGTGACAACAGGTTTTACTAAGGCAGAAGAAGTAGCAGACCTTCTAATCGCACCGACACATGTGGTTTCTAGTCTTGCGGAGTGGGATTTTGATGAAAACTAAACTGACCTTTTGGAGCTCTATGCTCTTTCTCCTCTCCCTCTCAATCCTTTTGACCATTTATTTGGCTTGGATTTTTTATCCGCTGGAAATTCAGTGGTTGAACTTAATGGATAGGGTCTATTTAAAACCAGAAACCATTCAATACAACTTTCATATCTTGATGGATTACCTGACCGATCCTTTTAGTCAGGTCTTGCAGATGCCAGATTTTCGTTCGTCAGCAGCTGGGCTGCACCATTTTGCGGTGGTCAAGGACCTCTTTCATCTAGTTCAACTAGTTGCTCTAGTGACATTACCAAGTTTCTATGTCTTTGTCAAAGGGATTGTGAAAAAGGGCTTTTTATCTTTATTTAGTAAGGGACTTCTGACTCTAGTAGTTTTGCCTTTGGTGATTGGTCTTGGGGGAGTTTTGATTGGTTTTGACCAATTTTTTACTCTTTTCCATCAAATTCTCTTTGTGGGAGATGATACCTGGCTTTTTGATCCAGCCAAGGATTCAGTTATTCTGATTTTGCCAGAGACCTTTTTCCTTCATGCTTTTCTTCTCTTTTTTGCCCTCTATGAAAGCTTCTTTGGCTATCTGTGTCTAAAAAGTCGTAAGAAGTGAAAAGAAAGATGTTTTTAATTTATATATATAAAAATGTATATCATTTGAAATCATTGTTAAGAGTGAATTAACCAAATCCAATTGTATCAATCGTTCGCGAACAGTCTATTTTTCTTGAAAAAATAGGCTTTTTTTCTAAAAATCTCTAGTCAAGCGCTTTATTTTTTTGTATAATAGAAGTAGCAAAGTATAGATAAGAAGAGAAAAGCATGATTACACTATTTCTATCACCGAGCTGTACATCATGTCGTAAGGCTAAGGCCTGGTTAGAAAAACATAAGGTTCCCTTTGTGGAACACAATATTATGACCAGTCCTTTAACAAGAAAAGAATTGCAACACATCCTTTCCTTGACCGAAAATGGTACTGATGACATCATTTCAACTCGTTCAAAAATTTTTCAAAAATTGAATATTGATGTAGAGAGTATTTCGGTATCGGAATTACTTCATTTGATTGAGCAGTATCCTAGTCTTTTGCGTCGTCCAATTATTATCGATGCTAAACGTATGCAGATCGGTTTTAATGAAGATGAGATTCGTGCTTTTCTCCCTCGTAGTTACCGTAAGCAAGAGCTAAAAGAAGCAAGAATGAGAGCTGGTATTAGTTAATGAACAAACAGTATAGTTACCCACTAGATTTGTCGTGGAGCACTGAAGAACTTGCTTCAGTGCTTTCTTTTTTTAATGATGTTGAAGCTGCCTATGAAAGCAAGGTAGAGGCTCAAAAGTTACTGGGCTCCTATAAGGGATTCAAAGCGGTTGTGCCAAGCAAGAGCGAAGAGAAACGTTTGGGACGAGAATTTGAAACAGTTAGTGGCTATTCGCTTTACCGAGCGGTTCAGGCTGCCAAGGAAAAAGGGGAAGGAAAGATTTCTCTTGGAAAGTAAATTTGAATTTGCCAAAGAGCTTGTCAAGAGGGCGGGCCAGTACATCCTTGACCATATGCAGGAAGACTTGCGTGTTGAGACCAAGTCCTCTCCAACAGATTTAGTGACCAGACTGGACAAGGAAGTTCAGGAGCTCTTGGTTGGTGAGATTTTGTCTCGTTATCCTGAGGATAAGATTTGTGCTGAAGAAGGTTGTCTGCGAGCCTCGGTTCAAGAGGGCAAGGTTTGGGTCATTGATCCCATTGATGGTACCAATAATTTTGTGGCTCAGCAGGAAGATTTTGCTGTCATGATGGCTTATTTTGAAAATGGTCAGGGGCAGTTTGGACTGATTTATGATGTGGTCAAAGGGGATTGTTACCATGGTGGTGGAGCCTTTCCAGTTTGTCGAAACGATAAGCTCCTAGCTCCCTTTAAAGCCAAACCACTTGGAGATTTTCTCATTGCGGGAAATAGTGGCATGCTGGAAACCAACGAATGGGGGCTGGCTGATTTGAGTCGAGCAGTACTTGGTGTTCGTGTCTATGGGAGTGCGGCCATTAGTTTTGCCAAGATTTTGTCAGGGCGTTTATTGACCTATGTCACTTATCTGCAACCATGGGATTATGCTGCAGCTAGTATTTTAGGGGAAGGTCTGGGCTATCGGGTGGTGACCCTTTCTGGTAAAGCTCCTGATTTTCAAACCAGACAGCCGGTCATGATGGTGCCTCTTGAGATGCTGGAGGAAATTCAGTCCTATATTTACGAAAGGAAAAGAACTTAAATGCAATTTCCAGAAGGATTTGTTGAAAAATATGAAGAGATACTAGGAGATGAGGCAAGAGATTTTCTTGCCTCTTTTGAGGAGGAAGCGGTTTCGGCTTTTCGGGTCAATCCTTTAAAAGAAGCGCCAGTTTCCTTTCCTGATGACATTCCTCAAACTCCTTGGGGACATTATGGGAAGGTTTCAGGGAAATCGCCTGAGCATGCTACTGGTTTAGTTTATTCGCAAGAACCCGCTGCCCAGATGGTTGCTCAGGTAGCCCAGCCCAGTCCTGGTATGAAAGTCTTGGATTTGGCTGCTGCACCGGGTGGAAAATCAACTCAGTTGGCAGCCTATCTAGCTGGAGAGGGCCTTCTCGTTTCCAATGAAATTTCAAGCAAACGGGCTAAGATTTTGGTTGAAAACATGGAGCGCTTTGGAGCGACAAATGTTGTGGTGACCAATGAATCTGCTGACCGTTTGGCCAAGGTCTTTAAAGGCTATTTTGATTTAATCGTTCTCGATGCCCCTTGCTCTGGTGAAGGAATGTTCCGTAAGCAGCCAGATGCTATGGACTATTGGAGCTTAGATTATCCAAGTCAATGTGCTAGCTTGCAAAGAGAAATTCTGGAAGATGCAGTGACCATGCTAGCAGAGGGTGGTCGTCTGGTTTATTCAACCTGTACCTGGGCACCAGAGGAAAACGAAGAGATCGTCAATTGGCTGCTGGAAGAGTATGATTTTGATTTGCTGCCAGTAGAGCATATCAATGGAATGGTAGCTGGTATTGACCTGCCAGAAACGGCTCGGATGTACCCTCATCAGTTTAAGGGAGAGGGTCAGTTTGTAGCTCATCTACAATTTAAAGGAGGAAATCCAGCCCCTAAATGTAAGACAAGTAAGAGCAATCTCAGCCGTGAACAAGTTGCCTTGTGGCAGGAATTTGCCCAAAAACATTTGAAAATCAATCTAAGGGGTATCTTGCAGACTTTTGGGGACCAACTCTATCTCCTGCCAGAACTTTTGCCAGATTTAGGGAAACTCAAGATTGCTCGGAATGGACTGCATCTAGGGACCTTTAAGAAGAAACGCTTTGAGCCTAGTTTTGCTCTTGGTCTAGCCTTGAAACCGAGTCAGGTCAAGCAGTCGGTTGAAATTGCCCAAGAGGAGTTTGTAAAGTATGCGGCTGGAGAAACTGTTCAGCTGGCAGAAAGTTTGCCAAATGGTTGGTACCAAGTTTTAGTTCAAGGAAATGGTTTGGGCTTTGCAAAGGTTACTGGAAATGTTTTGAAAAATTATTTTCCTAAAGGCCTCAGATTCAAGTGAAAATGCTAGTCAAAGTAGCTTGTCTATGTTATAGTGGAAATATGGATTTTTTTCAAATTATCTTTCATTTTAAGTCAAAATTGGTGGGAAAGGTAACTAAGCAAATTTCTAGTTAAACCAAGCTAATACTCTTCGAAAATCAAATTCAAACCGCGTCAACGTCGCCTTGCCGTATATATGTGACTGACTTCGTCAGTCTTATCTACAACCTCAAAGCGGTGCTTTGAGCAGCCTGCGGCTAGTTTCCTAGTTTGCTCTTTGATTTTCATTGAGTATAAGAACTTTAGTTGGCTCCCAATTTTCAAAAGAAAAACATAAATAAAAAGTTGAAAAAATTCACGGCATTCACCATTATTTTCAAGGAGAAAAACAGTGAAAAAAAGGAAAAAACTCGCTCTATCCCTTGCAGCTCTTTTGCTGGCAGGTTCTTTGGCGGGATGTGCTAGCTGGATTGATCGTGGAGAATCCATGACAGCTGTTGGTTCAACGGCTCTTCAGCCCTTGGTCGAAGCAGCAGCAGATGAATTTGGCTCTATGCACATTGGAAAAACAGTCAACGTCCAAGGTGGAGGATCTGGTACAGGTCTGTCTCAGGTTCAGTCTGGAGCCGTTGATGTAGGAAATTCAGACGTATTTGCCGAGGAAAAAGACGGTATAAACGCATCCGCTCTAGTAGACCACAAGGTTGCTGTAGCGGGCTTGGCAGTGATTGTAAACAAAGAAGTTGACGTTGAAAATCTGACAACTGAACAACTCCGTAGCATCTTCACAGGTCAAGTGACCAACTGGAAAGAGGTTGGTGGGAAAGACCTAGCCATTTCCATTATCAACCGCGCGGCAAGTTCTGGTTCGCGTGCAACCTTTGATAGTGTTATCATGGATGGCCAATCTGCCGTGCAGAGTCAAGAACAGGATTCAAATGGGATGGTCAAAAACATTGTTTCCCAGACACCAGGAGCCATTTCTTACCTAGCCTTTGCCTATGTGGATGACTCGGTGAAACGCATGAAGTTGAATGGCTATGAGCCGATTGCAGAAAATGTTACAAGCAATAACTGGCCTTTGTGGTCTTATGAACACATGTACACCCTAGGTCAACCAAATGAATTGGTGGCAGAATTTCTCAACTTTGTCCTCTCAGATGAAGCGCAAAGTGGAATCGTTAAGGGGATGGGTTACATTTCTGTCAAGGAAATGAAGGTTGAAAAAGATGCTGCAGGAACGGTGACAGCGCTAGAAGGGAGTCACTAATGAATCAAGAAGAATTAGCTAAAAAATTACTTTCTCCCTCAAAGAACTCCCGTCTAGAGAAATTAGGAAAAGGCTTGACCTTTGCCTGTCTGTCTTTGATTGTTATCATTGTGGCCATGATTTTGATTTTCGTAGCCCAAAAAGGTTTGTCGACCTTCTTTGTAAATGGGGTCAACATCTTTGATTTCCTCTTTGGGCAAACTTGGAATCCTTCAGGTAAACAATTTGGTGCCCTTCCCATGATTTTGGGTTCCTTTATTGTCACCATCCTATCAGCCCTTATCGCAACTCCTTTTGCCATTGGTGCGGCAGTCTTTATGACGGAAGTCTCACCAAAAGGTGCTAGAATCTTGCAACCAGCCATTGAATTGCTAGTCGGGATTCCTTCAGTCGTGTATGGATTTATCGGTTTGCAGGTCGTAGTTCCCTTTGTCCGTAGTGTCTTTGGTGGAACTGGTTTTGGGATTTTGTCAGGTATTTTTGTTCTCTTTGTCATGATTTTACCGACGGTAACCTTTATGACAACGGACAGCTTACGTGCGGTGCCTCGTCATTACCGCGAAGCTAGTTTGGCTATGGGAGCCACTCGTTGGCAAACCATCTGGCGCGTAACCTTAAAGGCAGCGCGTTCAGGGATTTTCACCGCAGTGGTCTTTGGGATGGCGCGTGCCTTTGGTGAGGCTCTGGCCATTCAGATGGTGGTCGGAAACTCAGCCGTAGTCCCAACTTCATTGACAACACCTGCTGCAACCTTGACCTCTGTTTTGACCATGGGTATTGGAAATACCGTTATGGGAACAGTTGACAATAATGTTCTCTGGTCACTGGCCTTAGTCTTGCTTTTGATGAGTTTGGCCTTCAACAGTGTGATTAAATTGATTACGAAAGAAAGAGGAAAGAAAAACTATGCACGCTAAGAAATTAGATAAAATTGCAACAGCTGTCCTCTACTCAATTGCAGGAATTATCGTTGCCATCTTGGCATCCTTGATTCTTTATATCTTAGTTCGTGGTTTGCCCCACATCTCTTGGTCTTTCTTGACTGGCAAATCATCTTCTTACCAAGCAGGCGGAGGGATTGGAATTCAGCTCTATAATTCTTTCTTCCTTCTGGTCATCACCTTGATTATCTCTGTACCTTTGTCCATGGGAGCTGGGATTTTCCTAGCTGAATATGCCAAAAAAGGTCCTGTGACCAATTTTGTCAGAACCTGTATTGAAATCTTGTCTTCACTGCCATCTGTGGTTGTGGGTCTCTTTGGTTATTTGATCTTTGTAGTTCAGTTTGAGTATGGATTTTCAATCATTTCAGGTGCCTTGGCTTTGACAGTCTTTAACTTGCCTCAGATGACTCGTAATGTCGAGGACAGTTTGAAACATGTTCACCATACGCAACGTGAGGCTGGTCTGGCCCTTGGGATTTCTCGTTGGGAAACTGTGGTCCATGTGGTCATTCCAGAAGCACTACCAGGTATTGTAACGGGTGTCGTCTTGGCCTCTGGTCGTATCTTTGGTGAGGCTGCGGCTCTTATCTATACAGCAGGGCAATCTGCACCAGCACTAGACTGGTCTAACTGGAATATTCTCAGTGTGACTAGCCCAATCTCTATCTTCCGTCAAGCAGAAACCTTGGCTGTCCACATTTGGAAAGTTAATAGTGAAGGAACCATTCCTGATGGCACCATTGTATCAGCAGGTTCTGCGGCCGTGCTCCTCATCTTTATTCTCATTTTTAACTTTGGAGCCCGTAAACTCGGAAGTTACCTACATAAGAAATTAACCGCTGCCTAAAGGAGAAGCCATGTCAAAATATAATTGGGATGAAAAGCATATCATCACCTTTCCTGAAGAGAAAGTGGCCCTCTCTACTAAGGATTTACATGTTTACTACGGTAAAAATGAATCTATCAAGGGCATCGATATGCAATTTGAAAAGAATAAAATTACGGCCTTAATTGGCCCTTCTGGTTCAGGGAAATCAACCTACCTCCGCAGTCTCAACCGTATGAATGATACCATTGATATTGCCAAGGTAACAGGTCAAATTCTCTATCAAGGGATTGATGTCAACCGTCCAGAAATCAACGTTTATGAGATGCGTAAGCACATCGGTATGGTCTTCCAACGACCAAATCCCTTTGCCAAGTCTATCTACCGCAACATCACTTTTGCCCATGAACGTGCAGGTGTTAAGGACAAGCAAGTCTTGGATGAAATTGTGGAAACCTCTCTTCGTCAGGCTGCCCTTTGGGACCAGGTCAAAGACGATTTGCACAAGTCAGCCTTGACCCTATCAGGTGGTCAGCAGCAACGTCTCTGTATCGCTCGTGCTATCTCCGTTAAACCAGATATTCTCTTGATGGATGAGCCAGCGTCAGCCTTGGATCCGATTGCGACAGCCCAGCTGGAAGAAACCATGCTGGAATTGAAGAAGGACTTCACCATCATCATCGTGACCCATAGTATGCAGCAGGCTGCGCGTGCTAGTGACTACACAGGATTTTTCTACTTGGGTGACTTGATTGAGTATGATAAGACGTCTAATATTTTCCAAAATGCGAAACTACAGTCAACCAATGACTACGTAACAGGACACTTTGGATAGAAAGGAAACAGTATGACAGAAGCGATTTTACAGGTATCAGACCTGTCCGTTTACTACAATCAAAAAAAGGCCTTGAATAGTGTTTCCCTATCTTTCCAACCTAAGGAAATTACAGCCTTGATCGGTCCATCTGGATCAGGGAAGTCAACTCTTCTCAAGGCTATCAATCGCATGGGGGATCTCAATCCAGAGGTGACCACAACTGGTTCAGTGGTTTACAACGGCCACAATATCTACAGTCCGCGTACAGATACAGTTGAATTGCGGAAGGAAATCGGCATGGTTTTCCAACAACCAAACCCTTTTCCTATGTCTATCTACGAAAATGTTGTTTACGGGCTTCGTATCAATGGAGTGAAGAATAAGCAGGTTCTGGATGAAGCGGTAGAAAAAGCCTTGCAACGAGCTTCTATCTGGGATGAGGTCAAGGACCGCCTGCATGATTCAGCTATCGGGCTTTCAGGTGGACAGCAGCAACGTGTCTGTGTTGCCCGTGTCTTAGCAACCAGTCCTAAAATCATTCTCTTGGATGAACCGACTTCAGCCTTGGACCCTATCTCTGCTGGTAAGATTGAGGAAACCTTGTATGGTCTAAAAGATAAATACACCATGCTCTTGGTTACGCGTTCCATGCAACAAGCCTCTCGTATCTCTGACAAGACAGGATTTTTCCTTGATGGAGATTTGATCGAGTTTAACGATACCAAGAAGATGTTCCTCAACCCACAACACAAGGAAACAGAAGATTATATTTCAGGAAAATTTGGATAAGGAGATAAATGATGTTACGTTCTCAATTTGAAGAAGATTTAGAGAAATTGCATAACCAGTTCTATGCTATGGGACAAGAAGTGCTATCCCAAATCAATCGTACAGTGCGTGCCTTTGTTACGCATGACCGTGATTTGGCCAAGGAAGTCATCGAAGATGATGCAGAAGTAAACGAATACGAAGTGAAGTTGGAGAAGAAATCATTTGAAATGATTGCCCTCCAACAACCGGTTTCTCAGGACTTGCGTACTGTTTTGACAGTCTTGAAGGCTGTATCTGACTTGGAACGTATGGGGGACCATGCCGTTTCCATTGCCAAAGCGGCAATTCGTATGAAGGGGGAGCAACGCATCCCAGCTGTTGAAGAAGAAATCAAGAGAATGGGGCGCGATGTCAAGAATTTCGTCGAAGCAGCCCTTGAACTCTATCTGAATGGTTCAGTAGACCAGGCCTACGAAGTAGCAGCCATGGATGAAAAAATCAATCATTACTTTGATAGCATTCGTGACTTGGCTACAGAAGAAATCAAGAAAAATCCAGATGCCATCGTTACAGGTCGTGATTACTTCCAAGTGATTGCCTTCTTGGAACGTATTGGAGACTATGCTAAAAATATCTGTGAATGGGTTGTTTACTTTGAAACAGGTAAGATTGTCGAACTATAAAACAGGTTCATTCTGTATAAAAAGGAGCTGGAAATCAACTGACGGCTCCTTTTATTGAATGAAAAAAATATTTTTAAGATAAAAATTCAAAAAAGCACTTGACAAGTAGCTTGAATAGCGTTATAATTATACAAAATCAACAGAGAGGTTGTTTATTTATGAAATCAAAAAAATGGATATTTGTTTTATGTAGTTTTCTTGCAAGTTTCTTCTTAGTAGCTTGCCAGTCAGGTTCGAATGGTTCTCAGTCAGCTGTTGAGGCCATTAAGCAAAAGGGGAAATTAGTTGTGGCGACTAGTCCTGACTATGCACCTTTTGAATTTCAGTCTTTAGTTGACGGGAAAAATCAGGTAGTCGGTGCGGACATTGATATGGCTCAAGCTATCGCTGATGAACTTGGGGTGAAGTTGGAAATCTCAAGCATGAGTTTTGACAATGTTTTAACCAGTCTTCAAACTGGTAAGGCTGACCTAGCAGTTGCGGGAATTAGTGCTACTGACGAGAGAAAAGAAGTTTTTGATTTTTCAATCCCTTACTATGAGAACAAGATTAGTTTCTTGGTTCGTAAAGCTGATGTAGAAAAATACAAGGATTTAACTAGCCTTGAAAGTGCTAATATTGCAGCCCAAAAAGGGACTGTTCCAGAATCTATGGTCAAGGAACAATTACCAAAAGCACAGCTGACTTCCCTAACCAATATGGGGGAAGCAGTTAATGAATTGCAGGCTGGAAAAGTAGATGCTGTTCATATGGATGAGCCTGTTGCCCTTAGCTATGCTGCTAAAAACGCGGACCTAGCTGTCGCAACTGTCAGCTTGAAGATGAAGGACGGCGAAGCCAACGCAGTTGCCCTTAGAAAAAATAGTGCTGATTTGAAAGAAGTGGTGGACAAGGTCATCCAAAAACTCAAGGATGACGGCACCTACCAAAAATATCTTGAAAAGGCAGCAACCTTAACAGAAGTTGAAGAATAATACTCAATGAAAATCAAAGAGCAAACTAGGAAGCTAGCCGCAGGTTGCTCAAAGCACTGCTTTGAGGTTGTAGATAAGACTGACGAAGTTCAGCTCAAAACACTGTTTTGAGGTTGTGGATAGAACTGACGAAGTCAGTAACCATATCTACGGTAAGACGACGCTGACGTGGTTTGAAGAGATTTTCGAAGAGTATAAAAAAAGCAGAGTTGGAAGTCATTCCAATTCTGCTTTTAAATAGTTTAAAACCTTTTCCAGATTGTCTAAGGATACCTTGGCAAATTGATAAGGACAGGCATCCAAGTAAGCCTCTTCAAAGAAATCCAAGCCCAGTTGACTGTGTTTGAGACTGGCGATTTTAGAATACTGTCTCAAGTCTAGTAATAAACCATCGTGTAGGGGATAATGAGGAAGGGGACAAGGTGTTTTGGTTAAACTTTTCTCGAGTTGTTTTTGGTAGTCTTCTTGATTGGACAAGCGAGCTAGACGGTTTTTCTCAAACAGTTGACTGTCAATATAGAGTGACAGAGCTTTTTGCATGATGAGGTTGCTGTCGTAGTCTAGGATATTTTTGTAGGCCACAAAGGCTTCTTTAATAGTATTTGGAAGAATGAGCGCCGTAATCCGCAGGGCTGGAAAGAGGCTGGTTGAGAAGGACTTGATATAAATGACGCGCTCTTCTGTATCCAGATAGTGGAAGGTCTGGCCCTTCTTGGAGTCCAAATCACCTAGATAGTCGTCCTCTACGATATAGACACCGTACTTGGTAGCTAAGTCAAGGATAGCTCGTTTGTCCTGCTCAGAATAGGAATGCCCCAGAGGATAGTGAAAACGAGGGATGGTATAGAAAAACTTAATTTTTCCTGTTTTGAAGTGACTTTCCAGCTCCTCCAAGTCAATCCCATCAATGCCTCGTTCAATGGTTTGATAGTCCAGACCTTGAGCAATCAAGAGTCGATTCATCCGATGATAGGTCGGTTGTTCCACCAAGATTTCCTTTGCTTGGCTAGGGAAGGATATTTGAGAAAGGATAAACAGGGCTTGTTGGGTCCCAGAAGTCAATACTAGTTGGTCAGCCTTGCAGTAGAGGGCTTGATCAAAGAGGAGTTTATGAATAGACTGTCTTAGGTCTTCTAATCCTTCTTGATTGTCATAGTAGTTGAAGAGGTAGTTTTCCCGTCCAATCAAGGTTTCATTGACGCAGAGTCGGAAATCGTCATAGGCACTGGCATGTTCGTCAGTGACTTCGATTTCTAGGTCCTGGTGTTGCCCTTGCTCTAAGACATAGTAGCCACTCTGGGGCTTGGCATAGAGGTATTGTTCGTGCCGTAATTCCAGCAGGGCACGTTGAATGGTGTCCTTGCTACAGTGAAAGTCAAGGCTCAGTTGACGGATAGAAGGCAGGCGACTTCCCGTTGGAAAACGTCCAGACTCGATACCGTTTTTCAGATAGGAAACGACCTCTTGGTACTTGCTTTGTTTCTTCATTCCAGACCTCCCTTGATTTTGTTACATTGTACCTTTTTTTTTCCTTCTTGGCAATGTCTAAAGTGTTTCTCTCGTTCACATCTAGGGGCAAATGTGGTATACTTAGGAGTAAGATTTATAGAATAATAGACAAGAAAGAGAATGGATAAGAACGTGCAGGAACCAGTGAAATTATTTCAATACAATACCCTTGGAGCCTTGATGGCTGGCCTTTATGGTGGTACTATGACAGTAGGAGAATTGCTAGAGCATGGTGACCTTGGTTTGGGAACCTTGGATTCCATTGATGGGGAATTGATTGTCTTGGATGGCAAGGCTTATCAGGCCAAAGGATCAGGCGACCAGCCAGAAATTGTGGAGGTGTCACCAGATGCCCTTATTCCTTATGCAGCAGTAGTACCGCACCAGGCAGAGGTCATTTTCCGCCAGCGCTTTGAGATGACAGACAAGGAATTGGAAGAGCGAATCGAGTCTTATTATGATGGGGAAAATCTTTTCCGCTCAATTAAGATTCGTGGCGAATTTTCACATATGCATGTGCGCATGATTCCCAAGTCGACACCAGATACCAAGTTTGCTGATGTCGCGACCCATCAACCGGAATATAGTCGTGACAATGTGGCGGGGACCATTGTTGGTTTCTGGACGCCAGAGATTTTCCATGGAGTCAGTGTGGCAGGCTACCATCTGCACTTCATTTCAGATGATTTGACCTTCGGTGGTCATGTCATGGACTTTGTCATCAAGGAAGGTATTATCGAGGTGGGAGCTGTTGACCAATTGGACCAACGTTTCCCAGTCCAAGATCGTCAATACTTGTTTGCTAAGTTCAATGTTGATGAGATGAAAAAAGATATTGAAAAGGCAGAATAGGAGAAGAAAATGAACATTCATATCATTATTACCATTGTGTTTTTGCTGACTTTTCTAACAGAGAGCATTTGGTATGCCAAAAAGAAATACCAGATTAATCTAGCTGTCTTGGGCTTGGGTGCTGTTGCCTTCTTTGTTTCTTCGCAGATTTTAGAAAAACTGGTGCATATCTTAGTTTTACATCCTCAAAAAGACGGTAGTATTGCCCTCTTGCAAGACCATCCGCTTGTCTATATCATCTATGGCCTAGCCATGGCAGCATTTTTTGAGGAAACTGCTCGTCTTATTTTCTTCAAATGGTTGGAGAAAAAGAGAAGTTTGGAAAAGGCAGACGCCTTGGCCTATGGGTTAGGGCATGGTGGCTTGGAGTTGATTTTCCTAGGTCTTACTAGTTTGCTTAATCTCTACTTCGTTCTCTCAGCAGTTCAAACGCAGAATCCACAGGTCATGCAATTGCTGTCTGAAAATATGTTGAAAACTATCCAGTCGCTATCAGTCTGGCAGATTTATTTGCTTGGTTTTGAGCGAATCTTGGCCCTAGGTTTCCAATTACTCTTGACTGTTTGGGTTTACCAAGCTGTTCGCCAGAAGAAATGGATTTATCTCCTAGCAGCCTATGGCCTACATGCCTTCTTTGACCTAGCACCATCTCTAGTCCAAGTTGGCTGGTTGACAAATCCAACCTTGGTTGAAGTTGTCCTAGCACTTGAGCTCATTCTGGTTGCCTATGGAACCAAGGCTATCTTTTGCAAAAAATCATAAAAAGAGGGGAAACCTCTTTTTCTTATGCAAAAACCAAACAAGGTCTTTTTATGGTCGTCAAATGGTCTTAAAAATGGTATAATGGAATGAATTTTGTAAAAGGAAGAGTGACATGTCTGTAAGAGAAAAAATGCTTGAAATCTTAGAAGGAATTGATATCCGTTTCAAGGAACCCTTGCATAGCTATAGTTATACAAAAGTAGGTGGAGAGGCTGATTATCTGGTCTTTCCACGAAATCGTTTTGAGTTGGCGCGCCTTGTGAAATTTGCCAATCAAGAAAATATCCCTTGGATGGTCCTTGGAAATGCCAGCAACATTATCGTTCGTGATGGTGGGATTCGCGGATTTGTCATCTTGTGTGACAAGCTCAATAACGTTTCCGTTGATGGCTATACCATTGAAGCTGAAGCTGGTGCCAACTTGATTGAAACAACTCGCATTGCCCTTCGTCATAGTTTGACTGGCTTCGAGTTTGCTTGTGGCATTCCAGGAAGCGTTGGCGGTGCTGTCTTTATGAATGCGGGTGCCTATGGGGGCGAGATTGCCCATATCTTGCAGTCTTGTAAGGTCTTGACCAAGGATGGAGAAATCGAGACCCTGTCTGCCAAGGATTTGGCTTTTGGTTACCGCCATTCAGCTATTCAGGAGTCTGGTGCAGTTGTCTTGTCAGCTAAATTTGCCCTAGCCCCAGGAACCCATCAGGTTATCAAGCAGGAAATGGATCGCTTGACGCACCTACGTGAACTCAAGCAACCTTTGGAATACCCATCTTGTGGTTCGGTCTTTAAACGTCCAGTAGGGCATTTTGCAGGTCAATTAATTTCAGAAGCTGGCTTGAAAGGTTATCGTATCGGTGGCGTAGAAGTCTCAGAAAAACACGCAGGATTTATGATCAATGTTGCTGACGGAACGGCCAAAGACTACGAAGACTTGATTGAGTCTGTTATCGAAAAAGTCAAGGAACACTCTGGCGTTACTCTTGAGAGAGAAGTCCGTATTCTAGGTGAAAGCAAGTAGGAAGCTGTAGTTGAAAAGCTGCTGCTATGTCATGGAAAGGGGGTGAAAGCCTATCGTTAGTGCAGAAGAATGTAGGCAGTTCAATTTCCTACACGAGGTAGTAGCGGCCTGACAGAGCCCTGATCTGTTAATCTATGAAAAAGAAGGAATAAATGACAATTGAAAAAACCAATTATTGAATTCAAAAACGTCTCAAAAGTTTTTGAAGACAGCAACACTAAGGTTCTCAAAGACATCAACTTTGAGTTGGAAGAAGGGAAATTCTACACCCTTCTAGGCGCATCTGGTTCAGGGAAATCAACTATCCTTAACATCATTGCAGGTTTACTGGATGCGACGACAGGAGATATTTTGCTGGATGGTGTCCGTATCAATGACATTCCAACCAACAAGCGAGACGTCCATACAGTCTTCCAATCCTATGCCTTGTTTCCACATATGAATGTGTTTGAAAATGTTGCCTTTCCGCTCCGCTTGCGTAAAATTGACAAGAAAGAAATCGAGAAACGCGTAGCGGAAGTTCTCAAGATGGTTCAGTTGGAAGGTTACGAAAAACGTTCCATCCGTAAACTCTCTGGAGGACAACGTCAGCGTGTGGCTATTGCCCGTGCCATCATCAACCAACCCCGTGTGGTTTTGCTGGACGAGCCTCTGTCAGCGCTGGACTTGAAATTAAGAACAGATATGCAGTACGAACTGCGTGAACTGCAACAACGATTGGGCATTACCTTTGTCTTTGTCACTCACGATCAGGAAGAAGCCTTGGCTATGAGTGACTGGATTTTCGTTATGAATGATGGCGAGATTGTCCAGTCTGGAACACCTGTGGATATCTACGATGAGCCGATCAATCACTTTGTTGCCACCTTTATCGGTGAGTCAAATATCTTGCCAGGAATCATGATTGAGGACTACTTGGTTGAGTTCAACGGCAAACGCTTCGAAGCGGTTGATGGTGGGATGAAGCCAAATGAACCTGTTGAGGTTGTTATTCGTCCAGAGGATTTGCGGATTACCCTTCCTGAAGAAGGCAAGCTCCAAGTTAAGGTCGATACCCAGCTCTTCCGTGGGGTTCACTATGAGATTATTGCCTATGACGAACTTGGAAATGAATGGATGATCCACTCGACTCGCAAGGCCATTGTGGGTGAGGAAATCGGTCTGGACTTTGAACCAGAAGACATCCACATCATGCGTCTCAATGAAACCGAAGAAGAGTTCGATGCCCGTATCGAAGAATACGTGGAAATCGAAGAGCAAGAAGCAGGTTTGATCAATGCAATCGAGGAGGAAAGAGATGAAGAAAACAAGCTCTAAACTCTTTGTAGTGCCCTACATGCTTTGGATTGCACTCTTTGTCCTGGCACCCTTGGTATTGATTTTCGGCCAATCCTTTTTCAACATTGAAGGACAATTCAGTTTAGAAAATTATAAGTCCTATTTTGCGTCACAAAACTTGACCTACCTAAAAATGAGTTTCAACTCTGTACTCTATGCAGGAATTGTGACCTTTGTGACCTTGCTTATCAGCTATCCAACAGCCCTCTTTTTGACCCGTCTCAAGCACCGTCAACTCTGGCTTATGCTGATTATCCTGCCTACTTGGATCAATTTGCTCCTTAAAGCCTATGCTTTTATCGGGATTTTTGGTCAGAATGGCTCTATTAACCAATTCTTGGAATTTATCGGAATCGGTTCACAGCAATTGCTCTTTACCGATTTCTCCTTCATCTTTGTCGCAAGCTACATCGAGCTTCCCTTTATGATTTTGCCGATTTTCAATGTCTTGGACGATATGGATAACAATCTCATCAATGCCAGCTATGACCTCGGTGCGACCAAGTGGGAGACCTTCCGTCATGTCATCTTCCCTTTATCGATGAACGGCGTGCGAAGTGGAGTTCAGTCGGTCTTTATTCCAAGCTTGAGTCTCTTCATGCTGACCCGTTTGATTGGTGGGAACCGCGTTATCACCTTGGGGACAGCCATTGAGCAGAACTTCCTGACCAATGACAACTACGGTATGGGTTCAACCATCGGTGTGATTCTCATTCTGACCATGTTCATCACCATGTGGGTGACCAAGGAAAGGAGAGAACGATGAAAAAATTTGCCAATCTATATCTGGGACTGGTCTTTCTTGTCCTCTACCTGCCTATCTTTTACCTGATTGGCTACGCCTTTAATGCAGGCAACGACATGAACAGCTTTACAGGCTTTAGTTTGAGCCATTTTAAAACCATGTTTGGCGATGGTCGTCTCATGTTGATTGTGACTCAGACCTTTTTCTTGGCCTTTCTGTCAGCCTTGATAGCGACCATTATCGGGACTTTCGGTGCTATTTACATTTATCAGTCTCGTAAGAAATACCAAGAAGCCTTTCTTTCCCTCAATAATATCCTCATGGTTGCTCCTGATGTTATGATTGGTGCTAGCTTCTTGATTCTCTTTACCCAACTCAAGTTTTCACTTGGATTCTTGACAGTTCTTTCCAGTCACGTGGCCTTCTCCATTCCTATCGTGGTCTTGATGGTCTTGCCTCGACTCAAGGAAATGAATGGCGACATGATTCATGCGGCTTACGACTTGGGAGCCAGTCAATTTCAGATGTTCAAGGAAATCATGCTTCCTTACCTGACACCGTCTATCATTGCAGGTTATTTCATGGCCTTCACCTATTCGCTAGATGACTTTGCCGTGACCTTCTTTGTAACGGGAAATGGCTTTTCAACCCTCTCAGTCGAGATTTACTCTCGAGCTCGCAAGGGGATTTCGCTAGAAATCAATGCCCTGTCTGCCCTTGTCTTTCTCTTTAGTATTATCCTAGTTGTTGGATATTACTTTATCTCACGTGAGAAGGAGGAGCAAGCATGAAAAAACTCTATTCATTTTTAGCAGGAATTGTAGCCATTATCCTTGTCTTGTGGGGAATTGCGACTCATCTCGATAGTAAAATCAATAGCCGAGATAGTCAAAAACTGGTTATCTACAACTGGGGAGACTATATCGATCCAGAACTCTTGGAGCAATTCACAGAAGAAACAGGAATCCAAGTCCAGTATGAGACCTTTGATTCCAACGAAGCCATGTATACCAAGATTAAGCAGGGTGGAACGACTTATGATATTGCCATCCCAAGTGAGTACATGATTAACAAGATGAAGGACGAAGACCTTTTGGTGCCACTTGATTATTCAAAACTTGAAGGAATCGAAAATATCGGACCAGAGTTTCTCAACCAATCCTTTGATCCAGGTAATAAATTCTCTATTCCTTACTTCTGGGGAACACTGGGAATTGTCTACAATGAAACTATGGTCGATGAAGTGCCTGAGCATTGGGATGACCTCTGGAAGCCAGAGTATAAGAACTCTATCATGCTCTTTGATGGGGCGCGTGAGGTGCTGGGACTAGGACTCAATTCGCTAGGCTACAGCCTCAACTCCAAGGATACCCAGCAGTTGGAAGAGACAGTGGACAAGCTTTACAAGCTCACTCCAAATATCAAGGCTATTGTGGCGGACGAGATGAAGGGATACATGATTCAGAATAACGCTGCTATCGGCGTGACCTTCTCTGGTGAAGCCAGCCAAATGCTAGAAAAAAATGAAAATCTACGCTATGTGGTACCGACAGAAGCCAGCAACCTTTGGTTTGACAATATGGTCATTCCCAAAACAGTCAAAAACCAAGATGCAGCCTATGCCTTTATCAACTTTATGTTGAAACCTGAAAATGCTCTCCAAAATGCGGAGTATGTCGGCTATTCAACTCCAAACCTACCAGCCAAGGAACTGCTACCAGAGGAGAAAAAAGAAGACAAAGCCTTCTATCCAGACGCTGAAACTATGAAACACCTAGAAGTTTATGAGAAATTTGACCATAAATGGACAGGAAAATATAGCGACCTCTTCCTGCAGTTTAAAATGTATCGGAAGTAGGAGTTAGCAGTCACGAAACGAATCAGTTAGAGCTGGTTCGTTTTTTTTTGAATCAGATGGAAGTGTCAGTATGAAATTGAAAAATTCAATTCTCAATAAACCTTTGAAAAAAATATTTAAGCCCTTGACCGTTATTAAGACCTTCTGTATAATGATATAAGAGAGATTATGCAAAATTTTCCATATAAATAAAAGAGAAATACAATATGAATGAAAAGATATATTTGAAGGATATTTTCAGATTTAATGAGTTATTGTCACAATCGGAGTATAAAGGGTATCGTATTAAGTTACGATTTAACAAGAATTGGGATGATTATAGTTTTGTTGATGATTATATCAGTGGATCTGAAGATTTTTTACCATGGATTTTAAGTAATGGTTCAGATAAAAAAAGTCGAAATCGTAGAAACGAAATTCAGTTTCAATTTATAGAAGTGGAGTATCATAAATGGCTCTTTGTTGGGGCCTATCTTATAAAAGAAACGAATAGTCAGATAAAGCAAGTGACCTATGGGAACCATCATGTTAAGTTCGCTTTAGCTGAACGATTAGAAGAGTATGATAAGTTTATAGAAAAAGTTTTGGTTAATCATACTAATACAGGTCAATCATGGTTTTATGTTAATCCTAAAATAATTGAATCAGTTGTAGTAGAATCTGTAAACAGTATTTCCTATTTTAATCAAACGTCTCATTTTCCAGGTTATGAAAATATTTCATTTTCTTATCAAGAATTAAAGAAAAATTGGGCAAACAGTTCTTGGAGACAATATCTATCAGCTGTTTATGGTGTCTATGTTATTACTGATGTTAGGACAGGAAAGCTCTATGTAGGTTCTGCTTATGGAGATAATGGAGTTTATGGAAGATGGTCTACATACTTAAGTGAAGGATATGATAAATCCGAAATGGAAGAAAATCGTTATCCGAATAAAAGATTGTGTGAGATAGTCGAAAAATATGGAATAAGTTATATTAAAAAGTATTTTCAATATAGTATATTAGAGATTTTTCCAAAGAATGAAGTTGGAAAACAAAAGGCACTTCAACGTGAACGATATTGGAAGAAAGTATTAAAATCTAAAGAACATGGTTATAATGCAAATTAGGAGAGGCTATGAATAATTTGAATGATTGGGAAAAAGCTCGTCGAGAAGAAGAATTGAATCAAGAGCTAAAAAGACAGAATAACTTGTTGGAACAGCAGAGATGGGAACAGCAGTTTTCTAACCAAAAACAACAGGCAGCACTAGATGAACAAAATCGTCTTGCTCGAGAACAACAAGAAACATTAAAAGAGAGAAATGAGTTAGAACGTCAGAGGCAATGGGATGAGGAATCTCGACATCAAAGAGAGTTAGAATTACGTATTGAGCAACAATATAAAGATAATATATTTGATTTAAAAAAACTGTGGGCCAAAGCTGAATCAGAAAATGAGAGAGGGAGAATTCAGATACTCTTAGCAGAAGCAGAAGCTGACTGGAATGAGTATATACTGGAGAAAGAGAGAGAAGCAGAAAGAAAGCGATTGGCTACAGAGCAATTTCAAATAAAACAGCAGGAAGAAAGAGAACAGAATGAATTATTAGAGCGCCGTAGACAGAAAATTAGTAGGATAAAGTGGTTTTTTGGAATAGTTATAAGCTTACTTTTATTAGTGATAATTGTAACTTTTTTCATAGGTATGAATAAGTCTAAATCATCTCATAATAGTACTAAGCAATCAACTCAATCATCTAATTCAGCAACCTCCACAAGTTCTACAAAGCAAGCTTCTCTTGGTGGAAATAAATCTAAAGATAAACAAACTTCATCAACAAGTTCTGCTTCTTCTAGACCACAGGCTACAAAAGTATATATTGGAAACCTTATTGGTTTAAGTAAATCTGATGCTATATCAGAATTGAAGAGTAGAAAAATTACTGAGAATCATATAAAAGTTGAGGAAGAAGAAAGTGATGAATATTCTCCCGGTACAATTTTACGTCAGAGTTTATCGGAGGGAACTTTATATGATTTGAATGATTCATCCGATATTATTTTGACTGTTGCAAAAGAACGAACTAGCGCTACAATGCCAAATTATGCAGGTTCAAGTTTTGAATTTACCAAAAATAATTTAATCACATTGTTGGTATTAAAGAAGCCAATATTGAAAGAGTAGAAGTTTCAACTGCTCCTGAAGGTACATCGGAGGGAACTGTAGTAGATCAAAGTCCGAAAGTAGGAGAGGAAGTTGATTTGAAACGTACACGAGTTAAAATTTCAATTTATAAGCCCAAAAATTCTCAAACATCACGAAGTAGATCTAGATAAATTAAGAGGTTAATGCAGAAAGTTAACTTATGGCTAACACATGCTATTTGGTTAGAATCATTTCCAGTTGACGCAAGTTCAAAAAAACGTTATAATAAGAAAGTTGAGAATTGATTTTCTCTTGTCTTAGTCCAGAGAAATGGCGGTGCTGCGAGCCATCTAAGCTAGAAAGTCATGCTACTCAATTTAACAATTGCATAAGAACAAGAGAATGACAAGTTCATTGAATGAAGGTGGTACCGCGGTTTTTCGCCCTTCGTGATATGAGCTTGTCTTTTGATTTTTGGAGGTGTTGATGAAAACATTTCTTGTCAAACAAAAGTTTCGTCTTGGAGGCGAACGCTTCGCTATCAAGGATGACAGGGGAGAAATCGCCTATCAGGTGGAGGGATCATTTTTTAAGATTCCCAAAACTTTTACCATCTATGATGTGGCTGGTGAACAAGTCAGTCAGATCAGTAAAGAAATCTTGACCTTGCTTCCTCGTTTTGAGATTCAGCTTAGGGATGGCTCGAGTTTTGTCATTCGTAAGAAGTTGACCTTCTGGCGAGATAAGTATGAGTTTGATAATCTAGGTCTTCGTATCGAGGGCAATATCTGGGATTTGGATTTCAAATTGCTGGATGATCGCGATCAGCTGATTGCGGAAATTAAGAAGGAACTCTTCCATCTGACCTCTACCTATACCGTAACGGTTCTTGAGGATGCTTATGCAGACCTAGTCATTTCTCTCTGTGTCGCGATTGACTATGTGGAAATGCTGGAAAGCCAATCACATTAAACAAGTAATAAGGAGACAATATGAAACAACTATCTAGTGCACAAGTCCGCCAAATGTGGCTTGATTTCTGGGCGACCAAAGGACACTCTGTAGAACCATCAGTGAGTTTGGTTCCTGTAAATGACCCAACACTTTTGTGGATCAACTCTGGGGTAGCAACCCTTAAGAAATACTTTGATGGGACTATCATCCCTGAAAATCCACGTATTACCAATGCCCAAAAAGCGATTCGTACCAACGACATCGAAAACGTAGGGAAGACAGCACGTCACCATACTATGTTTGAAATGTTGGGGAACTTCTCTATCGGGGATTACTTCCGTGACGAAGCTATCACTTGGGCTTATGAGCTTTTGACAAGCCCTGAGTGGTTTGACTTCCCAGCTGAAAAACTTTACATGACTTACTATCCAGATGATAAAGATTCTTACAACCGCTGGATTGAGGTAGGAGTGGACCCAAGTCACTTGATTCCGATTGAGGACAACTTCTGGGAAATCGGTGCAGGACCTTCTGGACCTGATACAGAGATTTTCTTTGACCGTGGAGAAGCATTTGACCCAGAAAATATCGGTCTTCGTTTGCTTGCAGAAGATATTGAAAACGACCGTTATATCGAAATCTGGAACATCGTTTTGTCACAATTTAACGCAGACCCTGCTGTTCCTCGTAGCGAATACAAGGAATTGCCACACAAGAACATTGATACGGGCGCTGGTTTGGAGCGTTTGGTGGCCGTTATCCAAGGGGCTAAGACCAACTTTGAAACAGACCTCTTCATGCCAATCATTCGTGAAGTAGAGAAATTGTCTGGTAAGGTCTATGACCAAGATGGCGACAACATGAGCTTCAAGGTCATCGCAGACCACATCCGTTCACTTTCATTTGCTATCGGTGATGGTGCCCTTCCAGGAAATGAAGGCCGTGGTTATGTCCTTCGTCGTCTCCTTCGCCGTGCTTCTATGCATGGTCAAAAATTGGGAATCAACGAGCCTTTCCTTTACAAACTCGTTCCAACTGTTGGAAAAATCATGGAAAGCTACTACCCAGAAGTGCTTGAAAAACGTGACTTTATTGAGAAAATCGTTAAGAGCGAAGAAGAATCATTTGCGCGTACTCTTCACTCAGGTCAACACTTTGCCCAAGGCATTGTAGCAGACTTGAAAGAAAAAGGTCAATCTGTTATCGCTGGTTCAGATGTATTCAAACTCTATGATACTTATGGATTCCCAGTTGAATTGACTGAAGAAATCGCTGAAGAAGCTGGTATGACTGTGGACCGTGAAGGCTTTGAAGCAGCCATGAAAGAACAGCAAGAACGCGCGCGTGCCTCAGCTGTTAAAGGTGGTTCAATGGGTATGCAAAATGAAACCCTTCAAAACATCACTGTAGAAAGTGTCTTCAACTACAATGCTAGCCAATTGTCTTCTAAATTGGTGGCTATCGTGGCTGACAATGCAGAAGTAGAAGCTGTATCAGAAGGAACTGCCTCACTTATCTTTGCGGAAACGCCATTCTATGCTGAAATGGGTGGACAAGTAGCTGACCACGGACAAATCTTGGATGAGTCAGGTAAGGTCGTAGCTACTGTGACCAATGTTCAAAAAGCTCCAAACGGACAAGCTCTTCATACAGTTGAAGTTCTTGCACCGCTTGCTTTGAATCAAGAATACAAATTGGCAATCGATACTAATCGTCGTCACCGTGTTATGAAAAACCACACAGCGACTCACTTGCTTCACGCTGCTCTTCACAATATCCTTGGAAACCACGCAACACAAGCAGGATCTCTTAACGAAGTTGAATTCCTTCGCTTTGACTTTACCCATTTCCAAGCAGTAACTGCAGAAGAATTGCGTGCGATTGAACAGCAAGTCAACGAAAAAATCTGGGAAGCTCTTGAAGTGAAAACAGTTGAAACGGATATTGACACTGCCAAGGAAATGGGAGCTATGGCTCTCTTTGGTGAGAAATACGGTAAAGAAGTCCGTGTTGTTACTATCGGTGACTACTCTATCGAGCTTTGTGGTGGTACCCACGTTGGCAACACTTCTGAAATTGGTCTTTTCAAGATTGTCAAAGAAGAAGGTATCGGATCAGGAACTCGCCGTATCTTGGCAGTGACTGGTAAGGAAGCCTTTGAAGCTTACCGTGAACAAGAAGACGCTCTTAAAGCTGTCGCAGCAACCTTGAAAGCACCTCAAGTCAAGGAAGTACCTCACAAGGTAGAAGGACTTCAAGAACAACTTCGTCAACTTCAAAAAGAAAATGCTGAATTGAAAGAAAAAGCCGCAGCTGCAGCCGCAGGCGATATCTTCAAGGATGTGAAGGAAGTCAATGGTCATCGTTACATTGCTAGTCAAGTTTCTGTATCAGATGCAGGTGCCCTTCGTACCTTTGCGGACAACTGGAAACAAAAAGACTACTCTGATCTTCTTGTCCTAGTTGCTGCTATCGGTGACAAAGTCAATGTCCTTGTAGCAAGCAAGACAAAAGACCTTCATGCAGGAAACCTTGTCAAAGAATTGGCACCAATCGTCGATGGACGTGGTGGTGGTAAACCAGACATGGCCATGGCAGGAGGAAGCAACCAAGCTAAAATCCAAGAATTGTTGGATGAAGTAGCAGGTAAATTGTAATCAAGTAATACTCTTCGAAAATCAAATTCAAACAACGTCAGCTTCGCCTTGCCGTACTCAAGTACAGCCTGCGGCTAGCTTCCTAGTTTGCTCTTTGATTTTCATTGAGTTTAAAGATCTATCCATTTGGGTAGGTCTTTTTATGACTACAAAAAAGCCAACCCCCCTTGGACCTGGCTTGATAATCATTGGCAATTAGATTGCATTGGCTGCCCAGACACTTACGGATCTAGCTGAGACTGGGAATTGTCCATAACCTTCTTCATTAATTGTAATTTGACCTTGGTGGTTTCCAAGTAAATCTACAAAGGTTTGGTTAGCCCATTCTTGGCCGACAAACATTGACTTGTTATTTTCTTGGTCATTTGAAATCAAGACTGCGATTGGGGATTGATGTTCAGCACCTGAACGTACCCAACCGATACAGTTAGGGTCATCAAAGTAGTCTGTTTGATCTCCATAGGCCAAATCTTTTCGGATGGTTAGGAGGCGGTCAAGGACTTCTTTGAAATCTTGTTGAGCATATTGCCCTGAAATCCCATAGTAGTCGCCGTAAAAGACACATGGAAGGCCATTTTGGCGTAACAGAATGAGGGCATAGGCTGCTGGTTTGAACCATTCTTCAACGGTAGACTCAAGAGCCTGACCTCGTTGGGTATCGTGGTTGTCGACAAAAGTCACAGCCTTGTCAGGTTTGAGTTCAACCAAGCTATCTGTAAAAATACCACGAAGGTCATAGTTGGAACCTGCTCGGCTAGCATCAAAGAGATTCTGGTGGAGACGAACATCGACAAGGTCAAAGCGTTCTTCCGTTTTTTCGAGATAGTCCAGATTGGCTTCCTTGTCTGGATTCCAAAATTCACCGAAAACATAGAAATCCTCACCGTATTTTTCCTTCATATCACGGATGAAATTGCGCATGAAGAAAGAGTCGATGTGCTTGACGGCATCCAAGCGGAAACCAGCTACACCAGTTGTTTCCATGAACCAGTCAGCCCAGTCATAGATATTTTGGATGACTTCAGGATGTTTAAAATCTAGGTCGGCATACATGAGGTAGTCGTAGTTACCGTTTTCGTTATCGACCAATTCCTCATTTGCCCAACCCTTGTTGTCCCCTTGAATCAGATAAATCCCAGACTTACGACGTTTGGCATCGTAGTCTGTACCTGTGAAGTGGTACCAGTGCCAGTGGAAGTCATTGTAGGTATCTTGGCGACCATCGAAGGTAAAACTAGTCCAGCCATTGATGGTGAAGGGTTCTCCAAGTTCAACTGTACGGTCTACAGGATCCACTTCGATGACCTGAAAGGCTTCCATGTGATCGGCCGCAGCCTTATGATTGAGAACTACATCGGCCATTGGTTGAATTCCCTGTGCTTTTAGGGTTTGAATAGCTTGAAGATAGTCTTCTTTGAAACCATACTTGGTGCGGACAGTCCCTTTTTGGTTAAACTCTCCAAGGTCAAATAAGTCATAGACCCCATAGCCCACATCTTTTTCATTGGTAGCCTTAAAAGCTGGTGGCATCCAGACGTGACTAATTCCCAGATCAGCTAGGTGTGGAGCATCTTCAGCCAGACGCGTCCAGTGCTGGCCGTCGTGGGGCAGATACCATTCAAAGTATTGAATGAGTGTTTGATTTTGCATTGTTTTTCCTCTTACTTGTCAATCTTGTTCTTTATTCTATCATAAAGTATCTCCTAACGCAAACGTTTGCGCAAAATAGAAGGAAACTATTTTAACTACTTAAAATAAAGTATTGATTTTTTTGTATCAAAGTGCTAGTATAATAGTATGTAATATAGATAAAGATAGGAGTCATCCCATGATTGAATTTCAAAATGTTAGTAAGTTGTATGGTGATAAAGAGGCCTTGAGCAATCTCAATTTGCAGATTGAAAATGGGGAGATTATGGGCTTGATTGGCCATAATGGGGCTGGAAAATCGACCACTATAAAATCCCTAGTCAGTATCATTTCACCCAGCAGTGGTCGTATTTTGGTAGACGGTCAGGAGTTATCGGAAAATCGCTTGGCTATTAAACGAAAGATTGGCTACGTAGCAGACTCGCCTGACTTATTTTTACGCTTAACGGCCAATGAATTTTGGGAATTGATCGCCTCATCCTATGATCTGAGCAGCTCTGATTTGGAAGATAGTCTAGCTAGGCTATTGAATGTTTTTGATTTTGCTGAAAATCGTTATCAGGTCATTGAAACCCTTTCTCACGGAATGCGTCAGAAAGTCTTTGTCATCGGAGCACTCTTGTCTGATCCTGATATTTGGGTCTTGGATGAACCCTTGACAGGTTTGGATCCTCAGGCTGCCTTTGATTTGAAACAGATGATGAAGGAACATGCACAAAAAGGCAAGACAGTCTTGTTTTCAACCCATGTCCTAGAGGTAGCTGAGCAAGTTTGTGATCGGATTGCCATTTTGAAAAAGGGACATTTGATTTATTGTGGTAGCGTAGAGGACTTGAGAAAAGACCATCCAGACCAGTCTTTAGAAAGTATCTATCTTAGCCTTGCTGGTAGAAAAGAGGAGGTTTCAGATGCGTCTCAAGGTCATTAAAAAATTAGTTGATATCAATATCCTTTATTCATCTCAAGAAGCTAATCTGGCTAACCTACGAAAGAAGCAAGCTAAAAATCCTGGAAAAAAAGTAAATGTTTCCGCTAGAGTCCTAAGTTCTTACATTTTTTCCAGTCTCTTGATGCTTTTCATGTTTATAAATATAGCCTTTCGTTTTCCTTTTGAGGAAATGCCAAGTTTTTTTAGTAGCATGGTTGCTATTTTACTGGTGCTTGCCTTTTCAACTTCTTTCACTGCATTT
Organism: Streptococcus sp. Marseille-Q6488; assembly: GCF_946902925.1. Lineage (NCBI taxonomy): Bacteria > Bacillati > Bacillota > Bacilli > Lactobacillales > Streptococcaceae > Streptococcus > Streptococcus sp. Marseille-Q6488. Next base: position 85,731 of record NZ_CAMPPZ010000003.1, on the reverse strand, counting down.
TACAATGTCTTTTATGAGAGTAAGGATTTGGTATCGTATAGGCCCTATGCCTTTAAAGAATCAGAGATTATAATGGCCAAAGGTCTGTCTGTCCTCTTGCCAGCTCTAGCTGGAATTGTACCAATCCTAGCTTATTTTCTGGTCCTCTACATTAGGCTAGCACCTTCTCTTTGGCTGGGTTTGCCTTTGATGCTACTGTCCTTGACCTTATTATTTGTCTCTGTTACTTTAGTGATGGTAGTGGCAGTGCATTTCTTGGCTCAGACTAGGGTCTTCAGAAAGTATCAGTCTATTTTTGCCAATGTGATGATTGGGATAGGAGTTCTCATACCTTTAATATTTGTCCTCTTTCTACAGTCGACTTTTGGAAGTATTGTTGACAAAGTTAGAGACATTCCATTTCTCCTTTATCCTCTTCATATCTTTTACAAAATAGCAGTGGAGCCTTTTTCGACAGAAGCCATACTGGGTCTGCTCGCTTGGATAACTCTAACTGTCTTCTTACTTTACCTGACCAAAAAGAAGGTTCTTCCTCATTTTTATGACGTGATTCTGCTTAACAGTGAGGAGAAGGTCAAGAAAGAACGTCGCAATAAGGAGAGAATTTCAACTACTAATAAAAAGGGCTTTTTCCGTATGGTTTTACGCTACCACCTCACCCTCTTGGGACAGGGAACTGGCGTGGTTACAGTGCTTTTTACAAGTGCTTTCCTTCCTTATCTCATGATGATTGGTCTGATTTCCAAAATCCGAGATTCTCAGATAGTTCCATATATTCATCCTCTATACTGGTTACCCTTGTTTTTTGTAGGAGTGTTTATAGCAGTTGTCAATAACAATATCACCAGCCTGCATTCAATTGCTTTATCCTTGGAGAGGGAAAATGTTGATTTTCTGAAGAGTTTACCCTTTGATTTTGCTCGTTATGTGAAAGTGAAATTTTGGATTATATTTGCTGTCCAGTCCTTTTTACCAGTTCTGACTTTACTTGGCTTTTCTCTATATCTAGGCTTGCCCATCCTTTCGATGATTTACCTTCTTGTGGCATGGATCCTTGCCAGTGTTATCCTTTCTTGCCACCATTACCTTAAGGACGTGAAAAATCTGTCAACCAATTGGAGTAGTATTACTGACCTGGTGAACCGTTCAAATCGTATAGTAGCAATAGTTTTGATTTTTATTTATAGTGCAATCTTAATGGCCCTTGTAATAGGGAGCTTATTCTTGGTTCGGTCTCTCGCCCCTGTCCTTGCCATCAGCTTGGGAGTAGGAGTTCTTATCCTCTTGCTTGCTCTTGCTATTTTTGGATATCATTACTACCTGTCACGCATATTGACAGAAATAGAAAAAAGATGAGCTAGTTGGTCGCTTGCTTGATAAATTCAATTCTACAAACGCTTTTATAGTTTGTTATAATGTAGTTGTAAATGATTAAGATTGGTAATCAAAAAATATAGGGAGGAATGTTTTGAATAAGAAATATAACATAGTTCTATTTTTGTTGTTTATAGTTTATTTATTGGGATATTTTTCAATTTCAAAAACTTTCATTCCTATAATGTGTGTGATCCAAGTGTTTTTGATAGAACATATATTTAAAGTTCGAAATAGAATGATGCAAATAGGCGAAATTTTAATTATTGTTGCTTCTATAATATTATTTATTGATAGTATATTGAGTTTGTAACAAAAGGCTTTTCTATAAAATTAAATTTTCCAGATACCTGCTGAAGCTGATTTATCTTCTACTATCTACGTCACTAAACTTGACAGACATATATTGTAGTTACAACCTCTCTACCTATAATCTCAAAGTTAATCTGAGGCTAGTTTTTTAGTTTGCTCTTTGATTTTCATTGATAAAAAGAAATGCTCCTCCACGATGGAAGAGCATCTTTTATTGTGATTTTGATTCGGTTTCTGCCGACTCGGGATGGAGTTCTTGGTAACTTGGTGCCTTGAAAAGGTCAGCACTGGTCTTACCTTGTCGTTGGCTAAAGAGACTGGTTGATTGACTACCTTTTTCCTGCTCAATCTTTTGAAGAATTGGTAAAGAATTGAGGTAAGAAATACTTTCAGTATCAACTTTTCCAAGATGATCTGCTTGGTAGAAACGGATCAAATCGCCAGTTTGAATCTGGTCGCTGATTTTCAGCTGTTGACTGGCTGCCTGACGAACGCTTTCCAGTTCGGTCTGAGTTTGTTCATCAAAATTGCTGATTTCAAGACCGCTCTCAGTATAGTAGGTTCGTCCGTCGTAGCTGGTATATTTGGGTGTGACGAAGGAATTGGCAGTCCGAAAGGCAACGATTTCTTGATGATCTGGAGACAGAAGGTCTTGGCCGACTTGAAGGAAGGAATTGGACTCAATACCAAGGAGGTGTTCGAGAGTCGGTAAGATATCGATTTGTCCACCGTAGGTATTGATGATTTGCCCCTTTTCATAACCAGGCATGACCACCATAAAAGGCACTCGTTGCAACATGGCATTGTCGTAATTCGACCAGTTCTCAGAAGTCTTGCCAATCAAGGGTGCCAGCTCAGGATTGCGGGAGTTGGAAATCCCATAATGGTCTCCGTAAATGACGATGATGGATTTTTCATAGAGGCCACTTTCTTTGAGATAGTCAAAGAAAGCCTTGATGGCACTGTCCAGATAGTTGGCGGTTTGGAAGTAGCCGTTGATTGTTTCATCTTTGGTCTTAGCCAGTGGGAAACCAAGCTCATCGCCTGTCAGATTGCTAGCATAGGGATAGTGATTGGACACTGTGATATACTTAGCATAAAAAGGTTGCTGTAAATGCTCCAGATACTGAATAGAATCTTTCATCATGATTTTATCATTTAAACCATATTGGAAAGAATTGCTACTGTCCTGCTTGGTGAAGTAGGAAGCATCAAAGAAGTATTGGTAGCCCCATTGTTTGTAGGTCGTATTTCGGTTCCAGAAGGTCCCAATATTACCGTGAAAGACAGCACTTGATTGGTAGCCATTTTTCGATAGGATAAAAGGCGCTGCCTGCTGGGTATTGGTACCACCGTAATTGACCATAAAGGAACCTTGGTCAAGTCCAAACAAACCAGTCTCCAGCATGGTTTCTGCATCTGAGGTCTTCCCAGCCTTGACTTGGTTAAAGATATTCGAAAAGGCTAGGGTTGATTGCGAATGGTAGAGGGAGTTGAGGAAGGGAGTGACTTCATGCTCAGTTCCATCTATGTTGAGTTTATAGTCAAGCAGGAACTGTTGGAAACTCTCCAAGTGGAGATAAATCACATTTTTTCCTTTGGCAAGGCCAAAATAGTCTGGATTGGGTTTAGCAGAATGTTCTTGAATATAATCTGTAATAGGTTGCAGGTCGGTCTCAGAGGCCTTGGCACGTTCCTTGTTGGCGCTGTAGGATTGGTTGGCACTATAACCTAGAAAAGCTGGTAAACTGAGGGCGCGGACAACATAATAATTCGAAAATCCTCGCGACAGGAGATCGGGACGTTCAATTTCAGCCAAGAAAAGATTAGCAGAAAAGAGCAGGGCTGAGAGAGCAGTGATAGCAACACTGGAGCGGAATTTGAAGGGTCTCCTATCCAGTTGGATGAATTTTTTATAGAAAAGGAAAGCCAGCAATGGGAAATCCATAAAATAGATGAAATCCCAAGGACGCAGTAACTCTAGTTCTGCAGTGCCGACAGACACCTTGCTGACCACCTTCATGGTATTAGCCGTGATAAAGTCGCTAAATTCTCGATAGTAAAAGACGTTAGAATAAAGCCAAATGAATAAAAGGCTATAAATAGCTATACTCAGGCCATAAAAAATCTTGGTTGACCGAGCATAGAGGGCTAGAGCCAGCAGGAGTAGTCCCAAGGGAAGGGGATTGAAAAAGGCGATAAAGGCAAGGTAATTTCCCTGCAACTTGCCCACTTGAATATCTAAATTAAAGTCAACGGCATAGGCTAATAAGGTTTTGAGCCAATATAGGATTAAAAGGGTTAGGACAAAACCCAGTCTGGTACCGACGGCTTTTTGGATTTTGTTAAAATTGCTTTTCACACATTTACTTCCTAATTTTTTATTAGTATTAGTATACCATTTTTTAAAAGAAGAGTAAAAAAGCAAGGGTAGTTTCTTTTTTGAGAATTGTCTAAAAGTTTGATATAATGGTAGTTATGAATAGAATAAGAGTCAGCAAAAGGGGTGAAAAGAAGCTCGCTAAGGGGCTAGTTTTACTAGAAGCCAGTGATCTTGAGAATGTCAATCTTAAGAATCAGGAAGTAGAAGTGCAGAGTCAGGAAGGAACCTTTCTTGGGACTGCCTACCTTTCGCAGCAAAACAAGGGCTTGGGCTGGTTTGTTAGTAAGGACAAGGTGGCCTTCAATCAAGCTTTCTTTGAAACGCTGTTTAGACAAGCTAAAGAAAAGAGAAGCGCCTACTATCAAGATGATTTGACAACTGCCTTTCGTCTCTTCAACCAAGAGGGAGATGGCTTTGGTGGTCTGACAGTGGACCTTTATGGCGACTATACTGTCTTTTCTTGGTATAACTCTTATGTTTATCAGATTCGTCAGACCATCTCAGAAGCCTTTAGACAGGTTTTTCCTGAGGTGTTAGGGGCCTATGAGAAGATACGCTTTAAGGGTTTGGACTATGAATCAGCCCATGTTTATGGTCAAGAAGTACCTGACTTTTTCACTGTTTTGGAAAATGGTGTCTTGTATCAGGTCTTTATGAATGATGGTTTGATGACAGGAATTTTCCTAGACCAGCATGAAGTTCGAGGTAGCTTAGTTGACGGTTTGGCTATGGGTAAATCCTTGCTCAACATGTTTTCTTATACAGCAGCCTTTTCAGTGGCTGCGGCCATGGGAGGAGCAAGCCAGACTACTTCGGTTGATTTAGCCAAACGTTCACGAGAATTGTCTCAAGCGCATTTTCAGGTAAATGGGCTCAGCACAGACGACCATCGTTTTATAGTCATGGATGTCTTTGAATATTTCAAATACGCTAAGAGAAAATGCTTGACCTACGATGTGATTGTCCTAGATCCGCCTAGCTTTGCTCGGAACAAAAAACAAACATTCTCTGTGGTCAAGGATTATCACAAGTTGATATCCCAGAGTCTTGAGATTTTAAATCCGGGAGGAATTATCATTGCCAGTACCAATGCTGCTAATGTTTCCCGTCAGAAATTTACAGAACAAATTGATAAAGGCTTTGCAGGAAGAAGTTACCAGATTTTAAATAAATACGGTCTTCCAGCAGATTTCGCCTATAATAAAAAAGATGAAAGTAGTAATTACCTCAAGGTGATTAGTATGAAGGTTAGTAAATGAAATTAATCGTTTCAGTAATGCCAAGAAGTTTAGAGGAGGCCCAGGCTTTGGACGCCACGAGGTACCTGGATGCCGACATCATTGAATGGCGTGCCGACTATCTGCCTAAAGAAGCGATTTTGCAGGTGGCTCCAGCTATTTTTGAAAAATTTGCAGGTCGTGAATTGGTTTTCACGCTGCGAACTCGTTCTGAAGGGGGAGAAATCGAACTTTCTCCAGAAGAATATATCCATCTGATCAAGGAAGTGGCGCAACTCTATCAACCAGACTATATTGATTTTGAGTACTATAGCTACAAGGATGTTTTTGAGGAAATGCTGGACTTCCCAAATCTCGTTTTGAGTTACCACAATTTCCAAGAAACACCTGAAAATATGATGGAAATCTTGTCAGAGTTGACGAGCCTAAATCCAAAACTTGTTAAGGTTGCGGTGATGGCTCATACGGAGCAGGATGTGCTAGACTTGATGAACTATACACGGGGATTTAAAACCCTCAATCCTGAACAGGAATATGTAACCATTTCTATGGGCAAGGTGGGCAAGGTCTCTCGTATCACTGCGGATGTGACGGGTTCGAGTTGGTCTTTTGCCAGTCTGGATGAGGCTAGTGCCCCAGGTCAGATTTCTCTAGCCAACATGAAAAAAATTCGGGAGATTTTGGATGAAGCTTGATGGCTATACACGTTTAGCTGCCGTTGTTGCCAATCCTATTAAGCATTCTATTTCCCCCTTCATCCACAATAGGGCCTTTGAGGCGACAGCTACCAATGGTGCTTACGTGGCTTGGGAGATTGAAGCGGCTGACTTGGCAGAAACAGTGGCCAATATTCGTCGCTACCAGATGTTTGGTATCAACCTGTCCATGCCCTATAAGGAGCAGGTGATTCCTTATTTGGATGAGCTGAGTGACGAAGCGCGCTTGATTGGTGCAGTTAATACGGTTGTCAATGAGAATGGCAATTTAATCGGATATAATACAGATGGCAAGGGATTTTTTAAGAGCTTGCCTTCTTTTATAATTACAGGTAAGAAGATGACCCTGCTGGGTGCAGGCGGTGCGGCCAAGTCTATCTTGGCACAGGCTATTTTGGATGGTGTCAGTCAGATTTCTGTCTTTGTTCGTTCCGTTTCTATGGAAAAAACAAGACCTTACCTAGACAAGTTACAGGAGCAGATAGGCTTTAAAGTGGACTTGTATGCTTTAGAAGATGTTCCTGAACTGCAAGTAAGGATTGCTGAGTCGGATTTACTTGTCAATGCGACAAGTGTAGGGATGGATAGTCAATCATCTCCAGTTCCTGAAAGCATCAATTTGCCAGAAACTCTCTTAGTAGCAGACATCATTTACAAGCCTTTTGAAACCCCATTTTTGAAATGGGCTAGAAGTCAGGGCAATCCAGCAGTCAATGGTCTGGGAATGTTGCTCTATCAAGCTGCAGAAGCTTTTCAACTGTGGACAGGAAAGGAAATGCCAACAGAAGAAATTTGGCAGTCCTTAACAGAAAAATACCAATAAAGAAAAGGAGACTCTCCTATGAAAATCAGAATCGATATTCCTCATCATCCTTATGATATTCAGATTGAAAAAGGCTGTCTGGCTCAGGCTGGTCAATGGTTGCGAGAACTCTGGCAACCACAAAAGGTAGTCATTGTGACAGACAACCATGTAGCTTCTCTTTATGCAGAGAAGGTCAAGCTCAGCCTAGAAGATGCTGGTTTTCAGGTGGCAGTATTTGACTTTTTGGAAGGGGAAGAAAGAAAGAATTTAACCACTGTCCAGAAAGTCTATGAATTTCTAGTTAAGCAGGGGTTGACTCGTAGCGATGGAATCGTGGCTCTTGGTGGTGGTGTTGTTGGCGATCTGGCTGGTTTCGTAGCCTCTACCTATATGCGGGGAATTCACTTTGTTCAGATTCCGACCAGTTTGACAGCTCAGGTTGATTCTTCTATCGGTGGAAAGACAGGTGTTAATACTCCATTTGCTAAAAATATGGTGGGGACCTTTGCCCAGCCAGACGGGGTTCTGATTGATCCGCTTGTCCTTGAAACGCTCGGAAAGAGAGAGTTGATTGAAGGAATGGGTGAGGTCATCAAGTATGGCTTGATTGAGGATCCAGCACTTTGGGCTCTCTTGACGGAGCTAGATGGTTCTGTAGAGAGCATTCTGGAACATGCAGAAACCTTGATTGAACATTCTTGTCAGGTTAAGCGCAAGATGGTGGTTGAGGATGAGTTGGACAATGGTGTTCGCCTTTACCTCAACTTTGGCCACACTATTGGTCATGCCATTGAAGCGACTGCCGGTTATGGTAAAGTCATGCATGGTGAGGCTGTTGCCATGGGAATGGTACAGATTTCCAAGGTTGCTGAGGAAAAAGGTCTCATGCCAGTTGGCATAACTCAGTCCATCACAGAAATGTGTCAGAAATTTGGCTTGCCTGTTGACTATGAGAGCTGGGATGTTGACAAGCTTTATCAGGCTTTGACTCATGATAAGAAAGCGCGTGGCAATACCTTGAAATTGGTCTTGGTGCCAGAGCTCGGTTCTGCAACCATCCACCCAGTTTCTCTGGAAGAGATGAAAGACTACTTGGTAAAATAAGGAGAACGTATGAGATATTTAACTGCAGGAGAATCACACGGTCCCCGTCTGACGACTATCATTGAAGGAATTCCAGCTGGACTTCCTTTGACAGCTGAGGACATCAATGAGGATTTGAAACGTCGTCAGGGTGGCTACGGCCGCGGTGGTCGTATGAAGATTGAGAGTGACCAAGTTATCTTTACTTCGGGTGTTCGCCATGGGAAGACTACTGGGGCTCCCATTACCATGGATGTCGTCAATAAGGACCATCAGAAATGGCTAGATATCATGTCTGCGGAGGACATTGAAGACCGCCTTAAAAGCAAACGAAAAATCACCCATCCTCGTCCAGGTCATGCCGATTTAGTTGGGGGCATCAAGTACCGTTTTGATGATTTGAGAAATTCTTTAGAACGTTCATCAGCTCGTGAAACCACCATGCGGGTGGCAGTTGGAGCAGTAGCCAAACGCCTCTTGGCTGAACTGGATATGGAGATTGCCAACCATGTCGTAGTCTTTGGTGGCAAGGAAATCGATGTACCTGAAAATCTGACAGTCACTGAGATTAAGGAAAGAGCTGCCCAGTCTGACGTTTCTATTGTCAACCAAGAAAGAGAACAGGAAATCAAGGATTATATTGACCAAATCAAACGTGACGGTGATACCATCGGTGGGGTTGTGGAGACAGTCGTTGGAGGTGTTCCAGTTGGTCTTGGTTCCTATGTCCAATGGGACAGAAAATTGGATGCACGATTAGCCCAAGCTGTTGTCTCTATAAATGCCTTTAAAGGGGTAGAATTTGGTCTTGGATTTGAGGCTGGTTATTGTAAAGGAAGCCAGGTCATGGATGAAATTCTCTGGTCTAAAGAAGACGGCTATACTCGCCGTACAAACAATCTAGGTGGCTTTGAAGGCGGTATGACTAATGGGCAACCGATTGTTGTTCGTGGCGTCATGAAGCCCATTCCTACTCTCTACAAACCACTCATGAGTGTGGATATCGAAACCCATGAACCCTACAAGGCAACTGTGGAGAGAAGTGATCCGACTGCTCTTCCAGCTGCAGGTGTAGTTATGGAAGCTGTTGTGGCAACGGTTTTAGCACAAGAAATCCTCGAAAAATTCTCATCAGACAATCTAGAGGAATTAAAAGAAGCAGTGGTCAAGCACCGAGACTATACAAAGAACTATTAAGGAGTTTCTATGGCAAAAACAGTCTATATCGCGGGCCTTGGATTGATTGGTGCCTCGATGGCCCTTGGTATCAAACGCGATCATCCAGATTATGAAATTTTAGGTTATAATCGCAGTCAAGCTTCGAGAGATATTGCCTTGAAAGAAGGCATGATTGACCGTGCAACGGATGATTTTGCTAGTTTTGCTCCTTTGGCAGATATCATCATTCTCAGCTTGCCAATCAAGCAAACCATTGCTTTCATTAAGGAGTTGGCCAACTTGGACTTAAAAGAAGGCGTGATTATCTCAGATGCTGGTTCGACCAAGTCAGCCATTGTAGATGCGGCGGAGAACTATTTAGCTGGTAAGCCTGTTCGCTTTGTCGGGGCCCATCCCATGGCTGGTAGTCACAAGACAGGGGCTGCTTCTGCGGATGTCAATCTTTTTGAAAATGCCTATTATATCTTTACACCTTCGAGGCTGACAAGTCCTGACACACTTGAGGAAATGAAGGACTTACTTTCAGGTCTTCATGCTCGTTTTATCGAGATTGATGCCAAGGAGCACGATCGAGTCACTTCTCAGATTAGCCATTTTCCTCATATTCTGGCTTCTAGTCTCATGGAACAGACCGTGGTCTATGCTCAAGAACATGAGATGGCAAGGCGTTTTGCTGCCGGTGGTTTTCGAGATATGACCCGAATTGCGGAAAGCGAGCCAGGTATGTGGACCTCCATTCTCTTGTCCAATCGTGAAACAATTTTAGATAGAATTGGGGATTTCAAGGAGCGTTTGGACGAGATTGGACAAGCTATCAGTAAGGGTGATGAAAACCAAATCTGGAACTTTTTCAACCAAGCGCGTGAGCAACGTCAGGCCATGGAAATTCATAAGCGTGGTGGTGTGGATAGTTCTTACGACCTCTATGTCGACGTTCCCGATGAAGAAGATGTCATCTTGAGGATTTTGGAACTACTACGTGGAACTTCCTTGGTCAATATTCATATCAACGAGGAAAACCGTGAGGATATTCACGGGATTCTACAAATTTCATTTAAAAATGCTCAAGACTTGGAAAGAGCTGAGCATCTAATAACAGAAAATACCGACTACACAGTCGTTGTCAAATAAGGAGAAAAATATGCCTAAAATAGAGCCTAGATTCATATTTGGTATTATCTTTATTTCTTTTATCTTACTTAGAGCTTACGCTGTTAAAAAAGATGTGAAAACTACTTCAGAAGCTAGTGTTGAGACAAAAAATGAACCATCCAACAAGGAAATAAGTTAAGAGAAAACCAATTCAAAGTATGTAGACGATAGAATTATTAATGAGTTTATCAATAGCTATAATCAAAATTCTAATAGCCCATTGGAAAATATCAAAAAAGGAAATATAAAAATAAAATATTTCGCATCAAGCTACGGATACTACTTGGAACTTTTACATGCAATTGATACTGCTAAAATCAACGTAACAATAAATCAGACAAATGAAAATAGTGAATCTGGTGTTGCAGGAATGAAAGAAGTATTTCATGATATTGTTAAATCGATTGAATCATCCTTATCTGATGATGAGATAGAGAACTATTTTGATAATCTTATGTCAAATGAAATAAAAACAGGTTCTAATTTAGGAACTTTGAAGATCGAGTATATACCAGATAAGGAATTAAGGAATGGACATTCAAGAGGTCATATAAAAGTGATTGCACAATAATAAAGACCACAGAGTGACTAGTAATTTTAAAAGAAATGAATAAGGAGAACATCATGTCAAATATTTACGATAGTGCAAACGAACTCAGTCGCGGCCTACGCGAATTACCAGAATACAAGGCTGTCAAAGCGGCTAAAGATGCGATTTCAGCAGATGCTGAGGCAAGCAAAATCTTTACAGAATATGTTGCTTTCCAAGAGGAAATTCAAAGATTAGCGCAGACAGGTCAAATGCCAGATGCATCCTTCCAAGCGAAAATGGAAGGCTTTGGTAAACAGATTCAAGGAAATAGCCTCTTGTCAGAATTCTTTACTAAGCAACAACAATTGGCAATTTACCTTTCTGACATTGAAAAAATTGTTTTTGAACCAGTTTCAGAATTGCTAAAATAAGAAAATAACTATCATAAAGTCAGGAATTTTTAAGGAATTTCTGACTTTTTATGATAAAATAAGTAAAAGTATTGCAAGTATGAGGTCCAGTATGAAACTAAAAACAAACATTCGCCACTTACATGGCAGTATCCGCGTTCCAGGTGATAAGTCTATCAGCCACCGTTCCATTATCTTTGGAAGTTTGGCTGAGGGTGAGACCAAGGTTTATGATATTCTGCGAGGTGAAGACGTTCTTTCGACCGTGCAGGTTTTTCGTGACCTTGGTGTTGATATTGAGGATAAAGATGGGGTTATTACCATTCAAGGTGTCGGTATGGACGGCCTAAAAGCTCCGCAAAATGCTCTTGATATGGGAAATTCTGGAACCTCGATTCGTCTGATTTCAGGTGTTCTTGCTTGTGCAGACTTTGAAGTAGAAATGTTCGGAGACGACAGTCTATCCAAACGTCCTATGGACCGTGTGACGATTCCACTGAAAAAAATGGGTGTTAACATTTCTGGGCAAGCTGAGCGAGACCTGCCTCCCCTTCACTTAAAAGGGACGAAAAACCTAAGACCTATTCAGTATGAGTTGCCAATTGCCTCTGCCCAAGTTAAGTCAGCCTTGATGTTTGCAGCTTTACAAGCTAAGGGGGAGTCAGTTATTATCGAAAAAGAATGCACCCGTAATCATACTGAAGATATGTTGCAACAATTTGGTGGTCATTTAAGTGTGGACGGCAAGAAAATCACAGTCCAAGGGCCACAAAAATTGACAGGACAAAAGGTGGTTGTTCCAGGAGATATTTCCAGTGCAGCCTTTTGGTTGGTCGCAGGTTTGATTGTTCCAAACTCTCGTCTAGTGCTGCAGAATGTGGGGATCAACGAAACGCGCACCGGTATTATTGATGTCATTCGCGCCATGGGTGGAAAATTGGAAATAACTGAAATCAATCCAGTCGCTAAATCTGCTACTTTGACTGTTGAGTCTTCTGATTTAAAAGGAACAGAGATTGGTGGCGCTTTGATTCCACGTTTGATTGATGAATTGCCTATTATTTCCCTACTTGCGACCCAAGCCCAAGGTGTTACAGTTATCAAGGATGCTGAGGAGCTCAAGGTCAAGGAAACAGACCGCATTCAGGTTGTGGCAGACGCCTTAAATAGCATGGGAGCAGATATTACTCCTACAGCAGATGGAATGATTATCAAAGGAAAATCAGCCCTTCACGGTGCTAGAGTCAATACGTTTGGAGACCATCGTATCGGAATGATGACAGCCATTGCAGCCCTTTTGGTTGCAGATGGAGAGGTGGAGCTTGACCGTGCAGAAGCCATCAATACCAGTTATCCTAGCTTCTTTGATGATTTGGAGAGCTTGATTCATGGCTAAGGTATTACTAGGATTTATGGGGGCTGGCAAATCGACTATTGCAAGAGGCTTGGATCCTAATTACCTTGATATGGATGCCCTGATTGAGAAGCGCCTAGGTATGTCCATTGCGAATTTTTTTGCTGAAAAGGGAGAATCAGCCTTTCGTCGGATAGAATCAGAAGTTCTAGCTGAGTTACTACAAACAGATCAAGTTGTGTCAACTGGTGGGGGAGTGGTTATTTCTCAGCGAAATCGTGACTTACTCAAGACTAATACAGATAACATCTACCTGAAAGCCGATTTTGAAACCCTCTACCATCGTATCGCAGCTGATAAGGACAATCAGCGCCCGCTTTTTCTAAATAATAGTAAGGAAGAACTAGCAACAATTTTCCAAGAAAGACAGGCTTGGTATGAGGAAGTGGCTAGTCGGGTTTTGGATGTGACCAAGTTAAGCCCAGAGGAAATTATAGAGGAACTGAGATGAAAATTGCTTATCTAGGTCCCAAGGGATCATTTTCACACCACGTTGTGCAGACAGCTTTTCCTCATGAGGAATTGCAGGCCTTTGCCAATATTACAGATGTCATCAAGGCTTATGAGCAAGGATTAGTGGACTATTCTGTGGTGCCAGTTGAAAATTCTATTGAGGGTAGTGTTCATGAAACCTTGGACTACCTTTTTCATCAGGCTCGCATTCAAGCAGTTGCAGAAATCGTTCAGCCTATTCATCAGCAGTTGATGGTGGTTCCAGGCCATACTAAGATTGAAAAGATTTTTTCACATCCACAGGCCTTGGCTCAAGGAAAGAAATTCATCGATGAACAGTATCCAGAGGCTCAAATAGAGGTGACTGCTAGTACAGCTTATGCGGCCCGCTTTATTTCCGAACATCCAGATCAGCCCTTTGCAGCAATTGCACCTAGAAGTTCTGCTGAAGAATATGGCTTAGAACTGATTGCCGAGGATATTCAGGAAATGGAAGCCAATTTCACACGCTTCTGGGTTTTGGGAGCTGAAGGTACAGCCATTCCCTTGCAAGCACAAACTGAGAAAATGACTTTGGCCTTGACCTTACCTGACAACCTTCCAGGTGCACTTTATAAGGCACTGTCGACCTTTGCTTGGCGAGGAATTGACTTAACAAAAATTGAAAGTCGTCCACTCAAGACAGCACTGGGAGAATACTTTTTCATTATCGATGTGGACTATGCTGATAAGGGCCTGGTCCACTTTGCCCAAAAAGAATTAGAAGCCATCGGAATCCAGTATAAGGTTCTGGGTGCCTATCCTATTTATCCAATATCAGACCATGGAAAGGAGAGAAGATGAGTAAAGAAAATCCTCTCAGTCATCATGAAAAATTACGTTATGATTATTTGCTAAAAAATATTCACTATCTCAATGAGAGAGAAAAAAATGAGTTTGCCTATTTGCAAGAAAAGCTAACTCTTGCTAGGGTAAATAGTAGTTCCAGCTTGGAACAAGAAAGAGAAGAGCAGGTTGACTTACCAAGCTATGCGAACCGGAGTCGCTCACAATCCAAATCACAAGCACACTCTGCTCCTCCCAAAAAGAAAAGACGGAAGCTCCGTCTTAAACGCATTTTTATGGTGATTTTCTCTCTTCTAGTCTGTGTGGCTTTGACCATGGTATTCATGTTTTTGCGTGGTTACCAAGATGCTAGCGCAAAGAAAACTGCTGATGCTAAGGCAGCACAGGTTCAAGTTTTTAATGGTCAAGATACTAGAGATGGAGTTAATATTTTGATCATGGGGACGGACGGTCGAATCGGTCAAAATAGTGCTGAGACGCGGACGGACTCTATTATGGTCTTAAATGTCGGAGGTTCGGACAAGAAAATCAAGCTAGTCAGTTTCATGCGTGATAATTTGGTCTATATAGATGGTTATAGTCAAGTGATTAACGGTAGAAAACAGACGGATAACAAGTTAAACGTAGCCTATGAGTTAGGAGAACAAGAGGGGCAAAAAGGGGCAGAAATGGTTCGCCAAGTCTTGAAAGATAATTTTGACTTGGACATTAAGTACTATGCCTTGGTTGATTTTCAGGCCTTTGCAACAGCGATTGACACGCTTTTCCCTGATGGGGTGACGATTGATGCCCAATTTTCAACATTGAATGGGCGTCCACTAACAGAAGCTACAGTCGGAGATGATTTACACGCTACTGAGACTGAGTCCCCAACCCAAACCATCAAAGTCGGAAAACAGCAGATGAATGGCTCGACCCTGCTCAATTATGCTCGTTTCCGTGATGACGATGAGGCGGATTACGGCCGTACAAAAAGACAGCAACAAGTTTTAACAGCAATTTTAGAGCAAATTAAAGATCCTACTAAACTTTTCACTGGTTCTGAAGCTCTTGGAAAGGTTTTTGCTATGACCTCAACCAATGCACCCTATACTTTCCTCCTAACAAACGGTTTATCTGTTTTGGATGGAGCAAAAAATGGTATTGAAAAGCTGACGATTCCAGAACTTGGTGACTGGGTAGATGCCTATGATGTTTATGGAGGCTTGGGTTTGCTGGTCGATCAAAACAAATATCAAACCAAGCTCGCTCAAATGGGCTTGAGATAAGATAATACTCAATGAAAATCAAAGTGCAAACTAGGAAGCTAGCCGCAGTCTGCTAAAAACACAGTTTTGAGATTGTAGATAAGACTGATGAAGTCAGTTACCTATACCTACGGCAAGGTGAAGCTGACGTGGTTTGAAGAGATTTTCGAAGAGTATAAGACAGAAGAATCAAAGTTTGAAGGCTATTTATCTAGCAGTCAGGCTTTGATTTTTTACAGTCTGCAATAGATTTTCACCCCCTATTTGTGGTATAATGAAACGATACGATAGAAAGAATAATGAACAATATGACTGATTTAAAAGCAATTCAGGCTCGTAGTCTGGAGATGGCTGAATATTTTGTGGCCTTTTGTAAAGAACATGATTTGCTTTGTTACCTCTGTGGAGGGGGTGCTATTGGTGCCCTTCGAAACAAGGGCTTTATTCCTTGGGACGACGACCTAGACTTTTTTATGCCCCGTAAAGATTATGAGAAATTAGCAGAATTATGGCCTCGTTATGCAGATGAACGTTATTTCTTGTCAAAGAGTCACAAGGATTTTGTCGATCGTAATCTTTTTATTACCATTCGTGACAAGGAAACTACCTGCATTAAACCTTACCAGCAAGATTTGGATTTGCCACATGGTTTGGCTTTGGATGTTTTGCCTTTAGATTATTATCCTAAAAATCCAGCTGAGCGGAAAAAACAGGTTCGTTGGGCACTGATTTATTCTCTTTTTTGTGCTCAAACTATTCCAGAAAAGCATGGCGCACTTATGAAATGGGGAAGCCGTATTTTACTGGGTGTGACTCCAAAATCTCTCCGTTATCGCATTTGGAAAAAAGCTGAGAAAGAAATGACCAAGTATGATTTGGCTGAGAGCGATGGAATTACGGAACTATGCTCAGGTCCTGGTTACATGAGAAACAAGTACCCAATCGCATCCTTTGAAGACAATCTTTTCCTACCATTTGAGGGGACAGAGATGCCTATTCCAGTTGGTTATGATGCCTATCTCAGTACTGCTTTTGGGGATTATATGACGCCACCACCAGCAGACAAGCAGCTACCGCATCATGATGCTGTCATCGCTGATATGGATAAGTCTTATACAGAATACAAGGGAGAATATGGTGGCTAAGAAAAAAATCTTATTTTTTATGTGGTCTTTTTCTCTCGGAGGTGGAGCAGAGAAGATTTTATCTACCATTGTTTCAAATCTGGATCCAGAAAAGTATGATATTGATATTCTTGAAATGGAGCATTTTGACAAGGGATACGAATCAGTTCCTAAACATGTAGGCATTTTAAAATCCTTTCAGGATTATCGCCAAGCCAGATGGTTACGAGCTCTTTTGTGGAGAATGAGAATTTATTTTCCAAGACTGACTCGGCGCTTGCTTGTGAAAGATGACTATGATGTTGAAGTTTCCTTTACCATTATGAATCCACCACTGTTGTTCTCTAAAAGAAAAGAAGTCAAGAAAATCTCTTGGATTCATGGAAGTATCGAAGAATTTCTTAAGGATAGCTCCAAAAGAGAATCACATAGACGCCAGTTGGATGCTGCGGATACCATTGTAGGAATTTCGAATAAAACCAGCAATTCTATCAAGGAAGTCTATCCAGATTATGCTTCGAAATTACAGACAGTCTACAATGGATATGATTTTAAGACTATTTTAGAAAAATCTCAAGAGAAGATCGATATCGAGATTGCTCCTCAAAGTATCTGTACCATCGGACGGATTGAGGAAAATAAGGGTTCTGACCGTGTGGTGGAAGTGATACGGTTATTGCACCAAGAGGGGAAAAACTATCATCTCTATTTTATCGGGGCTGGTGATATGGAAGAGGAACTGAAAAAACGAGTCAAAGAGTATAAGCTTGAGGACTATGTACATTTCCTTGGTTATCAAAAAAATCCTTATCAATATTTGTCTCAGATGAAGGTCCTCTTGTCTATGTCTAAACAAGAAGGTTTTCCTGGTGTTTATGTGGAATCCTTGAGCCTTGGAATCCCTTTTGTCTCTACGGATGTTGGAGGGGCTGAGGAACTATCACAAGAAGGAAGATTTGGACAAATCATTGAGAGCAATCAAGAGGCAGCTCAGGCAATTACGAACTACATGACCTCTGCCTCAAACTTTGATGTCGATGAGGCTAGCCAATTCATTCAACAATTTACAATTGCCAAACAAATCGAACAAGTAGAAAAACTATTAGAGGAGTAGCATGGAAACTGCATTAATTAGTGTCATTGTGCCAGTCTATAATGTGGCGCAGTACCTAGAAAAATCGATAGCTTCCATTCAGAAGCAGACCTATCAAAATCTGGAAATTATTCTTGTTGATGATGGTGCAACAGATGAGAGTGGTCGCTTGTGTGATTCAATCGCTGAACAAGATGACAGGGTGTCAGTGCTTCATAAAAAGAACGAAGGATTGTCGCAAGCACGAAATGATGGAATGAAGCAGGCTCACGGGGATTATCTGATTTTTATTGACTCAGATGATTATATCCATCCAGAAATGATTCAGAACTTATATGAGCAATTAGTTCAAGAAGATGCGGATGTTTCGAGCTGTGGTGTCATGAATGTCTATGCTAATGATGAAAGTCCACAGTCAGCTAATCAGGATGACTATTTTGTCTGTGATTCCCAAAAATTTCTGAGGGAATACCTCATAGGTGAAAAAATACCTGGAACGATTTGCAATAAGCTAATCAAGAGAGAGATTGCAACTGCCCTATCCTTTCCAAAGGGATTGATTTACGAAGATGCCTATTATCATTTTGATTTAATCAAGTTGGCTAAGAGGTACGTTGTTAATACCAAACCCTATTATTACTATTTCCATAGAGGGGATAGTATTACGACTAAACCCTATGCAGAGAAGGATTTAGCCTATATTGATATCTACCAAAAGTTTTACAATGAAGTTGTGAAAAACTATCCAGATTTGAAAGAGGTTGCTTTTTTCAGATTGGCCTATGCCTACTTCTTTATTCTGGATAAGATGTTGCTAGATGATCAGTATAAACAGTTTGAAGCCTATTCCAAGATTCATCGTTTTTTAAAAGGCCATGCCCTTGCTATTTCTAGGAATCCAATTTTCCGTAAGGGGAGAAGAATTAGTGCTTTGGCCCTATTCATAAATATTTCCTTATACCGATTCTTATTACTAAAAAATATTGAAAAATCTAAAAAATTACATTAGAACGGGGGTGAGCAAGTGATTGATGGAAAACGATTATTATTTAGTTTGACCATAGTCAGTTATGCCTTGACGCTAGTAAGTGGAATTGTGTATCTGTTTAATAATAACAATGTTAGCTTGCTTTCTACTTTATTGTTCTTACTGGTTAGTAGCTTAATTGCTTGTTGGAATGATATCAAGTATTACTTAATCCATTTTATTTTCTATTTAACCATTTTTGTTTTTCTGGTATCAAGGCCAACCATTGATTACTTTAGGGATGGAGCTTTGGATACCTATCATCCCATAGCCTATCGTTTTGCCTTTATAGTCGTCATGGTTTCGATTCTGGGCTTGACCACAGGAGGCGTACTGGCTCGTTACTTCATAGCTAGGAAGAAAATAAAAGTAGCAAATATAGGAAGTTCTCTAAAAGAGGTTTATATCAAGCGGTTACGCTTTGTTTCGCTAGGAGTTTTTCTTCTCACCTATCCTTTCTATTTCATTCGGTTATTTGAACGGCTCCTGTATCGCTTGCAGACGTCCTACTATGCCTACTATGCAAATTTTGAAAGTAAACTGCCTTATTTTACCTACATTTTATCTACCTTTACGGTCTACGCAATGTGTATGTATCTGGCAACCAAGCCAAAGAAATTGCAGGCAACAGCAGTGCTTGTCTCCTTTATTGCAGCTAATACTATTCATTTGGCAATCGGGACACGAAATCCCTTTATTTTAAGTATTTTATTTGCTTTTGTTTATTACTTTATGAGAGAGCAAACTGAAAAGGGAAAATGGATTGGGTTTAAAGAAAAGTTAGCGATTTTTGTGGGTTCTCCTATTCTCATGTTAGCGATGGGAGTGCTCAATTATGTACGGGATAATGTCCAAGTTTCCCATACAGGTTTCTGGGATATCCTGCTTGACTTTATCTATAAACAAGGAACCAGTTTTGGCGTTCTGGCTCGAGGTTTTCTATTTAACAGTAGCCTCCCTTACCGAGATTTCCGTAATTTTACTTTTGGTCCTGTCCTTGATTATTTTGCAAGGGGAAGCTTGGGGGCTATTTTCGGAGGAAAAGCCTTTGAACATACAACCAATAGTGTGGAGCTAGCTATTGATAGTAATAGTTATGCCCACAATTTGTCCTATCTTGTTTTGAACAAGGAATATTTGAAAGGACATGGTATCGGAAGTAGTTATATCATGGAGTTGTATACAGATTATGGTATGATAGGAGTCTTTCTACTTAGTCTCTTACTCGGTATGCTATTTATAGCCATGTTGCAAGTAGCCTATCGCTCTAGAACAATCTTATTTGCCTTGTCCTTACTCATCTTGAATAATCTATTCTTTATGCCAAGAAGTAGCTTTTCAGAAAGTTTCTTCAATCTATTTACAATGCAATTCTGGGGAATTGTTCTTGTGATTATATTTGTAGCAAAAATGCTTACAAAAGAGAACCAGTATCTACTAAACAAAGGAGAAAAAAATCATGTTTGAACATTATTCAGTAGCTGATTTGTTTGCAAATCTTTATAAAAAACGAAAAGTAAATATTTTAGCTCTTATCGCTTTATTTGCTCTCATTGCTGTACCATTTACAATTAAAGCAGTTAGGAATAAAAACACTGTCAAAGATACAACAAGTTATTCAACTTATCTTAGTTATAAAATCACTCCTCCAGAAGATTCAGCTAAAACGATTTTGAATCATCAAATTGGTGGTTATAGTGATTTTTATGGGAAATTGATTGATGGTAATTTGAATGGAGCTTATCTTTTCAATGATGTAGAACCCAGTGAGTTGAAAAAAATTGCCAGTGAATTAGACACGACAGAAACAACCTTGAAAAATTCAACGAATGACTATTGGTGGAAAAAATTGACCGTCTACTATATGATTGACGATGCAGGGGTTGGTGTGAAAATTTTGACACCAAGTAAAGATGTCAATGACTTGTTAGAGCGAAAAATTGATGGATTGATTGAGAAATTTAAACATGTCTATGCAAATGTAAAAATTGAAAAATTGGAAACCATCAACTCTAAAGAATTGAATGCAAATGGTGAAACAGCGCTTGGCTTAAATGTGAAAAATCTGATTCTTCGTTTAGCTGTTATTGGAGTGGTTTGTGTGATTTTGGTTGTGATGGGAAATGTATTGGTTTATCTCTTTAACCCAACAATCAATAGAGCAGGTGATTTTTCTCAGTATCAAATTGATTTTGTAACAGAGATTACAACAATTGCTAACCTAGCAGATGTTTTGTCATACAAAAACGCTGGACAGGAATTGACCATCGTTAGCTCAAATAAAGCTATCCTAGATAAATTGAAACAGAGTCAAGAAGCTTTAAAAGGAATGCATTTTGTCGATTTACAAGATGTGCCATCGCTTTTGGAAAGAGATACAGTCCTTCTTGTTGAAGAGTACGGAGTGACTCGTTATAAGAAATTTGAGCAAAGTCTTCAAATTCTCAGAAACTTAAATCGTTCTATCCTCGGTGTAGCAACCTTTAAATTATAAGGATTCTGATGCATCAGGTCTTCAAAGTTGGCTAAGAGCCGATTTTGAAGGCTTTTTCTATTTGTTAGCAGAAATTTTCTTTTATACTCAATGAAAATCAAAAATCAAACTAGGAAGCTAGCCGCAGGTTGCTCAAAACACTGTTTTGAGGTTGCAGATAGAGCTGACGTGGTTTGAAGAGATTTTCGAAGAGTATTATAGTCTTCTACAGAAGTTACCCTATGGAAAATCTATCCCGACAGAGGAGCCTTCTTTTGATAAAATCGTAAAAATCTAGTATAATAGATAGAACTGAAAGTATGAGGTTACTAGCAATGAAAATGAAACAAATTAGTGATACAACTTTGAAAATCACGATGTCTTTAGAGGATTTGATGGATCGAGGCATGGAGATTGCTGACTTTCTTGTTCCTCAAGAAAAAACAGAAGAGTTCTTTTATGCTATCTTGGATGAGTTAGAGATGCCTGATAGCTTTCTAGATACAGGTATGTTGAGCTTCCGTGTGACTCCAAAACCTGATAAGGTAGATGTCTTTGTAACCAAATCAAAGATTGACCAAAATCTAGATTTTGAAGACTTATCGGATTTACCAGATATGGAAGAATTGGCTCAAATGTCGCCAGATGAATTTATCAAAACCTTGGAAAAGAGCATTGCAGAAAAGACTAAAGATGATATTGAAGCGATTCAATCTTTAGAGCAAGTCGAAGCCAAGGAAGAAGAGCAGGAGCAAGCTGAACAAGAAGTTGAGAACAAGAAAGAGCCCTACATCTATTACATCCTTTCTTTTTCTAAGTTAGCTGATTTGGTGGCTTTTTCAAAGACAGTGACTTTTGAGATGGAAACTTCTGAACTCTACAAAATGAACGAGCGCTATTATTTGACCATTCTAGTGGATATTGAAAATCATCCAAGTCCATATCCAGCTTGGCTTTTGGCTCGTATGCGCGAGTTTGCGGACGATAGTGACATCAGTCGCTCGGTCTTGCAAGAGTATGGTCAAGTCTTGATGAATCACGATGCAGTACTTAATCTGCAAAAGATTGGATAATCCTTTCTGGAAAATTATTTCTAGATTTTAGGAAGAGCGAATCATCTGATTCGTTTTTTCTTTTTATACTGAAATAGTGATTTACTATAATAGGAATTTTCACAAAATTCTGTTATAATGGCTATATTAGAAAATTTCGAGGAGACAAACATGACAGTTAAAATTGCTTTACTAGGATTTGGTACCGTTGCAAGTGGCGTGCCTTTCCTCCTAAAGGAAAATGGAGAAAAAATCAATCAATCAGCACATTCAGATATCGAAGTTGCCAAGGTATTGGTCAAGGATGAAGATGAAAAGAATCGCTTGCTTGCAGCAGGGAATGACTTTAACTTTGTAACCAATGTAGATGATATTTTATCAGATCAAGACATTACGATCGTAGTGGAATTGATGGGACGTATCGAACCTGCTAAAACCTTTATCACTCGTGCCTTGGAGGCTGGCAAACACGTTGTTACTGCTAACAAGGACCTTTTGGCTGTCCATGGCGCAGAATTGTTAGAAATCGCTCAAGCTAACAAGGTAGCACTTTACTACGAAGCAGCGGTAGCTGGTGGTATTCCAATTCTTCGTACCTTGGCAAATTCCTTGGCTTCAGATAAAATCACGCGAGTGCTTGGAGTAGTCAACGGAACTTCTAACTTCATGATGACCAAAATGGTGGAAGAAGGCTGGTCATACGATGATGCTCTTGCGGAAGCGCAAAGACTTGGATTTGCAGAAAGTGACCCGACAAATGACGTAGATGGAATTGATGCAGCCTACAAGATGGTGATTTTGAGCCAATTTTCCTTTGGCATGAAGGTTGCATTTGACGATGTAGCCCACAAGGGAATTCGTAACATCACACCAGAAGATGTAGCTGTAGCCCAAGAACTTGGCTATGTAGTGAAATTGGTTGGTTCTATCGAGGAAACTCCTTCAGGAATTGCTGCAGAAGTGACTCCAACCTTCCTACCTAAAGCACACCCGCTTGCCAGTGTGAATGGGGTAATGAACGCTGTTTTTGTAGAATCTATCGGTATTGGTGAGTCTATGTACTACGGACCAGGTGCAGGCCAAAAACCAACTGCAACAAGTGTTGTGGCGGACATTGTCCGTATCGTTCGTCGCTTGAATGATGGTACCATTGGCAAAGACTTCAACGAATATAGCCGTGACTTGGTCTTGGCAAATCCAGAGGATGTCAAAGCAAATTACTACTTCTCAATCTTGGCACCAGACTCAAAAGGTCAGGTCTTGAAGTTGGCTGAAATCTTTAATGCCCAAGAAATTTCCTTTAAGCAAATTCTCCAAGATGGAAAAGATGGTGACAAGGCGCGTGTTGTGATCATCACACACAAGATTAATAAAGCCCAGCTTGAAAATGTCTCAGCTGAATTGAAGAAGGTTTCAGAATTCGACCTCTTGAATACCTTCAAGGTGCTAGGAGAATAAGATGAAGATTATTGTACCTGCAACCAGTGCCAATATCGGGCCAGGTTTTGACTCGGTCGGTGTAGCTGTAACCAAGTATCTTCAAATCGAGGTTTGCGAAGAACGAGAAGAGTGGCTGATTGAACACCAGATTGGCAAATGGATTCCTCATGACGAGCGTAATCTCTTGCTCAAAATTGCTTTGCAAATTGTACCAGATTTACAATCAAGACGTTTGAAAATGACTAGTGATGTTCCCTTGGCGCGTGGTTTGGGTTCTTCCAGCTCGGTTATTGTAGCTGGGATTGAACTAGCCAACCAATTGGGGCAACTCAACTTGTCAGACCATGAAAAATTGCAGTTGGCGACCAAGATTGAAGGACACCCTGATAATGTAGCTCCAGCCATTTATGGTAATCTCGTTATTGCAAGCTCAGTTGATGGACAAGTTTCTGCTATCGTAGCAGACTTCCCAGAGTGTGATTTCCTAGCCTACATTCCAAACTATGAATTGCGTACTCGAGACAGCCGTGGCGTCTTACCTAAGAAATTGTCTTACAAGGAAGCTGTTGCAGCTAGTTCTATCGCCAATGTGGCGGTTGCGGCCTTGTTGGCAGGAGACATGGTGACAGCTGGGCAAGCAATCGAGGGAGACCTCTTCCATGAACGCTATCGTCAGGACTTGGTGAGAGAATTTGCGACGATTAAGCAAGTAGCCAAAGAAAATGGTGCCTATGCAACCTATCTCTCTGGTGCCGGGCCGACAGTTATGATCTTGGCTTCTCATGGCAAGATGCCAACGATTAAGGCAGAATTGGAAAAGCAACCTTTCAAAGGCAAACTGCATGACTTGAAGGTTGATACCCAAGGTGTCCGTGTAGAAGCAAAATAAAGAATAGAA
The DNA here is from genome assembly GCF_946902925.1 of Streptococcus sp. Marseille-Q6488. Classification (NCBI taxonomy): domain Bacteria; kingdom Bacillati; phylum Bacillota; class Bacilli; order Lactobacillales; family Streptococcaceae; genus Streptococcus; species Streptococcus sp. Marseille-Q6488. Next base: position 61,480 of record NZ_CAMPPZ010000003.1, on the reverse strand, counting down.
GATAGGATGGGGAAAGTCTCGACTAGGGGCCTTCCTATCCTTTTTTTGAAAAGAAGTTTATACTCAATGAAAATCAAAGAGCAAACTAGGAAACTAGCCGCAGGTTGCTCAAAGCACTGCTTTGAGGTTGTAGATAAGACTGACGAAGTCAGCTCAAAACAGTGTTTTGAGGTTGTGGATAGAACTGACGAAGTTAGCTCAAAATACTGTTTTGAGGTTGCAGATGTAAGGTGACGTGGTTTGAAGAGATTTTCGAAGAGTATTAGTTAAAAACTTGATAAAGGAGAAATAAAGATGACAGAAATTTATCTAGCAGGCGGTTGTTTTTGGGGCCTAGAGGAATATTTTTCACGCATTTCTGGAGTGCTAGCAACCAGTGTTGGCTACGCTAATGGGCAAGTCGAAACGACCAATTACCAGTTGCTCAAGGAAACAGACCATGCAGAAACGGTTCAAGTGATTTACGATGAGAAGGAAGTAGCATTCAGAGAGATTTTACTTTATTATTTCCGTGTCATCGACCCTTTATCCATCAATCAACAAGGGAATGACCGTGGACGTCAGTATCGGACCGGTATATATTACCAGGATGAAGCAGACTTGCCAGCTATCTACACAGTGGTGCAGGAGCAGGAGCGCATGCTTGGTCGAAAGATTGCAGTGGAAGTGGAGAAACTACGTCATTACATTCTAGCTGAAGATTACCACCAAGACTATCTTAAGAAAAATCCTTCAGGTTATTGTCATATCGATGTGACTGATGCTGAGAAGCCATTGATTGATGCCTCTAACTATGAAAAGCCTAGTCAAGAGATGTTAAAGGAAAGTTTATCAGAAGAATCCTATCGTGTTACCCAAGAAGCTGCTACAGAGGCTCCATTTACCAATGCCTATGACCAAACCTTTGAAGAAGGGATTTATGTAGACATCACGACGGGTGAGCCACTCTTTTTCGCCAAGGATAAGTTTGCCTCAGGATGTGGTTGGCCAAGTTTTAGCCGTCCGATTTCCAAGGAATTGATTCATTATTACAAGGACATGAGCCATGGAATGGAGCGAATCGAGGTTCGTTCTCGGTCAGGCAATGCTCACTTGGGTCATGTTTTCACAGATGGCCCTCGGGAGTTAGGTGGCCTCCGTTACTGTATCAACTCTGCCTCTCTGCGCTTTGTGGCCAAGGATGAGATGGAAGAGGAAGGATATAGTTATCTATTGCCTTACTTAAACAAATAAAACAGAGATGGTGGGCGCTTCCCACTTTCTTCATTTCTAGAATACGAATAGAAGGGATTTATGAAACACTTATTATCTTACTTCAAACCCTACATTAAGGAATCGATTTTAGCCCCTCTGTTCAAGCTGTTAGAAGCTGTGTTTGAGCTCTTGGTTCCCATGGTGATTGCTGGGATTGTTGACCAATCCTTGCCTCAGAGAAATCAAGGGCATCTCTGGATGCAGATTGGCCTGCTCCTTATATTTGCAGTGATTGGCGTTTTAGTGGCCTTGATAGCTCAATTTTACTCAGCAAAGGCAGCAGTAGGTTTTGCCAAGGAATTGACAAACGATCTTTATCGTCATATTCTTTCCTTGCCCAAGGATAGTAGAGATCGTCTGACCACTTCTAGCTTGGTGACTCGCTTGACTTCAGATACCTACCAGATTCAGACTGGTATCAATCAATTCCTGCGTCTCTTTTTGCGAGCGCCTATTATCGTTTTTGGGGCAATCTTTATGGCCTATCGCATCTCAGCTGAGCTGACTTTCTGGTTCTTGGTCATGGTTGTCATTTTGACCATCGTCATTGTAGGACTCTCTAGACTGGTTAATCCTCTCTACAGTAGTCTTAGAAAGAAAACGGACCAACTGGTTCAGGAAACACGCCAGCAATTACAAGGGATGCGGGTTATTCGTGCTTTTGGTCAAGAAAAACGAGAGTTACAAATTTTTCAAACCCTTAACCAAGTCTATGCTAGATTACAAGAAAAGACAGGTTTCTGGTCTAGTTTATTAACACCTCTGACCTATCTGATTGTTAATGGAACTCTTCTCGTTATTATCTGGCAAGGCTATATTTCTATTCAAGGAGGATTGCTAAGTCAAGGTGCTCTCATTGCCCTTATTAATTATCTCCTACAGATCTTGGTGGAATTGGTCAAGCTCGCCATGCTGATCAATTCTCTAAACCAGTCTTACATCTCTGCTAAGCGAATCGAGGAAGTCTTTGCTGAAGCTCCAGAGGATATCCATTCAGAATTAGAGAAAAAGCAAGTTACCAGTGATCAGATTATACAAGTTCAAGAACTGACCTTTACCTATCCTGATGCGGCCCAGCCTTCTTTGAGAGACATTTCCTTTGATATGCAGCAAGGGCAAATCCTTGGTATTATTGGGGGAACAGGTTCTGGTAAATCAAGCTTAGTACAACTCATCCTTGGACTTTATCCAGCAGACAAGGGGAGCATAGACCTTTATCGAGATGGATTTAGTCCTCGTAATCTTGAGCAGTGGCGGTCTTGGATTGCCTATGTGCCCCAAAAAGTCGAACTCTTTAAGGGAACTATTCGTTCCAACTTGACTCTAGGTTTCAATCAAGAAGTAAGAGACCAAGAACTCTGGCAAGCCTTGGAAATCGCGCAAGCCAAGGATTTTGTCAGTGAAAAGGAAGGACTCTTGGATGCCCTAGTTGAGGCAGGAGGTCGAAATTTCTCAGGTGGACAAAAACAACGGTTGTCTATCGCACGAGCAGTCTTGCACCAGGCACCGTTTCTCATCTTAGATGATGCTACCTCGGCACTGGACACTATCACTGAGTCCAAACTCTTGAAAGCTATTCGAGAAAATTTGCCAAATACGAACTTAATTTTGATTTCTCAACGAACATCGACTTTACAGATGGCAGACCAGATTCTCCTCTTAGAAAAAGGTGATCTCCTAGCTATCGGCAAGCACGAGGACTTGATGAAATCTAGTCAAGTCTATCGTGAAATCAATGCATCCCAACATGGAAAGGAGGACTAGCATGAGACGACAAACTGCAAACCAGACTCTCAAACGTTTGGCCAAAGATTTAGCAAGCCATCCCTTCCTCCTTTTTCTAGCCTTTCTAGGAACTATTGCCCAAGTTGGTTTATCAATTTACCTACCTATTCTGATTGGGCAGGTCATCGACCAAGTCCTAGTGGCTGGTTCTTCACCAGTTTTTTGGCAGATCTTTATTCAAATGATCTTGGTGGTCATAGGAAATACCCTTGTGCAGTGGGCCAATCCTCTCCTCTATAATCGCCTAATTTTCTCTTATACCAGAGACTTACGAGAGCGAATCATCCATAAGCTCCATCGTTTACCGATTGCCTTTGTGGATCGGCAAGGCAGTGGGGAGATGGTCAGTCGGGTGACAACAGACATAGAACAGTTGGCAGCTGGCTTGATCATGATCTTTAACCAATTCTTCATTGGTGTCTTGATGATTTTAGTCAGCATTCTAGCCATGATTCAAATTCATCTCCTCATGACTCTTTTGGTCTTGCTGTTGACGCCACTGTCTATGGTAATCTCACGCTTTATTGCCAAACGCTCCTATCATCACTTCCAAAAGCAAACAGAGACGAGGGGAATTCAGACTCAGTTGATTGAAGAATCGTTGAGCCAGCAGACCATTATCCAGTCCTTTAATGCTCAAGAAGATTTTATCCAAAGACTGCACGAGGCGAATGCCAACTATGCAGGTTATTCGCAGTCAGCTATCTTTTATTCTTCAACGGTCAATCCTTCGACTCGCTTTGTCAATGCGCTTATTTATGCCCTTCTAGCTGGAGTGGGAGCTTATCGTATCATGATGGGTTCCACCTTGACCATTGGGCGTTTAGTGACTTTTTTGAACTATGTTCAACAGTACACCAAGCCTTTTAACGATATTTCTTCAGTGCTAGCTGAGTTGCAAAGTGCTCTGGCTTGTGCAGAGCGCGTCTATGCTGTCTTAGAAAGTCCTGAGGTTGCTGAAACAGGCAAGGAAGTCTTGACCAGTGACCAAGTTAAGGGAGCTATTTCCTTTAAACATGTCTCTTTTGGTTACCATCCTGAAAAGATTTTGATTAAGGACTTATCTATCGCTATTCCAGCTGGTAGCAAGGTTGCCATTGTTGGTCCGACAGGTGCTGGCAAATCAACCCTTATCAATCTCCTCATGCGTTTTTATCCCATTAATTCAGGAGATATCTTGCTGGATGGGAAATCCATTTATGACTATAGTCGTGCCTCTTTACGCCAGCAGTTTGGCATGGTGCTCCAAGAAACCTGGCTCAAGCAAGGGACTATTCATGACAATATTGCCTTTGGAAATCCTAAAGCCAGTAGGGAGCAGGTGATTACTGCTGCCAAAGCAGCCAATGCGGACTTTTTCATCCAACAGTTGCCACAGGGATACGATACCAAGTTGGAAAATGCAGGAGAATCTCTCTCTGTTGGGCAAGCCCAGCTCCTGACCATCGCCCGAGTCTTTCTGGCTATTCCAAAGATTCTTATCTTAGACGAAGCAACTTCATCCATCGATACGCGGACAGAAGTGCTGGTACAGGATGCCTTTGCTAAACTCATGAAGGGGCGTACAAGCTTTATCATTGCTCACCGTTTGTCAACTATTCAGGATGCAGATTTGATTCTTGTCTTGGTGGATGGCGATATTGTGGAGCATGGCAATCATCAGGACCTCATGGCTAGAAAAGGCAAGTATTACCAAATGCAGCAAGCTGCAGCTTTTAGCTCTGAATAAGCCATTCTCTTTTGAAAGTTTATGGACGAAAAAAGTTGCCTTCGGGTGACTTTTTTGTTACAATAGCTAGAAAAATTGTTCACTGTAAATTGTCTTTTAGAAAAGGAGCCTAGAATGAAAGTCTTTCATCATGTAAATATCGTGACTTGTGACAAAGATTTCCATGTTTATCTAGATGGAATCTTAGCTGTTAAGGATTCTCAAATAGTCTATGTCGGTCAAGAGCAGTCAGAGATTTTAGAGCAAGCTGAGCAGATTATAGACTATCAGGGGGCCTGGATTATGCCTGGTTTGGTCAATTGTCACACCCATTCTGCTATGACAGGATTGAGAGGAATTCGAGATGATAGCAATCTCCATGAATGGCTTAATGACTATATCTGGCCAGCAGAAGCAGGATTTACTCCCGACATGACTACAAGAGCGGTTAAAGAAGCTATGATAGAGATGCTCCAGTCGGGAACAACAACCTTTAACGATATGTATAATCCCAATGGTGTGGATATTGAACGGATTTATCAGGCAGTGAAAACTTCCAAGATGCGTTGTTATTTCTCACCGACTCTTTTTTCTTCAGAGGCAGAGACAACTGCTGAGACCATAAGCAGAACTCGAGCAATCATTGAGGAAATTATTGGATATAAAAATCCAAATTTCAAGGTGATGGTAGCCCCACATTCTCCCTACAGCTGTGATAGAGACTTGCTGGAAGAAAGTTTAGACATGGCAAAAGAGCTTGCTATTCCAATCCATATCCACGTGGCGGAGACCAAGGAGGAGTCAGGAATTATCCTGAAACGATACGGCAAACGCCCCCTCGCCTTTCTTGAAGAACTGGGTTACTTAGATCATCCGTCTGTCTTTGCTCACGGGGTCGAATTAAACGAGAGAGAAATTGAACGCTTGGCAACTTCTCAAGTGTCTATTGCCCACAATCCTATTAGTAACCTCAAACTGGCATCAGGGATTGCTCCTATCATTCAACTGCAAAAAGCAGGAGTAGCAGTCGGAATTGCGACGGATTCGGTTGCCTCCAATAACAATCTAGATATGTTTGAGGAAGGACGGACTGCAGCCCTTCTTCAGAAGATGAAAAGTGGGGATGCCAGCCAATTCCCTATTGAAACAGCTCTCAAGGCACTAACAATCGAAGGGGCTAAGGTCCTAGGAATGGAAAATCAGATAGGAAGTCTAGAAGTCGGCAAGAAGGCAGATTTTCTCGTTATTCAACCACAAGGCAAAATTCATCTCCAACCTCAGGAAAATATGCTTTCTCACCTCGTCTATGCTGTTAAATCCAGTGACGTTGATGATGTTTATATCGCTGGAGAACAGGTTGTTAAGCAAGGCCAAGTCCTAACAGTAGAACTTTAAAAGAAAAATCACGAAAAAAGTTTGCAAAAGTCTTGCATTCTTTTTTTGACTATGCTATACTTATATACGGTTTGAAAAAACTGCCTAAGACAGTAGGGGAGTTCGACTCATAAATATCCTACCGAGGACAAAACGTATCATGTAAAAAGAAGCGTATTGTACTTTCGTGTCTAGGTTTGGGCGCGTTTTTCTTTTGAAAAATTTCCCCAAGCAAAATAATAACGGAGGTGAACACACTAATGAGTGAAGCAATTATTGCTAAAAAAGCGGAACTAGTTGACGTAGTAGCTGAAAAAATGAAAGCTGCTGCATCTATCGTCGTTGTAGACGCTCGTGGTTTGACAGTTGAGCAAGATACAGTTCTTCGTCGTGAGCTTCGTGGAAGCGAAGTTGAGTATAAAGTGATTAAAAACTCAATCTTGCGTCGTGCAGCTGAAAAAGCTGGTCTTGAAGATCTTGCATCTGTATTTGTTGGACCATCTGCAGTAGCATTTTCTAACGAAGATGTTATCGCACCAGCGAAAATCTTGAACGACTTTTCTAAAAACGCTGAAGCACTTGAAATCAAAGGTGGTGCAATCGAAGGCGCTGTCGCATCTAAAGAAGAGATTCTTGCTCTTGCAACTCTTCCAAACCGCGAAGGACTTCTTTCTATGCTCCTTTCTGTACTTCAAGCGCCAGTGCGCAACGTTGCTCTTGCAGTCAAAGCGGTTGCAGACAACAAAGAAGACGCAGCTTAATCTTAAGCTACGCAGCGTAGCCTAGCTACGAAAATCTATTATAAATTTAAAACATATTTGGAGGAAATAACAATGGCATTGAACATTGAAAACATTATTGCTGAAATTAAAGAAGCTTCAATCCTTGAATTGAACGACCTTGTAAAAGCTATCGAAGAAGAATTTGGTGTAACTGCAGCTGCTCCTGTAGCTGTTGCTGCAGCTGGTGCTGCTGACGCTGGTGCTGCTAAAGATTCATTCGACGTTGAACTGACATCTGCAGGCGACAAAAAAGTTGGCGTTATCAAAGTTGTACGTGAAATCACAGGTCTTGGACTTAAAGAAGCTAAAGAACTTGTTGACGGTGCACCAGCACTTGTTAAAGAAGGCGTTGCAACTGCAGAAGCTGAAGAAATCAAAGCTAAATTGGAAGAAGCTGGAGCTTCAGTTACTCTTAAATAAGAGGCATATACCAATTAGAATTCGGGATACTATAGTATCAGCCTTTTAGAATCGTGAACACATTTTAGAAACTGATAAATTAATTTAGTTTCCTACCAAAAACCCTACCAAAAATTAATTTGGCAGGGTTTTTCTTTTTAATAAAATTATTTTGGAGAACAGGGTTCGTTTTAAATGACCAGAAGTAAGCTATGTATAGATTCGAATTATAGTAGAATTTCGTATTTCAAATTTTGTAGAAATTTTTAAGACCCCTGACTATCGTTGTCACTATTTTGCAAAACATAAAAAATCAGAGTCAGATTTAGATTTTGCGGAATTTGTCTTTCAAAATCGGGGAAATCCAGATGAATTACAACACCAATTTGGTTTTATCTATGGTGTTCAGACTGATGACAATCCACCCCAAGCTTTAGCTCGTTTTCGTCAGAATGAAATTACAAAAGAAGAAATGCTTGCTGAGTTTAGAAACCCCTATTCTTTTAAATAATTATCCATTCACAACCAATCTTTTTGTGATATAATGAAAATAGAGAAGGTTTATCAATCAAAAACAGGAGAGGAGTTACAAAAATGGCAGTAGTATCATTGGAAAATAATATTAAACTATATAGTTCAGAATTATTTCAAGCACTGTTAAAAGCCTCCAATTATAAATTGGATGAGCGTATTGCTCAGACTGTTACAGAAGTCTATGCTCGTAATCTAGATTATTCTGATCCTGAACGGATGCATGTTGGTGTAACTTCTGTTGCTAACAATTTGCTTACAAAAATTAAACAAGAGTATTTTAATGTATAGTATTTTGAAAAGCCACCGAAAAAGGAATTACTCTTTAAGGTGGCTTTTATAGAAGTAAAGTTTAGGCTAGAAAAACAAGAAATAACGCACCATTTTTGGTGCGTTTTGCTTTTTTATGCTATAATGGATTTATAAAAATAAAGGAGTTTGCCATGATTGGAAAGAACATAAAATCCTTACGTAAAACACATGACTTAACACAACCCGAATTTGCCCAAATTATAGGAATTTCTCGCAATAGCTTGAGTCGTTATGAAAATGGAACTAGTCCAGTCTCTACGGAACTAATAGATATCATTTGTCAGAAGTTTAATGTATCTTATGTTGATATCGTAGGAGAAGACAAAATGCTCAATCCTGTTGAAGATTATGAATTGACTTTAAAAATTGAAATTGTGAAAGAACGAGGTGCTAATCTATTATCTCGACTCTATCGTTATCAAGATAGTCAGGGAATTAGCATTGATGATGAATCTAATCCTTGGATTTTAATGAGTGATGATCTATCTGACTTGATTCATACGAATATCTATTTAGTAGAAACTTTTGATGAAATAGAGAGATATATCGGTTATTTGGATGGAATTGAACGTATGTTAGAGATATCTGAAAAACGGATGGTAGCCTAATGGAAATCCAAGATTATACCGATAGTGAATTCAAACATGCTTTGGCACGGAATCTTCGTTCTCTGACAAGAGGAAAAAAGTTCAGTAAGCAACCTATAGCGATTTTGCTTGGAGGGCAAAGTGGTGCTGGCAAGACTACAATTCATCGTATTAAACAGAAAGAATTTCAAGGAAATATTGTTATCATAGATGGCGATAGTTTTCGTTCTCAGCATCCACACTATTTAGAACTGCAGCAAGAATATGGCAAAGATAGCGTTGAATACACCAAGGATTTTGCAGGGAAAATGGTAGAGTCTTTAGTAACCGAATTGAGTCATTTGGGATACAATCTTTTGATTGAGGGAACTTTACGAACGATAGATGTTCCAAAGAAAACAGCACAACTCTTGAAAAGTGAGGGATATGAAGTACAATTAGCCTTAATTGCGACAAAGCCCAAATTGTCCTATCTGAGCACCCTTATCCGATACGAAGAACTGTACGCTGTCAATCCAAATCAAGCACGCGCAACTCCAAAAGAACATCATGATTTCATTGTAAATCATCTAGTTGATAATACACGACAATTGGAAGAACTGGCTATCTTTGAAAGAATTCAAATTTATCAACGAGATAGAAGTTGTGTATATGATTCAGGAGAAGATAAAACTTCAGCAGCAGAAGTGCTACAAGAATGCCTCTTCGGAAAATGGAGCAAGGTAGAGAAAGAGATGTTGAAGGTGGGGGAAAAGAGACTTAATGAATTACTTGAAAAATAAACAATTGATATTTTTAGGAGAGTAGAAGTGAGAGGATTTAATAACAAGATAAAGTTTGTTTATCAAGAACTAACAAATTCCAAAGAGAAATTCGGTAGCTTTCACAAGACTTTAATTCATTTGCATACACCTGCTTCTTATGATTACAAGCTATTTTCTAATTGGACTGCAACGAAATATAGAAAAATTACTGAAGATGAACTATATGATATATTTTTTGAAAATAAGAAAATAAAAGTTGATAAGACAATTTTTTTTAGTAATTTTGATAAGGTTGTTTTTTCTAGTTCAAAAGAATATATTAGTTTTCTTATGTTAGCAGAGGCAATCATAAAAAATGGAATAGAAATAGTTGTAGTAACTGATCATAATACTACCAAAGGTATTAAAAAGTTACAAATGGCAGTCTCAATCATAATGAAAAATTATCCGATTTATGATATACATCCTCATATTTTACATGGAGTAGAAATTAGTGCAGCAGATAAATTGCATATTGTATGTATATATGATTATGAACAAGAGTCATGGGTTAATCAATGGTTAAGTGAAAATATTATAAGTGAGAAAGATGGAAGTTATCAACATTCACTGACTATCATGAAAGATTTCAATAATCAAAAAATAGTTAATTATATTGCTCATTTCAATAGTTATAACATTTTGAAAAAAGGTTCTCACTTATCAGGTGCATATAAACGAAAAATTTTTTCTAAAGAAAACACACGATTTATTGGTGTTAAAAATATAAATTCTGTTGAAGGTTCTAGAAAAAAACTATTAACAGATTTTAATTGTGAGCCCAATTTTCTATTAGATAATGATTCTCACGAAATTGATTCACTCGGGAAGAACAATCTGTGGTTGAAAGGTGGAAAAATTTCTTTCAAGATGTTTCAAGAAGCATTGTTTGATTATAATGTATCAGTTAGTTTATGTGAGCCAAGCTTTAAACAAAAGTCCTATATAAAAGGATTATATATAGAAAATCGTGGGGAAAATAGAAGTTTTCTTGCAGGTGATAAGTTAAAAAAAGATAAAGACTTCTTTTTAACATTTTCACCATCTATGAATTGTTTAATTGGAGGGAGAGGTACAGGTAAAAGCACATTAATTGATATGTTACAATTTGTACTTTCTCAAGATTGTGATAAGCAAAGCAAATTGGAATTTCTATGTAACCATGCAAATGCTTTTGTACTCTATGTTTTAGAAGAAACTGAATATATTATTGAAGTTAGTTTGCCAGATGTCAAACAAGAAAATAAGGATAATATTTTACAATATTATGGGCAAAATCGAGAGAATAGGTTTGGCTATTCTTATATATTTAATTCTGACTCTATTAAAGAATGGACACGGTCTCAGTACACAAAAGTTTATAAAGTTGAAGGTAACCATTTTAAATTAGTTGATAAAACTAGAATTTTAGAGAAAATGTTTGATAGGAGATATTCTGTTAATGAGTTAGTTAAAACAGCTGACGGTGAAAAAATTACAGAATTTATTTCTAATTTAATGATTAAAAATAAAAAATTACCGAGACCAGACTATGGGCTAAGAACTCAGACACTCGAATCGTTTGAAGCAAAATTAAAGGAACTTGATGAATATTTAAAACAGCGGAAGCAATTAATACTCGAAATTATTGAGGATTTTAATGAAACTCAGATTGGTAAGTTAAGAATTTGTTATGAGCAAATTGATAGATGGGAAGAACCGCATTTCGAAAATTATCTTTTCAAGAATAATCGTTCTTCGTTTGATAATTATAGAATTAGTATGCAAGATGTAGCAGACGTTTTATATCTTATCTATCGGGAATTAGGATTGAAAGAATTTGTTAAAGTCATTGTAAGACAAAATATCCCTAATAAGTATTTTATGCTTTTAAAAAGTATCTCTGAAGATAATTTTGCAAAACAAGAAAATAATTGGAGAGATAAATCTGAAATTAATGGATACAACATTACGCATTTAAAAAAGAGTATCTACTCTTTAATTGAAAATAGTAGTTTATTAAATGAGTTTAAAAGAGTTTTAAAAGAGCATGTAGCTAATGAAAGGTTATTTTTGGAGTTTAATATTAACTCGAAAGAATCTTCGCACCAACTTGATATTGTCTATAAAGAAGTTGGTGTATTAAGTTTGGGACAAAAAGTTGTAGCCATGCTTGATTTTTTATTAGCATATAGTGATTATTCTAAAGACTTCAGACCATTGATTATTGATCAGCCTGAAGACAATCTAGACAATCGTTATATTTACAGGCATTTAGTTCAGCAGTTTAGAGATGTGAAAGCTCAACGTCAAATTATTTTAGCAACACATAATGCTACAATTGTAACAAATTCTATGACAGATCAAGTTGTTATTATGGAGTCAGATGGAGTTAACGGATGGATTGAATCACAGGGATATGTTAGTGAAAAATATATAAAAAATCATATCATCAATCAATTAGAGGGAGGAAAAGATTCCTTCAAGCATAAAATGTCTATATATGAGACGGCTTTATCAGAGTAGAGTCAGAAAAAGTAGGTTAGAAATTTAGCCTACTTTTTTCTTTGTCCGACAGGCATAGTGTACATCTGAGGTACAAGTCCTCTGTGGATATTTGTTGCAGCAATCTAAATCGTTTGATGATTTTTTAGAGAAAGCAAAGCAGTTGTATGTTCAGATTGATTTTAGTCAAAAGCATAGCCGTTTTTTGATGACAGATAGAACGATGATAAAACCAATTCGAGGACGCCAACTCAGCAAACGAGATTTATATGATGAAGAATTTTTTAGAATACATTTTGCCAAACAAGAGATTGAAAGTCGTTTAGAATTTTTGTTGAACCGTGTCAATTCTTTAGAAGATTTAATAACAAAAGCAAAAGAATTGAATCTAACCATTGACTTAAAACAAAAAAATGTAACTTTTATCCTGGAAGAAGATAATCAAAAGATAAGCCTGAATCATAAAAAAATTAGCGATAAGAAATTGTACGATGTTCAATTTTTTAATCGTTATTTTGAAGATAGAGAAGTTAGAGATATTCAAGCATTAGAAAATCTTCAGGAAGATTTTCAGACTTTTCGAGAGGAGCAGCATAAGGAGAAAGTCTCCGCTGAAGAAATCGAGGAAGCCTTCAAGAAATACAAGGAAAAACGAGATGCTATCCATGAGTTTGAGATTGAACTTACGGATAATCAGATAGAGAAGTTGGTTGATGATGGTATCTATATCCGGGTTTCGTTTGGTATTAAACAGAGTGGACTCATCTTTATTCCTAACTACCAGCTAGATATTTTTGAGGAAGACAATCAGAAAAAATATAAAGTCTACATTCGAGAAACGTCTTTTTACTTTGTCTATAATAAAGAAAACAAGGATAATAATTGTTTCATCAAGGGTAGGACTTTAATCAGATAATTGAGCAACGATAGCCAAAAACTCCCATATAGACGACCAACTTTAAAAAGTCTTTAAGACAAGATTTCTGAAATTAATCTTATGATTGAACTATCTAACACGAACAAACAATACCAAGAAATCAAAGATGAGCTTGTATTAGAAATTGCAGAGATTGATATGAAGCTAGAAGAAACCCAAGAAAAAATCGCCACCTTAAACAAGATGGTGGAAGTCCTTATCAATTTGAAGAGTGAAGATCATGAGACTAGAAAATTAGCTAAGTATGATTTTGCCCAAATGAACATGACGGAATCAATAACGTTAGATCGACTCAATACAGATATTTTAAAATTACAACAGGAACTTGGTAATGAAATTAATGAATATGAGGAGATAGCTAGAAGACAGGATTCGTTTGTGAAAATTATTAATACCAATAAATTTACAGTCCTAAAATTTCACGAGAATGCTTTACTAGAATAATAGTATTTACGACTAATTCGTTAAAATATAGAGAATAATTTCATTTATTTTTTATTTACTAGTTTATTAAAATGATCAGTATGGTGTAATCTTAACTTGTCTTCTCTTAAAATATCGAGAACTTGTATGGCCTGTTTCATTTTTTCAATTCCACTACTTAATTGGCGTTTAAATTCATAGTATCCAGTTGCATAGAGAAAAACTGTCTGTTCATAGAAGTTAAATTCATTATCTAATAATGTTTTTATCTCACTAATTAAATAGGAACAATTAGAAAATTTTTCCTCATCTATACTAAGAATTAAACAATTTATAGCAAGTTGAGTGACCATTCGTTTATTGGTTTTATTCAGAGAAGAGTAGATATAATTCTTTAACAATTCCTTTGTCAATAAGAAGTAGGAATTGTAGTTAATTGTTCGTGCACAGTTACCAAATATAATAATCTCATAGTAACCCCATTTTTCGACTTTAAAAAGATAGTCTGTCAGTTGAAGTAGTTCTTCATCTGATGGAATGATCCTCGAATCCATTGTGTGCAGAATGGATTTTACCATAGTTTTCTCTAAAGGATCTAGAGTGTAATTTGTAGTGTCAGATAGTAGGCACGCTATATTATCAATACTTTGTGATGAGTATTGTTTACGAATATATTGAACTAGGTTAGCAAATGATTCACTATTGGTGTAGTCATCATCGTGTAAAATAAGAAACTCATCTAGGGTAACGTGCAACTTGTCTAAAATATTGATTAGTCTAATACATGAGATTTCTGATTCTCCACGTTCGAATCGAGATATTTGAGATTTAGAAAGATGCTCGTCAGCAACAGAACATAAACTGATTTGTTTTCCTTTACGAACTTTTCTGAGTGTGATACCAAGTTTTGATTTCATAATTTTCCCGTTTTCCCAACAAAAAAGTAATTGATTCTTATTTATTGTACAATAAATAAAAACTGAAAGGAAGTCTAAATATGAAGAAAATTTTAAAAAATTCCCCAATTTTATTGTTGGTAATGGATATTATTATTGTCGGTGGATAAAATGTTTAGGTGTATACCTAAGAGTCTGGGACAAAAAGATTTTGATTTTAGGAATTCTTGATTATAAATTTTAAAAATCGATAGATTAGACAAAAAAGCGAATAAGACAGAATTCTGAGTGTCAGATAACTCGTTTTGTTAGCTTTTTATATTTAAGGTTAGACTTTTGTCCCAGACTCTTAGTACTGGTTGGAGGATACGATGAAAGATAGTATGGTTAATTATTGGTTAAATTATTTTCCGGAGTATAGTTTAGAAACGTTTGAAGTAGAATAGATATTAAGGGCCTATCTTTCTCTTATTCCAAAGACTCAGCTCCTGTAATAGAAAATTTAAATTTGACTATTGATTCAGGACAGAGAATTGCACTAGTCGGTCAACCGGGGTCAGGAAAAAGTACGTTATCAAAAATACCATCAGGATTATATAAGATTGATACAGGAAAAGTTTTATTTGATGGTGTAAATATTAATCAAATAGATAAAAAAATATTAAGTCAAAATTTAGGAGTAGTTCCACAGGATTCATTTTTATTGAACAGAAGTATTCTTGATAATATAACTTTAAAGCACGAAGTTACTTCACAAAAGATAGAGGAAGTTTGTAAAGCAGTTCAAATCTATGATGAAATCATGGCTATGCCGATGAAATTTAATACTATCATCTCAGAGATGGGTTCAAATATTTCAGGTATTCAAAGACAACGGATAGCACTGGCACGTGCATTAATAAATAATCCTAGTATTGTAATTTTAGATGAGGCAACTAGTGCATTAGACACTATTAATGAGGAAAGAATAACAAAGTATATAAAAAGTCAGGGCTGTACTCAAATAATTGTAGTTCACAGATTGTTATCGATTAAGGATGCGGGATATTATTTTTGTAATGAAAGGT
Source organism: Streptococcus sp. Marseille-Q6488 (assembly GCF_946902925.1). Lineage (NCBI taxonomy): Bacteria > Bacillati > Bacillota > Bacilli > Lactobacillales > Streptococcaceae > Streptococcus > Streptococcus sp. Marseille-Q6488. The sequence goes on along the minus strand of NZ_CAMPPZ010000003.1, from coordinate 46,138 downwards.
GGTAAGATTGTTGAGTCAGGAAATCATAAGTACTTAATGGCTCTTGGTGGAGATGACTAGAGCTTATATACAAAAAGGAAATGAGGTGTACAGAAAATGAAGAAAGAAAATGAATATGTAATTTCAACAGCAGCCTCACTAGGGGTGATGATTGGAATAGTGTTTGCAATTTTTTTAGATTTTCCAGTTGAATATGGTATTTCTTTAGGCTTGTTGAATGGAATAGTATTGGGTTCGCTGATTGTTTACAAAAACAATAATAATTAAGCATAATTTTTTGCTGTAAACTAACGAGTAGAGATGGCTATAGTTGAAATTATAAATCTAACAAAAAACTTTAAAGATATTGAAGTTATTCATAACACTTCATTTTATTTAAATAATAGAGCGACTACATTAGTAGCTTAAAAACATGATTAAACCGTTATTCTTAGGACTAGCGGTTTTTATTTTTATGTGCCAGGGGGCAAAAAAGGGGGCGAGTAAGTAATTTTCCAACTGTTTAATTCAAGCTAAAAATCCCCAATCGTAGTGATTGAGGATTGAGCAAATAAATCTTAAACAATACCTTGTGCAATCATAGCGTTTGCTACATTTTCAAAGGCAGCAATGTTTGCTCCTGCAAGGTAGTCTTTATCAAGACCATATGTTTCTGAAGTTGTTTTAGCTGTGTTAAAGATGTTTGTCATGATGTCTTTGAGACGTCCATCAACTTCTTCACGAGTCCATGAGAGGCGAAGGCTATTTTGGCTCATTTCAAGGGCGGAAACGGCTACACCACCAGCGTTGGCAGCTTTGGCAGGTCCGTAGAAGATACCATTTTCCTTGTAAACTTTGATGGCATCAAGGTCGCTTGGCATGTTGGCACCTTCAGATACACAGATAACGCCTTGAGCAACCAAACGTTTAGCTGCTTCACCGTTGATTTCGTTTTGAGTCGCACATGGAAGAGCGATGTCATAGTTTCCAGCGTAAGTCCATACAGAACCTTCATGATAAGTAGCAGTTGCTTTTTCAGCAGCATACTCAGTCAAACGAGCACGACGTTTTTCTTTAACATCTACTAAAAGATCGAAGTCAATACCGTTTTCATCGATGACATAACCATTTGAGTCAGAAACAGAGATAACTGTTGCACCGAGTTCAATCGCTTTTTGAAGAGCGTATTGAGCAACGTTACCAGAACCTGAAATGACCACTTTCTTACCAGCAAAGCTATTACCGTTAGCTTTGAGCATTTCTTCAGTGTAATAAACCAAACCGTAACCAGTTGCTTCTGGACGAATCAAGCTACCACCAAATCCAAGAGGTTTACCAGTCAAGACACCAGCATCAAATTGATTAAGGCGTTTGTACTGACCGTAAAGGTAACCAATCTCACGTCCACCAACACCGATATCACCAGCAGGTACGTCAAGTGATGGTCCGATGTGTTTTTGCAATTCAGTCATGAAGCTTTGGCAGAAGCGCATCACTTCAGCATCTGTTTTACCTTTAGGATCGAAGTCTGATCCACCTTTACCTCCACCGATAGGAAGTCCAGTCAAGACGTTTTTGAAGATTTGTTCAAATCCTAGGAATTTCAAAATCCCTTGGTTAACAGTTGGGTGGAAACGAAGTCCGCCTTTGTATGGTCCAACAGCTGAGTTGAATTGAACACGGTAACCACGGTTTACTTGAACTTTTCCATCACGGTCAACCCAAGGAACACGGAAAGAAATCACGCGCTCAGGCTCAGTAATACGTGCCAAGATATTTTCTTCGATATACTCAGGGTGTTTTTCAAATACAGGTTCCAAAGTGTTGAAAAATTCTTCAACAGCTTGGAGGAATTCAGCCTCGTGCCCGTTACGAGCTTTTACAGTTTCAAACACGCTTTGGATATATTCTTTAGCAGATGTCATATCGTTCTCCTTTTATTGTCATATTTTATTACATGAGTCATTATAGCAGAATTTTTTTTCACTGTAAAGAAAAAAACAGAAATTTTCTAAAAATTCTTTCAATTCAGTTTTTGGGACTTTTTGAAAATAGATAAAAAAACGAACCTTTTTCTTGGAAATATCTTTCTCAAAGAGAAAATCTGAAAATATGCTATAAGAAAAGAAAATGTTTAGCAATTCAGAAATCACTTGTTAATTTATCCGTGATATGTTAGATTTGCCAGCAAAACTATGACCATTTTGGAGGAAAGCAATATTTACATCCCCTTATTCAGGGCAGGATTTTCTATACAAGTATAGATGTCTTGCTGGAGTTGGATCATGGAACCCAAGCGGTTATTGAGATTTAGAACTATCATCAGAATTTTTTCATTAGACTTGTTCGGTAACCATAAAGTACTATACTATTCATGAACAAGATCCAGAAAAAGTAGCCTTATTTCTGAAAAATTTTAATAGTTTAAAGTACCTAGCACCTGTTTATATTGATGAAACAGGATTCGATACTTATTTTTATCGAGAGTATGGTCGCTCTTTAAAAGGTCAGATAATAAGAGGTAAAGTATCTGGAAGAAGATATCAGAGGATTTCTTTGGTTGCAGGGCTCACAAATGGTGAGTTAATCGCTCCAATGACCTACGAAGAGAGGATGACGAGCGACTTTTTTGAAGCTTGGTTTCAGAAGTTTCTCTTACCAACATTAAATACACCCTCAGTTATTATTATGGATAATGTAAGATTCCATAGAATGGATAAGATAGAACTCTTGTGTGAAGAGTTTGGGCATAAACTTTTACCTCTTCCTCTCTACTCACCTGAGTACAATCCTATTGAGAAGACATGGGCTCATATCAAAAAGCACCTCAAAAAGGTATTACCAACTTGCAGTACTTTTTACGAGGTGCTTTTGTCTTGTTCTTGTTTCAGTTTGTTATAAACGCCTAAGATAAGAGCTATACTAGGTAAATAAAAATCTCTATACTATCTGAAAGTGAAGATTACTCACTGTGAGATAGTATAGAGTCTTTTTGTTGTGTTAAATTATCCTACCCATTCACCATTGTCATTGACACGGTAGCCGTCAGGTGTAGTCGTATTGATTGAGAGTGCACCAGAACTATAGGCATAGTACCATTTGCCAGATACTTTCATCCAGCCTGTTTTCATAGCACCTGAGCTATCAAGATAATACCAGCTACCATTATCTTTGAGCCAACCAGTCTTCATAGCGCCTGAACCGTCGAGATAGTACCAAGTACCGTCTTTTACCCAGCCTGTTTGCATCCAACCAGAGTTGTCAAAGCGATACCAAGTTCTATTTATTTTTTCCCATCCATTACTCGTGTATGAGCCGTCATTGTGTTTAAACCACCAACGTCCGTTTGATTGAATCCAACTTCCGAAGTATTGAGAATGATTGAACCAACTTCTTAGTCGATTAAGAAATTCGGCAGGGTCATTGGTCTCATCGTCTAGTTTCTGACTTGAATTTGTATTTGCAGTTTTGGTTTTATGAGTTCCGATAGCCTTCAAGTCTTTGTCAAAAAGATTCGCCTTAGTCGCAAATGTTTGAATCTGAGAAGAATTTGTTTCTGTATATTGAATGGCCTTTCCATAACTACCAGCTAGTTCTTCAGAGCCACCAGATGCTGTTCCGAAACTTTGTGCAACGGTAATCCATCCATTTTGAGTGACAGGGTTTTCAAAGGCTGCAAGCCCCATATAGGTCAATTTTGGGTTAATTAAGGATTCGTAGTGTCCAGTTTGACCTGCAACACTGACACCACTACGAGATTTAACATAATCGGCTTTTTCATCATACCATTGCTGGATGGCCTTCATAAATCCATTGTAGTTCCAAGCCAAATTTTCTGAAAGGGAGAAATTTCCTGTAGGCCAAGCACTCCAAATGTCCTTACTAGACAAGCGTGTGTGATCAATGGTGATTGAAGCTTCTGCTGCACGAACGAAGGCTGTTTTTTCTAGTGCAGTTGACCATTTGATAGGAACGTAGCTAGTAACTAGGCCTTCATCTGCCGCCTCTTTTCGAATGGCATTGATACGGTCTAAAATAGCCTGCTTATCTGGCGTCAAGAAAGTCCCTTCAATTCCAACTAAGCTAGTACCGGCAGAAGTACTAGTTACCTCTGAGTTCAAGATATTGTAGGATTGACCATTGATTTCTTGAGTGGAAACCAACCTATCATTAGCGGCTACTGATTGTGATGTAAGAGTTCCAGCTCCTAACAAGGAAAGTACTAAAACTGTAGTAAGTGTGAACTTTTTAGTTTTATTGTTCATTTTGTGTCCTCCTATTTTTATTATAACATCTCTACTGGGCAGAGTAAACTAAAATTCGGTATAGCTAGGGACTAGATTTATTTTAAATTTAGATGTTTGCAAAAATTTTTCTTAAATTTGGTGTATAATATAAATAGATGATTTTAATGAAATCTACTCGACTTGTTCGATAACTATCTGAAGCGAGATTAGGTGTTCAGAAATTGAATTTTTAAGGTTCCCACTTAGTCATGCTTTTTAGGTTTCACATTTTTAAATAAGCTAAACACTCCATGATATCATATAAAATATAGTTTAGAGGATGTAGAACAAATCTTCCTTCATCAAGGAAGTTAAAGAACTCAATAACACAGGGATTCCATTCCCCTAGAAAGGTTAAATAAATGAAATCATATAAGAAATTTACGATTCTTGCTCTGGCTCTTCTTGGATTTACTAGCCAAACAGTTCTAGCTAATGATACTAGTCATTCTGAGAATAACTATATCGCTAGTTCAACTACTAGCTCTGCAAGTGATTCTCAAGCAGCTACAGAAAACCAGCCAACGACTCCTAGTTCGAGTAAGCAGGAGACAAAGCCAACTCTTCCTACTGAGTCTAAGCTACAAACTGGTTGGGTAAAAGAAGACGGGAAGTGGACTTATTATAGTCAAACGGGTGTCAAATTTACAGATACTCTTTATGAGGGCTACCTATTTGATAAGAATGGTTACTTACTTGAAAATAGCTGGTATCAGATGGCTAACAAGTGGTACTACGCCAATGGCTCAGGAAAATATTTGTCTAACCAATGGAGTCAAATCAATGGTAAATGGTATGCATTTGATCAAAATGGTACCATGATGGCTAATACCTGGAAGGGAAATTATTACCTGAAGTCCAGTGGGGCTATGGCAGATAAAGAATGGGTGTACGATCCGAGCTACTCTAGCTGGTTTTATCTCAAGTCAGGTGGGCACTATGCTGAACAGCAATGGGTTGGCTCTTACTATCTAAAATCTGGTGGCTACATGGCTCACAAAGAGTGGATTTATGATCAAGATTATAAAGCTTGGTATTATCTTAAAGAAGATGGCGTTTATGTCACTGGAACTTATACTATTGATGGAAGTAGTCATTTTTTCAAAGATAATGGTAAATGGGTGCAAGAACTTCCAAAAGGATTTGAAAAGGGGCGCTATAGTAAGACTATTTTCCTAGATCCTGGGCATGGTGGACGTGATTCGGGCGCTTACTATTATGGAATAGCTGAAAAAGATTTGAATCTACAGGTCTCTCGTAAATTACGGAAACGTTTAGAAGAACTTGGCTATACAGTTTTAACATCTCGTGATAGTGATGTGGATGTTGACTTTGTGACAGAGCGTTCTCGTATGGTAAATAAAACGAATGCAGACTTCTTTATTAGTATTCATTTTAACGCTACTGGGAATGACACAACACTGAATCTGGGAATACAGACTTATTCTTATAAGGAAGAAGTGGGTTATCCGAGCAAGATTAACCAGTACTGGCATAATAATCCAGACCGTATAAGTGAAAGTAATCGTTTGGCAGCTGACCTTCATTCATCTCTCTTGACTGAGACAGGAGCTAGAGATGCTGGGCTTTTGCAAGCCACCTTCGCTGTTCTTCGTGAGACTGCGAAACCTGCTGTGTTATTAGAGTTGGGTTATATGGATAATCCAGAAGAAAACCAACGAATCCGTAGTGATCAATACCAAAATAAGTTAGTTGAAGGTATTATTAAAGGAATTCAAAAATATTACGCTGGAAATTAAGAAACTAGATCAAACTAAGCTTTGGAGATTGTCCTAGGCTTAGTTTTTTATTGGTAAGGAACTGAAAATCAAGATAAGGAAGACTAAATCTTGTCAAATTAAAAAACTTTGTACTCTGGAAACCATCGTGTGGCTATCTAGAGTGCAAAGTTTTTTTGAGTTTCTAGTTAAAATGAAGACTGTATTCTTTATAATTACAAGGCTATTAAGGGAGCAGTGGACATTAAAATGATGATTTTGAGTTTTTGTTATTTTTGCTTTGGAGCAAGGTAACATAGTCACTTTTGGTGTGAAATAAGTGGGAAAGAAAAACAGTTCTTTGAGTCTGGTCGATAAAGTAAAGCAAGATATACTGACCGATAATTTTTCCTCGTGTTGGGTACTTACTGTTGATTTTTAGTCCTATTTTTTCATCTGCATCAAAGCCAGCTTCAGGAAAAGTTTCTAAACTTTTTAAGCCGTCTAAAATTTTGGCTACAGTATTCTTAGCCGACTGGGGTGATAAAAGAACAGTGCTGATGTAGTTATGGATACTGTCAATTGCCTGACTCACTTCAGTAGATAGAATCACTTTATAAATCATATCGTAGCCTCATGTCATCTAGGGAAGTTCCTTGTCCGGATTCATATTCTCTTAAGGCGCGTTCAGATTGGGCTTGTAGCTCCTGAATCAATCGTTCACGGTGTAAATCTTCTGCAGTTTTTATTGGCAAATCCTGTTCGAGAACAATCTGCTCGATAAAAAGACTAATAGCATCCGTCATAGTCATTCCTTTTTCCTTGATGATAGCTCTAGCTTGTTCCATTGATGACTCGTTGATTTTAAAATTGTATTGCTTAGTAAGTGATGTAGCCATGATATATCTCCAATCTATACGATATATAGCTAGTATATATCTTTTATATTTTTTAGGCAAGAAAAAACTCTATACTCTGGAAACCATTGTTTGGTTATTGAGAGTGCAAAGTTTTTTGAGTCTGGAATATGAAAACAGCAGTTGATTTCAAGAAACAAAAAAACAGCCGAAGCTGTCTTTTTATCATTATTTGAGACCGTATTTTTTGTTGAAACGATCCACGCGTCCATCTGCTTGAGTGAACTTTTGACGTCCAGTGTAGAATGGGTGTGAGTCTGATGAAATTTCCACACGGATCAATGGGTAAGTTTCGCCTTCGAACTCAACTGTTTCGTTAGAGCGTTTTGTTGAACCGCTAAGGAATTGGTAACCAGTAGTTGTGTCCATGAAGACAACTGGGCGATATTCTGGATGGATATCTTTTTTCATTTTGCAATATTTCCTTTCTGCCATGGTCTCTTTGCGAGCCATAGATTGTTACCATACTAGTCTATCAGATTCTAAAAAGTTTGGCAAGTATTTTATCAGTTTTTAAGCAAGTTTTTTAACTTTTGATAGATGATTTCGTTTTCTTCTATACTATAGGAATTAGCACCGCTTGCTAGAGGGTGGCCTCCACCATCATGTTCTTTGGCAATTTCATTGATAGGATGGATTTTACTGCGTAAGCGAACTCGGTAGTGGCCATCAGCCTGCTCTACAAAAATTCCCCAGATACTGACGCTGTCAATACGTCCAGGTGCACCGACAATGGTTGCAGTTTCAGCATCGGTAACATTGAATTGTTTCAAGACTTCTTGACTCAGGATAACGCGCGCCGCGCCATTTTCATCCACTTCCAGATGGTCGTAGATGTAGCCTTGAAGTTTAGCAATTTTGTAACTCATAGTGTCCATTTTGCGAGTGAGAGCCGCAAAGTCAAAGTTCTGTTCTCTCAAATAAGCAGCCAGACGAAGAGTCCGTGCAGTCGTAGAAGGATAAAGGAAACGACCTGTATCACCGATAATTCCTGCAAAGAGCAACTCAGCAGCGCAATCTGACAAGGACAGTTGAGTTATTTGGGCAAATAGGGTAATCATCTCACTAGCGCTACTTGAACTAGTGTCCACCCAAGATAGGTCACCATATACATCATCATTTGGATGGTGGTCAATCTTAATGAGAAAATCACCTTGAATATAGCGTTTATCATCAATACGAGCAGTATTCGCCGTATCACAGACGATGACCAGTGCACCTTGGTAGGCACTATCTTCAATAAGATCCATTTCAGCCATCCAAGTAAGAGTTGGTTCATCAAAACCAACTGCTTTGATGGTTTTTTCTGGGAAATGATGTTTGAGAAGAGCTTTCAAGCCCACCTGACTTCCCAAGGCATCAGGATCTGGTTTCATATGACGATGAATGATAATCGTGTCGTATTCTTTAATTTTTTCTAAAATTTGATGGCAAATGTCCATAAATAACCTCAATTCTTTCTCATTTCATTGTAGCACAAGAATTTTTATTTTTAAAATGAAAAAGATGTGATATAATGGAGAAAGATAAATTGAGGAGGACGATATGGCATTAGCAAAAATTGTATTTGCCAGTATGACCGGTAATACCGAAGAAATTGCAGATATTGTAGCAGACAAATTACGTGACTTGGGCTTGGATGTCGATGTTGATGAATGTACAACTGTTGACGCTTCAGACTTCTTGGAAGCAGACATCGCTATCGTTGCAACCTATACTTATGGTGATGGAGAATTGCCTGATGAGATGATGGACTTCTACGAAGACCTAGCTGACCTCAACTTGAATGGCAAAATCTACGGAGTGGTCGGATCAGGAGATACCTTCTACGATGAATTCTGTAAGGCTGTCGATGACTTTGACCGCGTTTTTGTAGCGACAGGAGCAGAGAAAGGTTCAGAGTGTGTTAAAGTTGATCTTTCTGCCGAGGAAGAAGATATTGAACGCTTGGAACAATTCGCAGAAGAATTGGCTGCTAAAGTAGGATAAGTATAAAACTGCGCTGATGTAATCAATCAGTGCAGTTTTTTATCGTGAGTTGAGATTTTACTAGCCTATTTGGTAGCTTTTTGATACAATAAATCAAATAAAGGAGGAGACTGTATGGATTTAGATAGTATTCGTCAAGAAATTGATCAAATCGACGACCAAATTGTCAAACTGTTAGAAGAAAGAATGCATTTAGTTGAAGGGGTTGTTGCTTATAAGAAGGCTTCAGGGAAACCGATTTTAGATACTAAGAGAGAAGAAGTTATTTTTGAAAAGGTTAGGAGTCGTGTAGAGGACAAGCGCTATCAGGAGACTATTGTCGCAACGTTTTCGGACATACTCAAACGTTCGCGTGATTATCAGGATCAAAATATCAAATGAAAAAAGAACAATTTTATCTGCTAGGGATTTTTCTAGCTGCTATGTTAGGCGGACTTGTCCGCTATCTAGTTTCCACTTGGTTACCAGCCAGTCCAGACTTTCCTTGGGGGACTCTCTTTGTCAACTATCTGGGAATTTTCTGCCTGGTTTATCTTGTCAAGGGTTATCTGGTTTATAAGGGTACTAGTAAGGGATTGGTTTTAGCGCTAGGGACGGGTTTTTGCGGAGGTTTAACAACCTTTTCTAGTCTCATGCTTGATGCTGTGAAACTGCTTGATACAGGGCGTTATCTTAGTTTAGTCCTGTATTTGCTTTTGAGCATCGGTGGCGGACTGCTTTTAGCTTACTATTTAGGGAGGAAAAAATGGTAATCGTCTATCTTGCAATTGCTTGTGGTTTCGGAGCTTTAGTGCGCTATTTCTTTTCCCGCTATAATCAAGCATCTAAATTGCCCCTCGGAACGCTCATAGCCAATCTTTTAGGTTGTTTTTTAATTGGATTATTCTACAATCATGTGGAGTCTAAGGAAGTCTATGCTATTCTAGCAACAGGATTTTGTGGTGGTTTAACGACTTTTTCGACCTTTAATGATGAACTCCAAAGACTGTTAAGTGATAAGAAGGTATTTTATTCTTATCTGGCTTTGACCTACCTAGGTGGTTTGGTTGCGATTTTTTTAGGAATTCTGTTGTAAATTTCTTTACTTTTTTGTGAAAATTTGGTAAACTGTATCTTGTGTGTAATGGACGCACAAAAATACAGTTTATCCGCTGAGGAAGATTCCTCAAGATTGACAAAGATAGGAGAATAAAATGAATCCATTAATCCAAAGCTTGACTGAAGGTCAACTTCGTACTGATATCCCATCATTCCGTCCTGGTGACACTGTTCGTGTACACGCGAAAGTTGTCGAAGGTAACCGTGAACGTATCCAGATTTTTGAAGGTGTTGTTATCGCACGTAAAGGTGCTGGTATCTCAGAAAACTACACAGTTCGTAAAATCTCTAACGGTGTAGGTGTTGAACGTATCTTCCCAATCCACACTCCACGTGTTGAAAAAATCGAAGTTGTACGTTACGGTAAAGTACGTCGTGCGAAATTGTACTACTTGCGTGCTCTTCAAGGTAAGGCAGCTCGTATCAAAGAAATCCGTCGTTAATTCGACTAAAAAACTCTGCTTTTCAGCAGAGTTTTTATCTAGCTCCCTTAGTTCAATGGATATAACAACTCCCTCCTAAGGAGTAGTTGCTGGTTCGATTCCGGCAGGGGGCAGTAATTAGACATCAAAGAAGTTTGTCAAAAAGTCCTTGATATTAAAAGAACGCATAATATAGGGGATTTATGTACTGACCCCCAAAAGTTAGATTTTTTCTGTCTAACTTTTGGGGTGCAGTTCATTATCTCCATAATATTATGCGTTTTATTATTGAAAAATTTGGGCAATCATCAGATAAAATTGAGACTATATCGAGTATATAAATGTTTGTATAATCAATTTATTCAAAATCGTCAAGTTCTAAATTATTTAAAGGACTATAACATTCATATTTCTTTAAGTAATTGTTTATTTCTTCAGCAGTAGAACAAGGTAAATTAACTCTTAAATAGTCAATATCTTCTTTAGATAAAAAATGATTTACATTCAAAATTGAGAAGCGAAATAATGCTTCATCAAAAGCAAAATCATAATCGTCATCAGATAATGATTCCATTAATGTTTGAATATGTTTTAGTGAGTAGTCAGGTATCGAATCGGGATAATATACTGGATAATCAGTGGCTGAAAAATTGTTTTCTAATCCTGAACTAGTAATTATCAAAGATTCTATGTAATATATTAAAGAATGTTTAATATTACCTTCTTGTTCCAAATGTCTTCCTTGAGCCTTTCGTGTGTTAGATAAACATCCAAAATCTCCTGATACAGTATTCCTATGAGCTTGTTTATTTAAAAGACTCCATTTTATATCACCAAAAGTTGCTTTAAAAGAGATATTATTTTTTTCTTTACAATAATCTTCCATAGTTATGTCTTTATCATAGTATGCTTTGATATAGTCACTATGTTCGATAATAAGATTTTGTGCTTCTTTTGTTAGTTTAAATTCGAACGGAATATCTAATTTGTCAACGTTGATATTATTAATTATTCTTGTAATTAATTCTGCTTTTTTTCCAGAAGTAGGTAAATTATGTTTAGATAATATAGTTTTTAATTCTACTACTTTAAGATATGATAAAGTCTTATTTTTAGTGAAGTATCCTAATTTGTATAATTGATTGTGTGTAGATTCAGGGTCAATTTGAAGAGAGTATTTAAAATATCTTGGGAAATTATAATTTCTCCCTGTTTTTTGAGTCCAATCTATGAGTATGAGTTGCCCAGGAGTAAGGCCGCACTCTAATTTGTTTAGGTAAAAATTGTTACAATCAGAATTTGTGTCTCTATTATGATTATTTTGTTTTAAATTAAATAGTTTGCTAAAAAAATTCATTGGATTATATTGCTAATCAATTCTTATTGAAAAATGATACTTTTACAGTACCCATGTACGGATAGCATGGGCTACGCCGGATTCATCGTTAGATTTAGTGATGTATTTGGCGATTTTTTTGATTTCTGGATTTCCGTTTTCCATGACTACAGGGTTGCCAACGACTTCCAGCATGGCACGATCATTTTCTTCGTCACCGATAGCCATGGTTTCATCTTTGGTCAATTCGAGTTTTTCAGCTAAATGAGTAATAGCTGAACCCTTATCTACATTCTTTTTAAGGAGTTCGAGGTAGAAAGGAGCAGATTTGTTAATAGAGTAGCGTTCGTAAAATTCTGCTGGAATTTTTTCAATGGCAGCATCGAGAATTTCTGGTTCATCGATAAACATACATTTAACGATTTCCTTGTCAGCCATTTCTTCAGGTGTGCGGTAGAAGATTGGCATGCTGACGAGGGTTGATTCGTGCACAGTGTATTTTCCGATATTGCGATTGGCAGTGTAGATACCGTCCTTGGTAATGGCATGCATGTGGACACCGAGCTTGCGACTGAGGAATTCCATATCCAGATAATCCTCATAAGACAAAGATTCGCTGATAATCTCATGGCCTGTAGCAGTTTCTTGGACAAGGGCACCATTGAAGGTCACGACATAGTCGCCTTCATCTCTCAACTGCAAGTCATCCAGAAGTTTGGCAACACCTGCGATAGGGCGGCCTGTTGTAATCACGACTTTGACACCAGCTTTTTTGGCATCTTGGATGGCAGAAAAGACTTCAGGAGTAATCTCCTTTTGGCTATTGACTAGGGTTCCGTCAATATCGACGGCGATTAGTTTAATACTCATAAATTTCCTCTTCTAGTTTTTATTTGGGGTAAAATGATCGTTCTCAATCAAGTGTAAAAATTGCTGGGTAATGCTTGCAAAGATGCTGTTTTGGTCCAACATTTCTTTCGGAAAATAGAAACGATTATCTCCGTGACGACTACCAGCAAGGGATTGGACGATAGGAGACAGGCTAGAGAGCTCTGCCAGTTGACCATTCTTTTGTAAAATCTCAATCTGTGTTCGTGGATTTTCAGATTCGGGACGATAGATATCATAAGGGAGGTCAAAGTTCTTATGAATGGCAGTATAGTAGTCGGGATCAAAGCCAATGTCCTCAACCAATTTTCTCATGCTGGCGAGCTGGTCTTGGTCTTCTTGTGAAAAAGTAATGGATTTAAAGACCTTGCGGTTGACAAAGCGTTGCGACAAGTCTGCAAGAATCTTATCAGGACTGGTCATCCAGAGCTGGAAGTAGGTATTCATCACACCATCATCCAGAGCTAGATAATCAGACAAGGTCACATTTTTTTCAAAGAAAGGTAGGAGGTGTGGAGAAGTTCGGGCAAAGAAGTCTTTTTCTTTAGGATAGAGTTCCTTGGCGCGTTTGAGGAGATTTTGCAGGAGAACTTCCATGGCGCGTGTTGCTGGGTGGAAATAAACCTGCATATACATCTGGTAGCGACTGAGGACGTAGTCTTCGATGGCATGCATGCCATTGCGCTGAAAGGCAATACCGTTTTCGACAGGACGAATGACTCGGAGAATTCGAGTTAGGTCAAATTCCCCATAAGATGCTCCTGTAAAATAGGAGTCGCGCAAGAGATAGTCCATGCGGTCTGCATCAATCTGACTGGAAATGAGTTGCACAACCTGCTTGTTAGGGTAGGTATGGTCTATGACACTGGCAACTTTTTCTGGGAAATCGGGCGCTACTTGTAGTAAGACTTGGTGAATCTCTGTCTCAGGACTTTGAATAATCTCCTGAGTAATGGCTTCGTGGTCTGTATCAAAGAGATGTTCAAAAGTATGGGAGTAGGCACCATGCCCAAGGTCATGTAGGAGAGCAGCTGTCATGGTCAAGAGAGACTCGGCAGGATTCCATTCCTCAGGATATTTTTCTTCGAAAATCTCTGTGATGCGTCGTGCAATTTCATAGACTCCTAGACAGTGAGAGAAGCGACTGTGTTCTCCACCGTGGAAGGTATAACTGGAAGTCCCCAGTTGCTTGATTCGACGCAAACGCTGAAATTCTTTTGTATTGATCAAGTCATAGATGATTTGATTATTGACATGGATGTAGTTGTGAACTGGGTCACGGAATACTTTTTCGTTCATATGACCATTATAGCAAAATCCTGCTCTTTTTGGTAAAATAGTAGGACAAGAGACAAGAAAGAGGACTTGATGTGAAGATTCGGATGCGAAATAGGATTCAGTTTGATGAGCAGTTGGAAGTGATTGACCAGCTTTATGATGTGGAAGTGCATGAAAAAGGAGATTATAGCTACCTGCTTTTCTATAATGAGGAAAAGGAAAAAGTGGTTATTAAATTTCATGGTCAAGAACTGGTGATGAGTCGATTTTCCAATCCCAAGACCATTATGCGCTTTTTAAAGGATAGTGATAGTTTAGCCTATATTCCGACACCTATGGGCATGCAGGAGTTTATCATCCAAACGAGCCGTTATGAAGTTGATGGGCAAAAGATTCATTTAGATTATCAACTACAAAATCAAGAGGGACAACCCTTTGCCAGCTATCAATTGGAAATTACTTGGGGCTAGTCTCTTGTCTTGTTCAAATTTAGCTAGCTATCTTCTCGGATTAGCCTGCTAATGTGGTAGATTAGGCTAATTTTTGGTATAATAAAAGTTATGGAAATTGAAAAAACCAATCGTATGAATGCGCTCTTTGAATTTTATGCAGCGCTTTTGACAGATAAGCAAATGAATTATATCGAGCTCTACTACGCTGATGATTACAGCCTTGCTGAGATTGCCGAGGAGTTTGGTGTCAGTCGTCAGGCTGTCTATGATAATATCAAGCGGACAGAAAAGATTCTGGAAGATTATGAGATGAAATTGCACATGTACTCGGACTACATTGTCCGCAGTCAGATTTTTGACCAGATTTTGGAGCGCTATCCCAAGGATGACTTTTTGCAGGAGCAGATAGAAATTTTAACAAGCATTGATAATAGAGAATAAGAGGAAGAAAAATGGCATTTGAAAGTTTAACAGAACGTTTGCAAAACGTCTTTAAAAATCTACGTAAAAAAGGAAAAATCTCTGAATCTGATGTCCAAGAGGCAACCAAAGAAATTCGCTTGGCCTTGCTTGAGGCCGACGTTGCCTTGCCTGTTGTAAAGGACTTTATCAAGAAAGTTCGTGAGCGTGCAGTCGGGCATGAGGTCATTGATACCCTTAATCCTGCTCAACAGATTATTAAAATTGTAGATGAGGAACTGACAGCTGTTTTAGGTTCTGATACGGCAGAAATTATCAAGTCACCTAAGATTCCTACCATCATCATGATGGTTGGTTTGCAGGGGGCTGGTAAAACAACCTTTGCAGGTAAATTGGCTAACAAACTCAAGAAAGAAGAAAATGCCCGTCCCTTGATGATTGCGGCGGATATTTATCGCCCTGCTGCTATTGATCAGCTTAAGACCTTGGGACAACAGATTGATGTGCCTGTCTTCGCTCTTGGAACAGAGGTTCCAGCTGTGGAGATTGTACGTCAAGGTTTGGAACAAGCCCAAGCTAATCATAATGACTATGTCTTGATTGATACGGCAGGTCGTTTGCAGATTGATGAGCTTCTGATGAATGAGCTTCGCGATGTGAAAACACTAGCTCAACCAAATGAAATTTTGCTCGTCGTTGATGCCATGATTGGTCAAGAAGCGGCCAATGTTGCGCGTGAGTTTAATGCTCAGTTGGAAGTGACTGGGGTCATCCTTACCAAGATTGATGGGGACACTCGTGGTGGTGCTGCTCTATCTGTTCGTCATATTACTGGAAAACCAATCAAGTTCACTGGTACAGGTGAAAAGATTACGGACATTGAAACCTTCCACCCAGATCGCATGTCTAGCCGTATCCTTGGTATGGGGGATATGCTCACTTTGATTGAGAAAGCTTCTCAAGAATACGATGAGCAAAAAGCCCTTGAAATGGCTGAGAAGATGCGTGAAAACACCTTTGATTTCAATGATTTCATCGATCAATTGGATCAGGTGCAAAACATGGGGCCAATGGAAGACTTGCTCAAGATGATTCCAGGTATGGCCAACAATCCAGCCCTTCAAAACATGAAGGTAGATGAGCGCCAGATTGCGCGCAAACGTGCCATTGTGTCTTCCATGACACCTGAAGAACGTGAAAATCCAGATTTGTTAAATCCGAGCCGTCGCCGTCGTATCGCAGCTGGTTCTGGAAATACCTTTGTCGAAGTTAATAAATTCATCAAAGACTTTAACCAGGCTAAACAGCTCATGCAGGGAGTCATGTCTGGTGATATGAACAAGATGATGAAGCAGATGGGAATCAATCCAAACAACCTTCCAAAAAATATGCCAAATATGGGAGGAATGGATATGTCTGCCCTTGAAGGAATGATGGGACAAGGCGGTATGCCTGACCTGTCAGCTCTCGGAGGGGCAGGAATGCCAGATATGAGCCAAATGTTTGGTGGCGGACTAAAAGGTAAAATCGGTGAATTTGCCATGAAACAGTCTATGAAACGCATGGCTAACAAAATGAAAAAAGCGAAGAAGAAACGTAAGTAAGACAAGAGATTGATGCAAATCTCATTTGATGAGAAAATGAAGTAAAAATTTCTATGATAAAACGTATAGTATCAAGGTTTTAGAATACCTGATATTATACGTTTTTTGATTTTAACAATTTACAGATATTTGTATTATAGTGTACGAAAAAATCCACTCAGTTGTCTGAGCGGATTTGGTGTTTAGACATTTAATCTTTATTTTCGTATGGTAAGATCAAGTTCAAGATGATTCCTGTCATAGCTGATAGGGCAGTACCTGAAAGGGTAACTGGACCAAGTTTAAGGATAGCTCCTCCAAGTCCAAGGACCAACATAGCACTTGCGATGATCAGGTTTCGCATTTGAGCGAAATCAACACGTTCTTTAATCAAAACTTTCAAACCGTTGCTGGCGATAACTCCGTAGAGAAGGATTGACATACCACCAAGTACAGCATTTGGAATGGTTGAAATCAAGGCAGTGAATTTACCAAGGAAGCTAAGGGCAATCGCGATGAAGGCAGCGTTACGGATAACTGAGACAGAAGCGATACGAGTCATACCGATAACCCCAGTATTTTCTCCGTAAGTTGTATTGGCTGGTCCACCAAGGAAGGCAGAAACAGAAGTTGCGATACCGTCACCAAGAAGAGTACGGTGAAGACCTGGTTCTTTCAAGAATTGACGGCCACAGATTTGACCCAAAACAGTATGGTCTCCGATATGTTCAGAAATTGTTACGATAGCAATTGGTAAGATGGCGATGGTTTCTGGCCCAAAGTAAAGATTGTACTCTTTAAAGGCACCACCTGTGCTAAATGGCAAGTAGAAACCAGGAATCTCGAACCAGTTAGCTTTAAGAACTGGTGTAAAATCAACCAAGCCAAGAGTTAGTGCGAAGAGGTAACCACCGATAATGGCAAAGAGGAAAGGAATGATTCGTAGGAAGCCTTTTCCTTTTGTATTGATAAAGGCAGCAATCAAGAACGTAACAACGGCTACAAGAGCATTTTTCCAATTTCCGTCTGCTACAAGACCTGCATTGGTAACAGCTGAACCTGCAAGTCCAAGACCGATAACGATGATCATAGGACCGATAATGATTGGTGGCAAGAGTTTATCAATCCATTTTGTTCCTACAAATCGGATGCTGGTAGCAACAAGGACATATACCAAACCAGTCAAGATAACCCCTGTTTGAGCAGCAGATACATCACCACCCATTTCTTTCATAGCAAGTGACATTGCTGTGATAAAGGCAAATGAAGAACCTAGATAAACTGGAACTTTAAAACCAGTAGCAATCATGTAGATGAGTGTTCCAACACCTGAAGCAAAAAGGGCAACAGATACAGGCATTCCCAAAATCAATGGTACCAAGATGGTCGCTCCAAACATGGCGAAAACGTGTTGGAAACTAAGGAGAATTCCTTTTCCAGCTGAAGGACGTTGGTCAACGTCTAGTAACAAATCAACAGTTGATTCTTGTTTCATATAAACCTCACTTTTGGGCATCAAAAAAGAGCCCATTATTTTACAGCAATAGGCCCTCAGAGTAAGACTTCTCTAAAATCTAGACTTTAAAGAGTTTTAAATATTTCTGCGTCTTCGTCACCTCACGGGATGACATTAAAAACCTTTGCTTGTGATAGTATAGCAAAAATTACAAACTTTGTAAATATTTTTTTACTAAAAAGATTAAAGTGGGCGTTTATTGGGCATGCCAGCCTTACGTGGATATTTATTTGGTGTTTCCTTTTTCTTTTCTACCACTGTGATGTAGCGCGGATCTCCATTAGGTAGAGCGTAGCTGAGATTGTCTTCGACCTTACTAAAAAGGAGGTTGAGGGCATTCTTAGCTTCTAACAACTCCTCAGGCGCATTGCTGGCCTTGAGTGCCAATAGTTTCCCGCCAACTTTAAGGTAGGGAATAGTCAATTCAGACAAGACCTGCATACGGGCTACAGCACGAGCTGTTACAAAATCATATTGAGCACGGAAGTTTTTGTCTTGGGCAAAATCTTCGGCACGTCCATGGTAGAAATGAACACCGTCCAAATCCAGTTCTTGAGCCAACAGTTGGAGGAAGTTGATGCGCTTATTGAGTGAATCAATGATAGTCACATCTAGCTGAGGATAGAGGATTTTCATCGGCAGACTAGGAAATCCTGCCCCAGCTCCGATATCAAGAAGTTTGATAGTTTCATTGGGAATCAAACCTTGAAGAATGGGTGCAATCGAATCGTAAAAATGTTTGAGATAAACTTCTTCCTTATCCGTAATGGCTGTTAAATTAATCTTTTCATTCCACTCGACTAAGAGCTCAAAATAACGTTCAAATTGTTTTTTTTGCTGGTCAGAAAGTGGAAGATTTTGCTCGGCAAGCAAGTTGTAAAATGTTTCTGGTTTCATAGTTATTTCCTTCTTTAGTATCATCTTATTTTACCACAATCATTAAAAATTTGATATACTGGTACTAATCTAAAAGCAGAAAGGACTTATATAATGACTTGGATTATTCTTGGAGTTTTAGCTCTTATTGTTATTTTTGTGATTGTTAGCTATAACGGTTTGGTTAAAAATCGTATGCAAACAAAGGAGGCTTGGAGTCAGATTGATGTTCAGTTGAAACGTCGAAATGATCTCTTGCCAAACTTGATTGAGACTGTAAAAGGTTATGCCAAATATGAAGGTTCTACCCTTGAAAAGGTGGCAGAACTGCGTAACCAAGTGGCGGCAGCGACTTCACCAGCAGAAGCTATGAAAGCTAGTGATGCCCTTACTCGTCAGGTTTCAGGTATTTTTGCAGTTGCAGAAAGCTATCCAGATTTGAAAGCTAGTGCCAACTTTGTTAAATTGCAAGAGGAGTTGACAAACACGGAAAATAAAATTTCTTACTCTCGTCAACTCTATAACAGTGTTGTCAGCAACTACAATGTAAAATTAGAAACTTTCCCAAGCAATATTATCGCTGGAATGTTTGGATTTAAAGCAGCAGATTTCCTTCAAACACCAGAAGAGGAAAAGGCAGTTCCTAAAGTTGATTTTAGCGGTTTAGGTGACTAAGATGTTGTTTGATCAAATTGCAAGCAATAAACGAAAAACGTGGATTTTGTTGCTGGTATTTTTCCTACTCTTAGCTCTTGTTGGCTATGCGGTTGGTTACCTCTTTATGCGGTCTGGGATTGGTGGTTTGGTTATCGCACTGATTATCGGCTTTATCTATGCCTTGTCCATGATTTTTCAATCGACAGAGATTGTCATGTCCATGAATGGAGCGCGTGAGGTGGATGAACAAACGGCACCAGACCTCTACCATGTAGTGGAAGATATGGCTATGGTCGCTCAGATTCCTATGCCCCGTGTTTTCATCATTGATGATCCAGCCTTAAATGCCTTTGCGACAGGTTCTAATCCTCAAAATGCGGCTGTTGCTGCGACGTCAGGTCTATTAGCTATCATGAATCGTGAGGAGCTAGAAGCTGTTATGGGACATGAAGTCAGTCATATCCGTAATTACGATATCCGTATTTCGACTATTGCCGTCGCCCTTGCTAGTGCTATCACCATGCTTTCTAGTATGGCTGGTCGTATGATGTGGTGGGGTGGCGCAGGTCGCAGACGAAGTGACGATGACAGAGAAGGAAATGGCTTAGAAATCATTATGCTCGTGGTTTCCCTACTAGCTATCGTGTTGGCTCCCCTCGCTGCAACTTTGGTGCAACTAGCTATTTCTCGTCAGAGGGAATTCCTAGCTGATGCTTCCAGTGTTGAGTTGACGCGCAATCCTCAAGGAATGATTAATGCCCTACGTAAGTTAGACAATAGTAAACCCATGAGTCGTCCTGTCGATGATGCCAGCAGTGCACTTTATATCAATGATCCTAAGAAAGGTGGAGGGTTCCAAAAACTCTTTTATACCCACCCACCTATCTCAGAACGGATCGAACGTTTGAAACAGATGTAAAAGAATCCAGAGGTCGTCTCTGGATTTTTGCTATGTTGCAAATTTATAAATCGTCTAAATTAACTAGCTCCAAACCGTGTTCTGTCAAGCGGTAGATGCTTGAACAGACCTCTTTTAAGAAACGACGGTCATGCGAAACAGTGATGAGACCGCCCGGATAGGTTGCAAAGAGTTTCCTGATGTGGGGTTGAGAAGTGGGAGAAAAGTTTCGTGTAGGTTCATCCAACAGGAGAAAGTTTGGTTTGCACAAGACTAAATCCAAAAGCAGGAGTTTACCCTGTTGTCCGCCAGATAAGGAGCGAATTTGATGCTGCATTTCTGGATAACTGAAATTGAGACTGGCTAGGTGAGATTGGATTTTTTGTAGTTCCTCTTTTTCCCCAGTTTTGCTGAGATAGGCTATTGGTGATAAATCTAATTGTAGTTTTTTATGGTAATCTTGTGGCATAAAACCAAGTAAAATCTCTCTTTTATCATTCAGAAGTTGCTGTAATTTGGCTAACAGAGTTGATTTCCCAACACCATTTGGGCCGATGATACCAATTTTTTCTTGGCCACGGACAGTTAATTGTAGTTCTTGCACCAAAATTCGGTCGCCAATGGATAAATTTTCTTTTTCCAGTTGGATTAAGACTTTAGAAGCAGGTAATGGCTGTATATCTGAGAAGAAAAGTCTGATTTCTTCCTCTTCAAGTGGCTTTTGGGTCATGGACTGAGCTGCCTTTTCGTAGCGTTTTTCTTGAGAGAGGATATTTTTCATCTTTTTAGCCAATAGGCGACCGGTAGTACTGTCTTTGGTAGCTCGAAGCGCAGTTTCTACATTTTGCTTGACTCGCCGATGTTTTTCCATGGTTTTATCATAGGCTCTTTGGTCGTTAGCAGCTTGTTGGCTTTGTTTGGTAAAATTAGCCTTTCTCTGGTCGCTATAGCTATCATAGTCTAAATACTCTACTAGCGTTTCTGCTTCTTTACGGTGCTTGACCAGTCGCAAGTGAACAATAGTGTCTGCCGTTTCAGAAAGAAAGTCTTCATCATGGGAAATGAAAATAACAGTTTGCCGAATTTTTCGAATCTGACCTTTTAGCCAATCAACCGTCTTAAGGTCCAGATCATTTGAAGGTTCATCTAAAAATAGAATCTCAAAGGGTTTGGCTAACTCATGGATGAGCTGAATTTTCAAAGCTTCGCCCCCTGATAGACTGCCAATTTCTTGGTTGCTAGCGAAACGGTCGCTATCAAAATGCAATTCCTCAGCCAAACGATAGAGGATACTGTAGTCTAAATCAGTAAAATCCAAAAAGAAGTAGTCGTGTAGACTTTTCTTTTTCAGCTCTTCGGGGAGTTTTTGAGGAATGTAAGCGAGTGACTGATAGTCAGACTGGATGTCACCCCTGATAGTGAAATCAGGCAAAGATTCCCCCATTAAAGTTTTAAGCAAGGTTGATTTACCATTTCCTTCTTCGCCGATGATAGCTACCTTTTCCCCGTCTTGGATGATCATGCTGAGGTCAGAGACAAGGTCTCGTAAATTTTTGTTCTGTGTGATGGTCAGGTGATTGATTTTTATCATATGATTACCCTTTCTAGAATGTTGATAGTGCATAACAAAAAGCTCTACTTTACCTAGTAGAGCCAAAGTCTATGTCAAAAAAACTCTATCAATACTCTTCGAAAATCTCTTCAAACCACGTCAGCGTCGCCTTACCGTAGATATATGTAACTGACTTCGTCAGTCTTATCTACAACCTCAAAGCAGTGCTTTGAGCAACCTGTAGCTCGCTTCCTAGTTTGCTCTTTGATTTTCATTGAGTATAAAATGCCAGAAAAAGAGCATAAGAGCACACAAAAAGAGACAAAAACAAGATCTACTAAATAAAGGTTCTTTATTTGATAGACTTAGTTGTTCATGTCTCCCTTACCTCCGAGTATTAGTACCTCTATCCTATACCTTTCAGGAAATTTTGTCAACAGAAAACTGGAAATTCTATGCTCTAAAATCCAAAAACAGGTACCTAAAGAGTTAGTACGTGTTTGACATGCTCGTAATGGATTTTATCATAGTTTCGCCAAGCAGTGCGTGCTTGATCGTTTAGTTTTAGGCTACCCAGTCCAATCAGAGGACTGGTGGGTTGGTAAAATTTCTCAAGATCAATTAAGATACTGTTGTTCAACTTTTCCGTTTTTTTGAGCTCTTGCATAGTAGTGTTTAGCAGCTCTTGTAGTCTAATATCATCTGCCGTACCCTGTTTACAGTTTTGGTAGCTTTTATTTAACTTGGATAGGAGTTGAATGAGTTTCTTGTCTTCCATGTGAGCATCCTCCTTGATCTGATGTAGTATAGCAATAAAAAAAACAAAAATGTCATAGTAAATATGTAAAAAATTCGAATTTTATTTACAAAGTTTGGTGGGCTGATTTGTAGGCTTTTCATGGTATAATCAAGAGAGTAAATCTTTATGGAGGAAGTATGAAATTAAATATTCAAGAAATTCGTAAGCAGTCTGAAGGCTTGAACTTTGAACAAACGTTAGACTTAGCCGCAGACCTGCGTGCACGTAATCAAGAAATTTTAGATGTAAAAAATATCCTTGCAGTTGGGAAAGTACAGTACGAAGACTGTATGTATTTCTTAGATTATCAACTATCTTATACCATTGTTCTTGCTTCAAGTCGCAGTATGGAGCCAGTTGAGTTAGTTGAATCTTATCCAGTTACGGAAGTTTTCATGGAAGGCGCAACCAACCAGCTAGATCAAGAAGTGCTAGATGATGATTTGGTCTTGCCTATCGAAAATGGAGAACTTGATCTTGCTGAGAGCGTGTCAGACAATATCCTACTAAACATTCCTATCAAGGTCTTGACGGCTGAAGAAGAGGCTGGTCAAGGATTTGTGTCAGGAAATGACTGGCAAATCATGACTGAGGAAGAATACCAGGCCCAACAAGCAGTTAAGAAAGAAGAAAATAGTCCTTTTGCTGGCTTACAAGGACTATTTGATGGAGACGAATAATGGTCTTGTCAAAAAAACGAGCACGAAAGGTGCTAGAAGAAATCATTGCTTTGTTTCCAGATGCCAAGCCCAGTCTTGATTTCACCAATCATTTTGAACTCTTGGTTGCGGTCATGTTGTCAGCCCAGACAACGGATGCAGCGGTAAATAAGGCCACGCCAGGTCTCTTTGCTGCCTTTCCAACGCCACAAGCCATGTCTGTTGCAACAGAAAGTGAAATTGCTTCACACATTTCTCGCCTGGGACTGTATCGAAATAAGGCTAAATTCCTTAAAAAATGTGCCCAACAGTTACTAGACGATTTTGATGGTCAAGTCCCTCAAACACGTCAGGAATTAGAGAGTTTGGCAGGTGTTGGTCGCAAGACAGCCAATGTTGTCATGAGTGTAGGATTTGGGATTCCAGCTTTTGCAGTGGATACTCATGTGGAGCGTATTTGCAAACACCACGATATCGTCAAAAAATCAGCGACACCACTTGAGGTGGAAAAGCGGGTCATGGATATCTTGCCGCCTGAGCAGTGGTTAGCAGCCCATCAGGCCATGATTTATTTTGGAAGAGCCATTTGCCATCCTAAAAATCCAGAGTGTGACCAGTACCCACAGTTATATGACTTTAGAAATTTATAAGATGGTGTACCAAAAGTTTTTGCTTGATTTTAAGCATGCTTTGTGCTATAGTAAGTGATAATTAAATATTCCTTTAAACCTGTCCCGTGAGGCAGGCAAGGAGCGTGATAAAGTAGAAGGGTGAAGTCTATACTGTTTGCAGTAGGGTTCGCTTGGCTATACATTTCAAGTCTCCTTGTTTAAGGAGACTTTTCTTTTTGGAGGTTTGTCATGAAGACAAAAGAAGTTGTAGACGAATTGACCGTCAAACGAGCGATTACGCGTATTACTTATGAGATTATCGAACGGAACAAAGATTTGAATAAGATCGTCTTGGCTGGTATTAAAACTCGTGGTGTCTTTATCGCCCACCGAATCCAAGAACGTTTGGAACAGCTAGAAAATCTTTCAGTTCCTGTTGTGGAATTGGATACTAAACCTTTCCGTGATGATGTTAAAAGTGGAGAAGATACTTCTTTGGTTTCTGTCGATGTGACAGACCGTGAAGTTATCTTGGTGGATGATGTGCTTTATACAGGTCGTACCATCCGTGCTGCTATTGATAATATTGTAGGTCATGGTCGTCCTGCGCGCGTGAGTCTTGCGGTGCTAGTTGATCGTGGACATAGAGAATTGCCAATCCGTCCAGATTACGTTGGAAAAAATATCCCAACTAGTCGTTCTGAAGAAATCATCGTAGAGATGGCAGAACTTGATGGTCAAGACAGAGTTCTGATTACTGAAGAAGCTTAGAAAGCTAAAGGAGTGGCCATGTCAGAAAATCAACAAGCATTGAACCATGTGGTGTCCATGGAAGACCTCACTGTCGATCAAGTGATGAAATTGATCAAACGAGGGATTGAGTTTAAAAACGGAGCTCAGCTTCCTTATGAAAACCACCCGATTGTTTCCAATCTTTTCTTTGAGGATTCTACACGGACGCATAAGTCCTTTGAAGTGGCAGAGATTAAACTGGGGCTTGAACGACTTGACTTTGATGTGAAGACTAGTTCGGTTAATAAGGGTGAGACACTTTATGATACCATTTTGACTCTGTCTGCTTTAGGAGTTGATGTCTGTGTGATTCGCCACCCAGAGGTTGATTACTACAGAGAGTTAATTGCTAGTCCCACGATTACGACTTCCATTATCAATGGTGGAGATGGTTCGGGCCAACACCCTAGCCAGAGCTTGCTTGATTTGATGACCATTTATGAGGAATTTGGCCACTTTGAGGGTCTCAAGGTTGCGATTGCAGGTGACTTGGACCATTCACGTGTTGCCAAATCCAATATGCAGATTTTGAAACGCTTGGGAGCTGAACTCTTTTTCGCTGGACCTGAGGAATGGAGAAGTCAAGAGTTTGCAGACTATGGACAGTTTGTAACCATTGATGAAATCATTGATCAGGTGGATGTCATGATGTTTCTCCGTGTGCAACATGAACGCCATGATAGTGGTGCAGTTTTTTCAAAAGAAGACTACCATGCCCAACATGGCTTGACTCAAGAACGTTACGATCGTTTGAAAGAAACAGCAATCCTCATGCACCCAGCTCCAGTCAATCGTGATGTAGAAATCGCAGACCACTTGGTTGAAGCACCAAAATCACGGATTGTCCAACAAATGACCAATGGTGTCTTTGTTCGAATGGCAATCTTAGAATCCGTACTGGCGAGTAGAAACGCCAACTAAAACACAAGACGTTAAAAGACGCCAGTGAGCGTCCACGAGAGGTGAAAATATGACAAAAAGACTTCTAGTATTAGAAGATGGCACAGTTTTTGAAGGCAAGGCCTTCGGATCAGATATTGATGTAACAGGTGAAATCGTCTTTAACACAGGGATGACCGGCTATCAAGAATCCATCACAGACCAGTCTTATAATGGACAAATCTTGACTTTTACTTATCCTTTGGTAGGAAATTATGGAATCAACCGTGATGATTACGAATCCATTATTCCAACTTGTAAGGGAGTCGTTGTTTTTGAAGAAGCACGTAGAGCAAGTAATTGGCGCAACCAAATGACCTTGGATGAATTTTTGAAAGCCAAGAAAATTCCAGGTATTTCAGGAATTGATACGCGTGCCCTTACCAAGATTATCCGTAAGCATGGTACTATGCGTGCAACCTTGACCCATGTTGGGGACAGCATGGACCATGTGACGGACCAGCTCCAAGCGACAGTCTTGCCGACAGATAATATCAAGCAGGTTTCTACTAAAACTTCCTATCCAGCTCCAGGAGTTGGTTTGAGCGTGGTGTTAGTGGACTTTGGTCTCAAGCACTCAATCCTACGTGAACTTTCTAAACGCAACTGTAATGTGACCGTTGTTCCTTATTCGACAACGGCTGAAGAAATTCTCCATCTCAATCCTGACGGAGTTATGTTGTCAAATGGTCCAGGTAACCCAGAAGATGTTCCACAAGCACTGGACATGATTCGTGGTGTGCAAGGAAAAATTCCAATCTTTGGTATTTGTATGGGGCACCAACTCTTTGCCATGGCAAACGGTGCTAAGACCTATAAGATGAAATTTGGACACCGTGGATTTAACCACGCGGTACGTGAAATTGCTACAGGACGTGTAGACTTTACTAGCCAGAACCATGGTTATGCGGTCAGCCGTGAGGACTTGCCAGAGCACTTGATCATTACCCACGAAGAAATCAATGATAAGTCAGTGGAAGGTGTGCGTCACCGATACCAACCTGCTTTCTCTGTTCAATACCATCCAGATGCAGCCCCTGGTCCACACGACGCTAGCTACCTATTTGACGAGTTTATCGAGATGATGGAAGCTTTTAAACAATCAAACTAAGAACGAGTAAAAGCTCGTCGGAGAATTTATGTAACTGAACACGGACGGAAAGCTCGGAATTTAGAGAAACCAACTTGGATTGTCAATCCTTCCTTGGTTTTCTAAAATTCAATCGCTTTCTATTCGTCCTTTGTATCTTATTTAATGGCAACCCGAGAGTTGCCGAATAGAAAGGCAGGTCGTTTCTTTTAGTCGCTATCAGGCGAACTAAAAACTCCCTGCACTAGATTTTTTACCGAAAAGTATCGTTTCGCTAAAAAATCGTCGGAGAATTTATTTAATGTCGCCCTGTGAGGCGACGAATAGAAAGGAGAAGGGTGGTCCGTATTTGCTAAACTGAATACGGGCTACGGACGGTGCTAAAAAGATAGTTATTCCTAGAACTGATAGTTCTTCGTCATAACTCCTATTTTAGCTTTGTCCGCTTGACGCCCTTAATATCTTATAAATGCCTAAACGTACTGATATTCAAAAAATTATGGTGATTGGTTCTGGTCCGATTATTATTGGTCAGGCTGCTGAGTTTGACTATGCTGGGACCCAGGCTTGCTTGTCCTTGAAAGAGGAAGGTTATGAGGTTGTTTTGGTTAACTCAAATCCTGCAACCATCATGACGGACAAGGAAATTGCTGACAAGGTTTATATTGAACCGATTACACTTGAGTTTGTGACTCGTATTCTTCGTAAGGAACGTCCAGATGCCTTGCTTCCAACCCTTGGTGGTCAGACAGGGCTCAATATGGCCATGGAATTGTCTAAAAATGGTATCCTCGATGAGCTTGGTGTTGAACTTCTGGGAACTAAATTATCTGCTATTGACCAAGCGGAGGACCGTGATCTCTTTAAACAATTGATGGAAGAGCTCAACCAACCCATTCCAGAATCTGAAATTGTCAACACAGTCGAAGAAGCAGTTGCCTTTGCAGCAACAATTGGCTACCCAGTCATCGTCCGTCCAGCTTTTACACTTGGTGGTACTGGTGGTGGTATGTGTGCCAACGAGGAAGAATTGCGTGAAATCGCTGAAAATGGTTTGAAATTGTCACCTGTTACCCAGTGTTTGATTGAACGTTCCATTGCTGGTTTCAAGGAAATCGAGTACGAAGTCATGCGTGACTCAGCTGACAATGCTTTGGTTGTTTGTAACATGGAAAACTTTGACCCCGTTGGGATTCACACAGGGGATTCCATCGTATTTGCCCCTGCGCAAACCATGTCAGACTATGAAAACCAAATGCTTCGTGACGCAAGCTTGAGCATCATTCGTGCCCTTAAGATTGAAGGTGGATGTAACGTTCAGCTGGCCCTTGATCCACATAGCTTTAAGTATTATGTTATCGAAGTAAACCCCCGTGTATCGCGTTCGTCAGCCCTTGCTTCTAAGGCGACAGGATATCCGATTGCTAAGTTGGCTGCTAAGATTGCAGTTGGCTTGACCTTGGATGAGGTTATCAACCCAGTTACAGGTTCAACCTATGCCATGTTTGAGCCTGCCCTTGACTACGTGGTTGCTAAGATTCCTCGTTTCCCATTTGACAAATTTGAAAAAGGTGAGCGCCGTCTTGGTACCCAGATGAAGGCGACTGGAGAAGTCATGGCAATCGGTCGTAACATCGAGGAATCTCTCCTTAAGGCTTGTCGTTCCCTTGAAATTGGGGTTCATCACAATGAAATACCTGAACTTGCATCAGTTTCTGATGATGCCTTGATTGAAAAGGTTGTGAAAGCCCAAGACGATCGTCTCTTCTATGTATCAGAAGCTATTCGTCGTGGTTATACACCTGAAGAGATTGCTGAATTGACTAAGATTGATATCTTCTATCTGGATAAACTCTTGCATATCTTTGAAATTGAGCAAGAATTGGGCGCTCATCCACAAGATCTAGAAGTCTTGAAAACAGCCAAACTCAATGGTTTCTCAGACCGTAAGATTGCTGAACTATGGGAAACGACTGCAGACCAAGTCCGTCAGCTTCGTTTGGAAAACAAGATTGTCCCAGTCTACAAGATGGTCGATACCTGTGCGGCGGAGTTTGACTCTGAAACACCATATTTTTATTCAACCTATGGTTGGGAAAATGAATCTATCAGATCTGATAAGGAATCTGTACTAGTCCTAGGTTCTGGTCCAATCCGTATCGGTCAAGGGGTTGAGTTTGACTACGCAACTGTTCACTCGGTTAAGGCTATCCAGGCTGCTGGTTATGAAGCTATTATCATGAACTCAAACCCAGAGACTGTTTCAACAGACTTCTCTGTGTCTGACAAGCTCTACTTTGAACCATTGACTTTTGAAGATGTTATGAACGTCATTGACCTGGAGCAACCAAAAGGAGTTATCGTTCAGTTCGGTGGTCAAACAGCTATCAACCTTGCGGAGCCATTGGCTAAAGCAGGTGTGACGATCCTTGGTACACAAGTTGCTGACCTAGACCGTGCCGAAGACCGTGACCTTTTCGAGCAAGCTCTCAAAGAATTGGATATTCCACAGCCACCAGGACAAACGGCAACCAATGAAGAAGAAGCAGTGCTTGCAGCTCGCAAGATTGGCTTCCCAGTTCTCGTTCGCCCATCTTATGTCTTAGGTGGACGTGCTATGGAAATCGTTGAAAACGAAGCAGACCTTCGTTCTTACATGCGAACTGCTGTTAAGGCTAGTCCAGACCACCCAGTTCTTGTCGACTCTTATATCGTTGGGCAAGAGTGCGAAGTTGATGCCATTTCAGATGGTAAAAATGTACTCATTCCTGGTATCATGGAGCATATCGAACGTGCCGGTGTCCACTCAGGTGATTCAATGGCAGTTTACCCACCACAAACCTTGTCGCAAAAGGTTCAGGAAACTATAGCAGACTATACTAAACGCCTAGCAATCGGTCTTAACTGCCTTGGAATGATGAACATCCAGTTTGTCATCAAGGATGAAAAAGTCTATGTTATTGAGGTCAATCCACGTGCCAGCCGTACCGTTCCATTCCTTTCTAAGGTAACCAATATTCCTATGGCTCAAGTAGCGACCAAGCTCATTCTTGGTCAAAACCTTGAAGAACTTGGCTACCAAGATGGACTTTACCCTGAAAGCACCCGCGTTCATATCAAGGCACCTGTCTTCTCCTTTACCAAACTAGCTAAGGTAGACAGCTTACTTGGTCCTGAAATGAAGTCAACAGGTGAAGTTATGGGTTCTGATGCTACTTTGGAAAAAGCTCTTTATAAGGCCTTTGAAGCTTCTTACTTACACTTGCCAACCTTTGGTAACGTTGTATTTACCATCGCTGATGATGCCAAAGAAGAAGCCTTGGACTTGGCTCATCGTTTCCAAAATATTGGCTATGGAATCCTCGCGACAGAAGGGACAGCAGCCTTCTTTGCTAGTCATGGTCTGCAAGCTCAACCAGTTGGTAAGATTGGTGATGACGATAAGGATATTCCAAGTTTTGTTCGCAAAGGAAGAATTCAAGCTATCATTAATACAGTAGGAACTAAACGAACTGCTGATGAAGATGGTGAGCAGATTCGCCGTTCAGCTATTGAACATGGAGTGCCCCTCTTCACAGCTCTAGATACAGCTAACGCCATGCTCAAAGTATTGGAAAGCCGTAGTTTTGTCACAGAAGCAATTTAATACTCAATGAAAATCAAAGAGCAAACTAGGAAACTAGTCGCAGGCTGTACTTGAGTATGGCAAGGCGACATTGACACGGTTTGAAGAGATTTTCGAAGAGTATAAATAGGAAAATAAGTTGGACAAAAGGTCTTTAAGAAGATAAGGAAAACGCATAATATCAGGTGCCGAAAGCCTTGATATTATGCGTTTTGTTGTGGGGGACTTACTTCATTTTTTCCTGCAATTGAGTTTTTTCCAAGTCTCACTCAATACTTTGTATAATTGCCCTTAATCAGTTTTTGCGATAAGCTTTAATACTGTGACTATACCACTCTTGCATTTCCTTTGATGGTGGTGTCATATAATCCCCATACATCTGAGTTAAAAATTGGTCATATTTTTTTGGAACTGGTAACATACGACCTTCAAACTCAGTTAAGATGAGTTCTTTAAAGGTATCAACTGGGAAGACTTCTTTCATTCCTTCCTTACCGATCCCAACTCCTCCTTCATATTGAGGAGTGCTGGTTGCAGCATTTTTGATTAGCTGATCAATTTTCTTGTAAAAGTAACGGGGATTGACCACTCGGAGGGCGTACCAGCTACATAATCTTAGAAAATCTTTTAATTTGCTGTCACCGTGAACTGCGCGTGATTTTTTGATATAAGCTAGTTGACGAAGGGCTACATACTTATAACTCTTGTCTACAATGCTCAAGTCTGTAAAGCGATCAATTGGGAAGACATCGATAAAGAGGCTGGTGTCATGACGCTTGTACTTAACATGGTCTTCGATAACAGTAGAAGTATCCAAAATCGATGCGAAATTATGGAAGTACCAAGAAGAAGTGTCGTAGGAGAGAACCTTATAGCGAGGGTGATTTTCTTCTTCAATAATCTTCAGTAAACGCTCATAATCCTCACGATAAAGGGAAATATCAATATCATCATCCCAAGGAATCATGCCTTTGTGGCGGATGGCTCCAAGCATGGTTCCATAACTGAGAAAATAAGGAATATCATGTTTCTTACAAGTCTCATCAATATAGTCTAGCAGGGCTAGTTGAATTTCTTTAATTTCTTTTTTTTCTAAATATTGCATCCTAATCCTCCAATTTATAAGCGTGAAATTCATGACTGTAGAAGCGTTTTTCTTCTGGTGGTAGGGTCATATAATCTCCATAAAATTGTGTCAAAATAGTATCATATTTTTCAGGTGCGGGAAGGCTTAAATTCTCAAAGGGCAAATCGATTGTTTTATCAAAAGTACCACTTGGGAAGACTTCCTTTTCCTTAAATTTAGAAGGGATAAAAGCCATATACTGCCCATTCTCACGGCTATATTTTTGAATTTCTTTCTCGATTTTATTTGCGAAATAACGAGGAGAAACCGGTCGAAGGAGCAACCAAAAGACTGTTCGTATCCAATCTTTTAAAAGGCTATCCTTATAGACAATATTTTTATGTTTACTGAAAGACAGAAGTTTGAAGCTTTCCAGTTTATAACAAGTATCAATGACCTTAGGATCATCAAAGCGATCCATAGGGAAAATGTCGATAAAGACACCAGACTCATAGGTTTTCGTATTTCGAGTATCAATAATTTTAGTCGTACTGTCGGTTATTTTGATAAAGTTGTTAAAGTAGTTTTTATCCGTTTCTAAGGAAAGGAGCTTATACTTGCTTTTTTCCTTTTGAAAAATGTTTATAAATCGTTGGTAATCTTCTCGAGGCATTGACAAATCAATATCGTCGTCCCAAGGAATAAAGCCCTGATGTCGAACTGCCCCAATCAGAGTACCGTAGTTAATAATATAGTTGATATTGTGCTTTTTGCAGAGAGTATCAATATAATCCAAAATTTCTAATTCAATTTGTTTGGCATCTTCAATGGTTAGTTGTTTCATTTTATACTCCTATGATCTTTTGAATCTATTTTTTAAGGCTAGGACATGGTTTAAAAATTCATAGAAAATGCTATCTTTTGTGAAGACGAGTAGACCAATATAAGAGATGGCTGATAGCAAGACAATCAAACCAGTATTCATCAAAAATGGTAAATTAATGATCATATCCACAGGATACAAGAAATTAATCAGGAAATAAATTCCTACAAAGGAAAGTGAAAAGAGCGAGTATCGAACAGTATAGCTAAAGATATGTCCTAAGTGAATAAGTTGTTTCCTATGGATGAAAATGATATAGAAAACAAGTAGAGAGGCCTCTGATAGCATAGTTGTCAGTAAGTAGTATTCAGGAGCCACGATATGGTTGAAAAAGAGGAGACTATTTAAGCCCAAATTGAGTAGCCCAGCAAAGACTGTGTAAACTGTGATACGTTTTTCATAGCCATTTGTAAAGAGAATTTGGGAACCAAGAATGGTATCTAGTGCCAGGATAATCGTCCGAAAAGCGAAGAGAGAGGTCAAGATGCCACCTCCAATATATTTTTCACTACCGTAAAGGAGGATGGCATTTGGGCCTAAAACCATGAGACCAAAACTCAGTGGAATGATAAAGAAGTTAAAGATTCGACTACCTCTATTAACCAAGGAAACATAGGCTTCCTTGTCTCCTTTCCCCAGATAGTAACTGAGACGAGGCACACTAACTCCAATTGCACCTGTTACCACACCAGCTATAACGGTCACAATTCGCTGAGCCATGGTATAGTAACTAACGTTGACATCAATCCCTGTTTTAACGAGGAAGAGACGGTCCAAAAATGTGAAGAGCATATTGGCATTGGCAAAGACCAACATGGCTGTTAAAGGGAGAAAGAGCGGTTTAAAATCACTTAGGTGGATTTTAACAAGCTTAATGTCTCTTTTAATCCAAAAATAACTAATCAGATAGTTAATCAGCGTCGATAAACTCATCACGAGTGTGTAGACAACAATATCGTGTTCATTTTTGACAAACAGGAAAATAGATACCAGCATCAGGATACGGATGAAGGCAGTCTTGTAAAAAAGAAAACTGTAATTTTCCAGAGCTTCATTGACCCACTCGATTGAAAAAATCTGGGCAATGAGTTGAATCCCCATAACAAGGTAGACTTTTTTGACGATTGGATTATCTGTAAAGAAGAGAGGATAGGCTAGGATATAGACAGCGGTGGTCAAAATCGTACAAGCTATGCACAAATAAAAAAGACTAGAGAAGGTTCTATTCAGATCTTTTTTGTTATCCTTGACATTACTGATGGCCCGTAAACCGTAGTTATAGACTCCATAAGTTGCAAAGGGTAAGAAAAATGACAAAATTGTGTCGACTGAGTTGAAGTAACCATAGTCAGTTCGGTCCAAGACACGCGCGACGTAGGTCCCAGTTAGGATGGGAAAAATAATATTCAAGACACGAATTCCCATATAAGATAGAGCATTTAATTTTATACTTTTCATTCAATTTACCTCGTTTTTCATTATATCATAAAGTCAGCTAATAAGAAATGAAGGGCAGTAATACTCTTCGAAAATCAAATTCAAACCACGTCAGCGTCGCCTTACCGTACTCAAGTACAGCTTACGGCTAGCTTCCTAGTTTGCTTTTTGATTTTCATTGAGTATAAGTCAAGTAATCACTTTGAAGTTTCAAATCTTAATTTTAAGTTTTCTTTAAGGAAAGTATATTATTCTGAAGGACTCTAAAATTTCACAGCCATTTATTGGTAATGACGACAGAATTCCTAATCATTACTAGAAATGGGCTAGTTTCTTTGAATAATAGAACTGCTGAATCCTTCTATTCTAGAAGGGGAGGGCCGGTATTTCTTTCATGATAGGACTAGATTGTGGTATAATAGAGAGAATAAGTTTTTTTAGTAAGACAAAGGAGAAAATAGATGATTTATGCAGGAATTCTTGCTGGTGGAACTGGCACACGCATGGGGATCAGTAACTTGCCAAAACAATTTTTAGAGCTAGGTGATCGACCTATTTTGATTCATACAATTGAAAAATTTGTCTTGGAACCAAGTATTGAAAAAATTGTAGTTGGGGTTCATGGAGACTGGGTTTCCCATGCAGAGGATCTTGTAGATAAATATCTACCTCTTCATAAGGATCGTATCATCATTACAAAGGGTGGTGCTGACCGCAATACAAGTATTGAGAAAATCATTGAAGCCATTGATGCTTATCGTCCGCTTACGCCAGATGATATCGTTATTACCCACGATTCTGTTCGTCCATTTATTACACTTCGCATGATTCAGGACAATATCAAACTTGCTCAAAATCATGACGCAGTGGATACAGTGGTAGAAGCGGTTGATACTATCGTTGAAAGTACCAATGGTCAATTTATTACAGATATTCCAAATCGTGCTCACCTTTATCAAGGACAAACACCTCAAACATTCCGTTGCAAGGACTTCATGGACCTTTATGGATCTCTTTCTGATGAAGAGAAGGAAATCTTGACAGATGCATGTAAAATCTTTGTGATCAAAGGAAAAGATGTGTCCTTGGCCAAGGGTGAATATTCAAATCTGAAGATTACAACAGTAACAGATTTGAAGATTGCAAAAAGTATGATTGAGAAAGACTAGTAAAATGATTAATCAAATTTATCAACTAACTAAGCCCAAGTTTATCAATGTCAAATACCAGGAAGAGGCTATTGACCAAGAGAATCATATCCTCATCCGCCCTAATTATATGGCGGTCTGTCATGCGGATCAGCGTTACTACCAAGGAAAACGTGATCCCAAGATTTTGAATAAAAAGCTTCCAATGGCAATGATTCACGAGTCATGTGGAACCGTTATTTCTGACCCGACAGGAACCTACGAGGTTGGGCAAAAAGTTGTCATGATTCCCAATCATCCTCCTATGCAGAGTGATGAAGAATTCTATGAGAACTACATGACAGGGACTCATTTCTTGTCTAGTGGATTTGATGGCTTTATGAGAGAGTTTGTTTCTCTTCCTAAAGATCGTGTGGTGGCTTATGATGCTATCGAAGATACGGTTGCAGCCATTACAGAGTTTGTCAGTGTCGGCATGCACGCTATGAATCGTCTATTGACCCTTGCTCATAGCAAGCGGGACCGAATCGCTGTTATCGGAGATGGAAGTTTAGCTTTTGTAGTTGCCAATATTATCAACTATACTTTGCCAGAAGCAGAGATTGTGGTTATTGGTCGTCATTGGGAAAAATTGGAACTTTTCTCTTTTGCCAAAGAATGCTATATTACGGATAATATTCCTGAAGATTTGGCCTTTGACCATGCTTTTGAATGTTGTGGTGGTAATGGTACTGGACCGGCTATAAATGACCTGATTCGCTATATTCGTCCTCAGGGAACGATTCTCATGATGGGCGTTAGCGAGTATAAAGTCAATCTCAATACACGCGATGCCTTAGAAAAAGGCTTGCTCTTGGTTGGTTCCTCTCGTTCTGGTCGCATCGATTTTGAAAATGCCATCCAAATGATGGAAGTCAAGAAATTCGCAAATCGTCTTAAAAATATCCTTTATTTAGAAGAACCTGTAAGAGAAATTAAAGATATTCACCGTGTCTTTGCAACCGATTTAAACACAGCCTTTAAAACAGTGTTTAAGTGGGAAGTATAAGTGCTGGAGGTTAATTGTGGAGAAAATCATTAAAGAAAAAATTTCTTCCCTACTTAGTCAAGAAGAGGAAGTCCTCAGTGTTGAACAACTGGGGGGAATGACCAATCAAAACTATTTGGTCAAAACAACAAATAAGCAATACATTGTTAAATTCTTTGGTAAAGGGACAGAAAAGCTTATCAATCGACAAGATGAAAAGTACAATCTTGAACTACTAAAGGATTTAGACTTAGATGTAAAAAATTATCTTTTTGATATTGAAGCTGGTATCAAAGTAAATGAGTATATCGAATCTGCGATTACGCTTGATTCAAGGTCAATCAAGACTAAATTTGACAAAATTGCTCCAATATTACAAACTATTCATGCTTCTGGCAAGGAATTAAGAGGAGAATTTGCTCCTTTTGAAGAAATCAAAAAATACGAATCTTTGATTGAGGAAAAAATCCCTTATGCCAACTATGAAGCTGTTCGAGAAGAAGTCTTCTCCTTAGAGAAAAGACTGGCTGACTTAGGTGTTGACAGAAAATCTTGTCATATCGATTTGGTGCCTGAAAACTTTATCGAGTCACCACAAGGACGACTTTATCTGATTGACTGGGAATATTCATCAATGAACGATCCAATGTGGGATTTGGCTGCTCTCTTTTTAGAGTCTGAATTCACTCGTCAAGAGGAAGAAGACTTCTTGTCTCACTATGAGAGTGAGCAAACACCTGTCTCTCGTGAAAAGATTGCCATTTATAAAATTTTACAAGATGCTATTTGGAGTCTATGGACAGTCTACAAAGAAGAGCAAGGTGCAGATTTTGGTGACTATGGTGTGAGTCGTTATCAAAGAGCTGTTAAAGGTTTGTCATATTATGGAGGTTCTGATGAAAAATAAAAATGGAGTTTCTTTTGGTCTACTCTCAGGTATTTTCTGGGGTTTAGGTCTAACGATTAGTGCTTATATCTTTTCGATTTTTACAGATTTGTCGCCCTTTGTGGTGGCCGCTGCTCACGATTTCTTGAGTATCTTTATCTTACTAGCTTTTCTCTTGGTAAAAGAAGGAAAAGTTCGCCTCTCAATTTTCTTAAATATTCGCAATGTTAGTGTTATCATCGGAGCCTTGCTAGCAGGCCCTATCGGTATGCAGGCCAATCTTTATGCGGTTAAGTATATCGGAAGTTCCTTAGCTTCATCAGTATCCGCTATCTATCCTGCGATTTCAGTTTTATTAGCTTTCTTCTTTTTGAAGCACAAGATTTCAAAAAATACTGTATTTGGGATTGTCTTGATTATTGGAGGGATAATTGCTCAGACCTATAAGGTTGAACAGGTTAATTCCTTCTACATTGGTATTCTCTGTGCTTTGGTTTGTGCCATTGCATGGGGAAGCGAGAGTGTTCTTAGCTCTTTTGCCATGGAAAGTGAATTGAGTGAAATCGAAGCCCTCTTAATCCGTCAAGTGACTTCATTCTTGTCCTATCTTGTGATTGTGCTCTTCTCTCATCAGTCATTTACCGCAGTAGCCAATGGACAATTGCTAGGTCTCATGATTGTCTTTGCAGCCTTTGATATGATTTCCTACTTGGCTTATTATATCGCTATCAATCGCTTGCAACCAGCCAAGGCTACAGGATTGAACGTGAGTTATGTAGTTTGGACTGTCTTGTTTGCAGTTGTTTTCTTGGGTACACCGCTAGATATGCTGACAATTATTACGTCACTTGTCGTCATTGCTGGAGTTTATATTATTATTAAAGAATAAAGGAGATTCGTGTGAAAGCCATTATCTTAGCAGCGGGATTGGGAACTCGCTTGCGTCCTATGACTGAAAATACCCCTAAAGCCTTGGTTCAGGTTAATCAAAAACCTTTGATTGAATACCAAATTGAGTTTCTAAAAGAAAAAGGGATCCATGACATCATCATCATCGTTGGTTACCTTAAAGAACAATTCGATTATTTAAAAGAGAAATACGGAGTTCGACTCGTTTTCAATGATAAATACGCTGACTACAATAACTTTTACTCTCTCTATCTTGTAAAAGAAGAATTGGCCAACAGCTATGTTATTGATGCAGATAACTATCTCTTTAAAAATATGTTCCGCAATAATCTGACACGTTCGACTTATTTTAGTGTTTATCGTGAAGATTGTACCAACGAATGGTTCTTGGTCTATGGAGATGACTACAAGGTTCAAGACATTACTGTTGATAGTAAGGCAGGTCGCATCCTTAGTGGTGTATCCTTCTGGGATGCTCCAACTGCAGAAAAGATTGTCAGCTTTATCGATAAGGCTTATGCAAGTGGCGAATTTGTTGATCTCTACTGGGACAATATGGTTAAGGATAACATCAAAGAGCTAGATGTCTATGTTGAAGAATTAGAAGGTAATAGCATCTATGAGATCGATAGTGTCCAAGACTATCATAAATTAGAAGAAATTCTTAAAAACGAAAATTAAAGATTTTGTATGTGAGTTATAGTCTCGATAAAAATAGTTACATCAAAATGAAATAGGAATTAGGTGAATCAATTGGGGAAGTCAAATTAGTGTGTTCGTCTCCTATTTCAATCTACTATACAAGAAAAGTGCAAATAAGAAATCTCCAGATTAGGAACCATCAGTGAGTTCTCTAGTTTGGAGATTTTTCAATATACTTCGTTATTGGACGGTTACAATTGAGTGTTATCTAGCTTCTGGCTCATTTATTTGTTGATTTAGCCCCATCCCTATCCAGCGGATATGTCGGTGTAATGGAATCCCTAGACAGAGGCGAAACTAAGTCCTTATTTAGTACTCGATCTGTTCCTTGTTGAACATAAGCCACGATAAGACGTAGCGGTTTATCGCCTATGGATTGCTTTTTATACTGAGTCGGATATAATACTGATGTTCCATCTGCTCCTACTAGCCCCCATGCAACGATGTCATAACCTTCTGCTGAGGTTTCAATTCCACCAAAATTTTCATTATGTCCACCTTGAACCAAGTACATTTTCAATTGAGAGCCTTGCGGAATATTAGAACTAGAGAATCCATTTGGTGGAGTAGGAATTTTCCCCTTAACTATAGGTTTTTCTCCTGCTTTTTCCTCTACATCTTGTTGAGCAGTCTTTCCTGGATTTAGTGGAGATTCATCAAATTCTGGTTTTGGTAGTTGATACAGAACCTCTTGAATCTTACTAGACACGTGACCGCTTCCTTCAGTTACTGTTAAGGTTGTATTGTATAGCCCATAGAGATTTTTAGGAGACTGACCGGTAATAGTTAAAACAGCTCGTTTTCCATTACTATCAATTCTTGTTTTGATTGTAGCCCAAGTTTTACCGTCCTTACCCACCGTTGGGAACCCTGATAAAGAAATATTTCTAATAGTTCCAGTTTCTACAGTAGCAATATATTTTAAAGGTATCTCGTTTAAGTTTTGACCGTTATATAAATTACGAGTGTCTCTTTCTCTTCCTGAATCATCCCTAGATCTTTTTTCGTTCCCGGTACTTCCTGTAGCAAACCCATAAACAAGACCGGAAACACTTCTACGATTCCTGGTTCCTCCAGTTTCCTCTGCATCTTTCTTTAGATGAGCAGCCTTTTTATACTCCTCAAGTGCAGCATTAAAGACCTCCTGATTGACAAGCCCATTTTCTGATTGCCCCAATGCTTCGTTGAATTTATCATAGGCTTCCTTGAGTTTTTGGACTTGTTCTGGATTTTCAGTGCTGGTCTTCAGTTCTTGGAGGAGATGATGGATTTTGTCCGATAGAGGATAGCTTCCTCTACCTAAATAGGAGATTTTAACTTTGATTTAACAGAGATAGAATCATAATAAGAATGATACAGCAAACTGAAGCTAGAATAGTAGACCTTGTTTTCTAAAATATTGTTAAAAATTAGTTTGAATTTCTCAACTAATTTTATTCAGTTACTACTTTATTATGCTATAAAAAATCAAACGCTCCCTTCTCATGATGGCAAAAACCAGTATGTAACAAAAAATTAATAATTCTGACATTTCAAGATACAGAGCTTGCAATCATTGATAAAATCAGCTACCATGAGTAAGTAAGTAAGTAAGTAAGTAAGTAAGTAAGTAAGTAAGTAAGTTTTATTGTCCCGATTATGATATAATGATTAAGCTAGATAAACTGTGCTAGTAGGAGAAACGATCTTTTCCGCTAGATGTAAACATGAAACTTCCTTTCCTAAAAAACATGACAAAATGATTAATAATTGCTAAGCCTACTAGACAGTTACCCTAGTTTTTTGAATAGAATGAATAGATAAAAAGGGGTTACGAACATGACGCCAGAAGAAATGTACCTGACAGATCGATTGGATGTACAGATAGCTCATTTTTTAAAGAAAAGCGTTCAACATCGTAGACGCTATAAGGTATTAAAAATAACAGAAATTGTGGCAGGTTTCCTCATAGCTGTCTTTTGTGCTATTCCTATGCCAGGTGATCGCTACCGTTTGATTTCGGTTGCCTTGTCCAGTTTAGGCTTGCTGTGTGAAGGGATTCTCAATTTGTATAATGCCAAGGAACACTGGATTTCTTACCAAAAGACTGCGCAACTCCTGGAAAGGGAAAAATTCCTCTATCAATGTCAAACAGAGAAATATGCAGGAAAAACCAAGGCTTTTGCCCTATTTGTCAAGACATGCGAAGGTCTTATCTCAGAGGAGATTAACCAGTGGGAAAGTATCCAGTCAAAAGAAGTGGCAGCTAGTGCAGATGCTCCAGAGAAAAAAGAATAGGAGGTGGAGGAAATGTATCAATCCAGCTACCTATTGCCCTTGCTCTGGTTGAAAAAAGAAGCCGATAAAGAAGAGATGAGCGCAACTCAGTGCCAGATATTTTTCTTTTACTATCAACTGTTTGAACTCTTATTTGCTAGAGAAAGCGACTTGAAAGACTTATGTCTGGGAAGGCAAGGTTTTTATTTCTCGCAGTTAGAGAAAGATTTGCTTTCTGGAGTTTCCCACTTTCTAAAAACCTTGGAGGGGAAAGGGACTCTCAAGGCTAATCAAGAAGTATCAGCTCGCAAAGCTCTTTTTCTAGCCTTGACAACTAGCCAGTCAGATTGGCAGGAGTTAGCTCCTGTTTTTGATTTTTATCAGGCTGTCGGGAGGCTTGAACATCCTTCTCTCTTGAGTTCTCAGGACAGACAACATCTGATGTGGATTTACCAGTCAGCTTTGGAGAAGGATTATAGTGTCAAGGTAATTGGCGACAAGCATTTTGTATTGAAGAGACAAGATGC
Source organism: Streptococcus sp. Marseille-Q6488 (assembly GCF_946902925.1). Lineage (NCBI taxonomy): Bacteria > Bacillati > Bacillota > Bacilli > Lactobacillales > Streptococcaceae > Streptococcus > Streptococcus sp. Marseille-Q6488. The sequence continues at coordinate 4,917 of NZ_CAMPPZ010000003.1, read as the reverse complement.
TACTAAATTGACAGGGCGCCAAACTCAAACTTTGGAAATTCTGAGCCAATCAGAAGACTTGGTCAATCCTGTCTATGTTACATTAGGAGAAAAGGGGGTGCTCTTGCTTGATTAAGAGAGGAGATGTTGTAGCTCTTTATTTGCCTTTTCCGACTATTAGTAGCGATTTGGCTGTGAAGAATCATATGTATATTTGTATTGACAACAGCATGACTAAAAACAAAGAGTTAGTTAAAAATCAGACCTTCAAACCAGCTCTCTTGACCAGACGTTTGGTCAATAACTTTATGATAGAAGAGCCGGATTTAGCTCGTAATCCTTTTACAAGACCAACCTTGATTGACTTAGATAAGGTATTTATGTTGGATAATACGGTCATTCCGACTTCTTATCTAGCCAGACGGCGACGCAATGTCTCAGAAGAATTGTACGAGGAAATTTTGGATCACTTAGTCCAACCACGGCTGATTTCGCTGAACAAGTCTGAGTTTATGCAACTCAATCCAGGAACTTATTAGGAGGTAGAAGATGACAAATAAAGCAGTAAATGACTTTATACTAGCTATGGATTATGATAAAAAGAAACTCTTGACCCATCAGGGAGAAAGTATTGAAAATCGTTTCATCAAAGAGGGGAATCAGCTACCCGATGAGTTTGTTGTTATCGAAAGAAAGAAGCGGAGCTTGTCGACAAACACAAGTGATATTTCCGTGACGGCTACCAATGATAGTCGCCTCTATCCTGGAGCGCTTCTCGTAGTGGATGAGACCTTGTTAGAGAACAATCCCACTCTTCTTGCGGTCGATCGTGCTCCGATGACTTATAGTATTGATTTGCCTGGTTTGGCAAGTAGTGATAGCTTTCTCCAAGTAGAAGATCCCAGCAATTCAAGTGTTCGCGGAGCGGTAAACGATTTGTTGGCTAAGTGGCATCAAGATTATGGTCAGGTCAATAATGTCCCAGCTAGAATGCAGTATGAAAAAATCACGGCTCACAGCATGGAACAACTCAAGGTCAAGTTTGGTTCTGACTTTGAAAAGACAGGGAATTCTCTTGATATTGATTTTAATTCTGTCCATTCGGGCGAAAAGCAGATTCAGATTGTTAATTTTAAGCAGATTTATTATACAGTTAGCGTAGATGCTGTTAAAAATCCAGGAGATGTATTTCAAGATACTGTAACGGTAGAGGATTTGAGGCAGAGAGGAATTTCTGCCGATCGTCCTTTGGTCTATATTTCGAGTGTTGCTTACGGGCGTCAGGTTTATCTCAAGTTGGAAACTACGAGTAAGAGTGATGAAGTAGAGGCTGCTTTTGAAGCTTTGATAAAAGGAGTCAAGGTGGCTCCTCAGACAGAGTGGAAGCAGATTTTGGACAATACAGAAGTGAAGGCAGTTATTTTAGGGGGCGACCCGAGTTCGGGTGCCCGAGTTGTAACAGGCAAGGTGGATATGGTAGAGGACTTGATTCAAGAAGGCAGTCGCTTTACAGCAGATCATCCAGGCTTGCCGATTTCCTATACAACTTCTTTTTTACGGGACAATGTAGTTGCGACCTTTCAAAACAGTACAGACTATGTTGAGACTAAGGTGACAGCTTACAGAAACGGAGATTTACTGCTGGATCATAGTGGTGCCTATGTTGCCCAATATTACATTACTTGGGATGAATTATCCTATGATAATCAAGGTAAGGAAGTCTTGACTCCTAAGGCTTGGGACAGAAATGGGCAGGATTTGACGGCTCACTTTACCACTAGTATTCCTTTAAAAGGGAATGTTCGCAATCTCTCTGTCAAAATTAGGGAGTGTACAGGACTTGCCTGGGAATGGTGGCGTACGATTTATGAAAAAACCGACTTGCCACTAGTGCGTAAGCGGACGATTTCTATTTGGGGAACGACTCTTTATCCTCAGGTAGAGGATAAGGTAGAAAATGATTAGGAGAGAAGAATGTTTGCGACAAAAAGAGTGAATGGCGATTTGTTTTCAGGACTTATCACAGATGTGGATGAGGAAATCATGAATAGCGATCAAAATCGCCTTGATATTGATACTATTGTCATCCACCATAATGGTGGGCTGAGTGATGAGGGGGCTAGAAGTACTTGGTATGTCTCTACAGGTCATGGCACATCTGCTCACTATCAGGTGACTCCTGATAAGATATGGGGGTGTGTTGGTGAAGAGAGCGTTGCCTATCATGCTGGCAACTATGAAGTCAATCAGCGTTCGATTGGTATTGAACACTTAAATAACCGTGGGGAACCTGACTGGACTATTGCAGAGGAAACCTACTGGAACTCAGCACGTTTGATTGCAGATATTTGTAATCGTTATAATTTACCAATCAATCGTGAGACCATCCATCCTCATCAAGAATTTACAGCTACAGATTGCCCTGGTGGGATTGATCTCAATCGGCTCATCCGGATGGCAGCTGAGATTCTTGCTGGAGATAGTTTCCAAGTTTCAAAAGAGGAACAGCCTCGAGATGGGGATGGACAGCGCCTAGTGCGTGTGGTGGATGATGACCTCTACATCCGAACAGGCCCAGGTCTGGCTTATCCTGACAAAGGTTTTTGTCCTCTTGGGACTTTTACCATCATGCAGGTAGAAGAAGCAGATGGCTATACTTGGGGTTTGTTGAAGTCAGGTAGGGGCTGGATCGCACTAGACTATACAGAAGAAATCAAATAGAAAAAGGAAGGAAGAAAGAATGAAACAAAAATATGAAGGAAACCACAAAGGGGAGAAGGTTTTTCGTTATTCGATAAGGAAGTACCACTTCGGTGCTGCCAGCGTTGCCGTTGCTGCGCTGATGTTTTTTGCCAACGGGACAGTACAGGCACAAACACCTGACATTTCTCCAGCGACAGAAAGCGGAACGACTAGAACCAGCGCCCTTGTAAGCGATTCCTCGGGGGGGATCTGAAGAGCTAAGTGAAGAAACTCCTGATACAGACCCTAGTCAGCCAGAGCAACCTATCCAAGGCAATCGAGAAAACCAAGAGGCTTCAGATAAAAACAAGTCTCTAGTAAAAGATAGCGAAGAAGGCAAGGGAGAAAAACAAGCAGAAGAAGCAAGTCGTCCTACTGTAGATAAGTCACTTGCCGAGTCGGCACAAACCAGTCTGCAAGCTCTACTTGCCAATCTGACACTGGACTCAATGAAAGAACTTCACGCTCGTGTAGAAGCAGGTCTAGCACAAGCTAAAGCTGTTCTTGAAAATCCAAACTCCAGTCAAGAAGAGGTCAATGCCCAAGTTCAAGCCATGAAAACCTTGACTGAGGAGGTCAACAAGGCTTTGGCAGGTGGACTCACATCCCCAGCTCAGCTTGGAGAAGGAAGTGGTGCGACTCAGAGTGAACCAAGTCCGACTCCTAAACGAGGGCGAGGTCGTAGGGGGCAACTAACCCCTCCTGCCACGCCGGCACCAGCAGAAAATCAAGAAGCCAAGGAGACGGAGGAGGAAGCTACAGACTACACAAATGGTCAGGGTAGCTATCCTTTATCGGACAAAATCCATAAACTCCTCCAAGAACTGAAGACCAGCACTGAAAATCCAGAACAGATCCAAAAACTGAAAGAGGCTTACGATAAACTCAATGAAGCATTACAGACGAAAGAAGATGGACTTGTCAATCAGGATGTCTTTAATGCTGCACTTGAGGAGTATAAAAAGGCAACCCAATTAAAGAATGGTGTGGAAAAAGGTATCAGCGATAGTCCTAAATCTAGGAAAGCGAGAGCAAGCTCATCTCTGAGAGTTGGAAAAGTTAGACCTGGTAGAGATGAGTATTCCAACTATCCTGAGGATACTATTGGAGACTACAAACTCCAAGGTTATGGTGTAAGCTTTAAGGCGATGTCAGATGGGAAAACGATTCGAGAAATTAGCATTACAGGAATTGAGGGTTTAAATCTAACTGTATCCAAATCTGGCGAAGGAACTTCTGTAGCTCGTCTGAAACTAACAGGAGACATTCCTAGAACCGAGTTCGGTGTCAGAAAATATACAGTTAAGGCTGTGGATAGTTCGGGACATGAACAAATATATCAGGGAGTCTTCCGTTTTCCTGTTCCAAAAGCTAGTTTTATTACAACAAATAAGCAACTTGAGGGCAAGGCAGGAACTATTCCTCAGGACCCAACTTACCAGGATGTAACTAAGTATATTCAAGCTAAGCTTCCTGGTCCAGTAAATCAAAAAAATGTACCAGACGGAGCCGAATTACGTGTCTATCTAGTGAGAGGAGGAAGAAATTACGATGGATACGATGTGCAAATCCCACATGCAAGAGGATTTACGAAGATTGCAGATGGACTCCCAAATAGTCAAGGAGTGGTAACTTTTACTCCTGATAGATTCAAAAAATACGGTGTAGATAAATTAGGAACAGATGAGCTTAAACTAGTGGCTATGATTGTACGCTCAGGTACGGATACACCACTAGATGGAGAGGGAGCTATATCGTTGCTGTCTGATACTGGTATCCGTGCGACAGTTGATAAGAGCAATCTCTCTACCAAGACTCAAGAGCTAGAAAACATCTTACAACAAGAAGATCCAACGATCACCAACGGTAAGACAGAAGACAGTAAACGAGTTTATGCGGAAGCTAAAGAGAAGGCAAACCAAGCGGTTACAAAAGCGAAGGAAGTTCAACGAGACGGCAGCGCTTCTGAATCAGATGTTAGTGCGGCAGAAAAAGCCTTAACTAAAGCCAAGACTGACCTTGAAAATGCCAAGACTGGCTTGAGAAATGTTGATAAGAATCAATTATCGACCAAGACTCAAGAGCTAGAAAACATCTTACAACAAGAAGATCCAACGATCACCAACGGTAAGACAGAAGACAGTAAACGAGTTTATGCGGAAGCTAAAGAGAAGGCAAACCAAGCGGTTACAAAAG
>NZ_CAMPPZ010000002.1:0-42591 GCF_946902925.1 Streptococcus sp. Marseille-Q6488 | reverse complement strand
CGAAGGAAGTTCAACGAGACGGCAGCGCTTCTGAATCAGATGTTAGTGCGGCAGAAAAAGCCTTAACTAAAGCCAAGACTGACCTTGAAAATGCCAAGACTGGCTTGAGAAATGTTGATAAGAGCGACAGTCAAACACCAACTTCTCCTTCGGATACAGCTCAGTCTGGGACAAGTCCTGTGACTCCGCCATCTGCTACAAGAAATCGCAGAACTCCTCCGCGCCGTGCTCGTAGAAGTGTAGGATTTGTAGGGAATTCCCAAACAGGTACAAACCCAACGACTGTGGACAAGTCAGAACTTCGTACTCTAGTAGAGGATCTGGAACGTCGCTTGCAAGACTTGGCAGGTCTATCTCCTGAAGTACTTGAAGAAGCACAGCGTATTTTGGGAGAGGCGCAAGCAGCTCTTGATAATGAAAACTTAACAGCTCAAGAATTGGCAGACCTCCTTGCTAAAGTTAGACAGGTTCTCAATTCTCTACAAACTGGCACATCAGCTGATAAGAGTCAGTCTGCGTCAAACTTAAATAAAGAAGCAGAAAGTACCAAGGGAGCTAAAAATGAGACAGAAGTCCCTCTATATGGTGTCTTAGGAGCTGCAGTTCTTTCTCTTCTAGGAGCTCTCCTCTTTGCAGTAGCTCGTAAAAAATCCTCTCAACTAGATAAGCTTTCAAGAGAATTGCACCAGCTTGTAGTTGAGCTAGAGGCTAGCGACAAGGATAAAAAAGTTCTAAACAAGGCTAAGAAATTAGCTGATGAAGCACGACTCTTTGTAGATAGCCATCAAAAAGATTCTCAAAAAGAAGCAGAACTAATTTCTGAAATCAAGACTGTTCTCAGTCAACTCAAAGAAGAATTCTAGTTTTGAAGAAAACACTACTTTCAGGAACTGAGTGAGTAGCTTTGTAGCTATGATGAGGAAATAATAAAATCTCCAGATTAGGAACCGTCAATGAGTTCTCTAGTCTGGAGATTTTTCAATATACTTCATTATTGGGGGATTACAAATAGTCGGATGTTTTTTTGATTTTTTACGAATAAATAGATGAGTAGAAAAAGAAATGGAGTTATTTATGAAAATTACAAACTATGAAATCTATAAGTTAAAAAAATCAGGTTTGACCAATCAACAGATTTTGAAAGTCCTAGAATACGGTGAAAATGTTGATCAAGAATTGTTGTTGGGTGATATTGCAGATATATCAGGTTGCCGTAATCCAGCCGTTTTTATGGAACGTTATTTTCAGATAGACGATGCGCATTTGGAGAAGGAGTTTCAAAAATTTCCATCTTTCTCTATTTTAGATGACTGTTACCCTTGGGATTTAAGTGAAATATACGATGCTCCTGTACTTTTATTTTACAAGGGAAATCTTGACCTCTTGAAATTTCCAAAAGTAGCTGTCGTGGGGAGTCGTGCTTGTAGCAAACAGGGAGCTAAGTCAGTTGAAAAAGTCATTCAGGGCTTGGAAAATGAACTGGTTATTGTCAGTGGATTAGCCAAGGGCATTGACACAGCAGCTCATATGGCAGCTCTTCAGAATGGCGGAAAAACCATTGCAGTGATTGGAACAGGACTAGATGTGTTTTATCCTAAAGCCAATAAACGCTTGCAAGACTATATTGGCAATGATCATCTGATTCTCAGTGAGTATGGACCTGGCGAACAACCTCTGAAATTTCATTTTCCTGCCCGTAATCGCATCATTGCTGGACTTTGTCGTGGTGTGATTGTAGCAGAGGCTAAGATGCGTTCAGGTAGTCTCATTACCTGTGAGCGAGCAATGGAGGAAGGGCGCGATGTTTTTGCTATACCTGGTAGCATTTTAGATGGACTATCAGACGGTTGCCATCATTTGATTCAAGAAGGGGCAAAATTGGTTACAAGTGGGAAGGATGTTCTTGCGGAATTTGAATTTTAAAAATGACCTAAGCTAGAATTCTGAGAAAAAATCAATTTTTAATAGAAAATGAAGTAAATATCCCCACAATAAAACGCATAGTATCAGGTTTTTCATCACTTGATCTTATGCGTTTTTTCTAAGTGAATAAGTAGAGTGGAGGACTTTTCCCATAGGAAGGAAAGCAATTTAGTGTAATTGAGAAAGGAGAGTTGCTTGTGACTAATCTTGGTCGGCTTACTGTTAGGGGGGCTTATCATCTAAAATCTTGTCGCTAAGGAAAAATAAAGCCTTCAAGAGTAGAGGTTATAAGCGGTTTGTTAAGAAAGAATTCAAAGACCTTGACAGATAAAAATAAAATGGTTATTATAAAAAATGGTCTGAAATTGATGATGATACTTTTCGAAAATCTTTTTCAATCAGCTCAGCTTTGCCTTGCTGTGTTTCGAGCAAGCTACGGTGAGCTTCCGAGTTTGATTTTCATTTACTAGAAATGAAGTTGATGAGAGATAGCAGTAGATATTTGCGTCAGGATGTGATGGAAAATGATAAAAAGACCTCATGAGATTGGCATATTAGGCTACTAAAGCATTGAGTTTGTTAGGATTTTATACTCAATGAAAATCAAAGAGCAAACTAGGAAGCTAGCCGCAGGTTGCTTAAAGCACTGCTTTGAGGTTGTAGATAAGACTGACGAAGTCAGCTCAAAACACTGTTTTGAGGTTGCAGATAGAACTGACGAAGTCAGTAACATCTATACGGCAAGGTGAAGCTGACGTGGTTTGAAGAGATTTTCGAAGAGTATTAGCGACTAGTTAGCTAGGAAAGGAAGATATTTGTGACAAATAATAAACTGTATTCGTTGGTAGAATTTAGAAATAAAATATACGAAGAATTAGAACTCTCCAGAAGTGATTTAGCGATTTTACTATGTGCCATGCTTATCGCCTCTATCGGATTAAATATGGATTCGACTCCCGTGATTATTGGAGCCATGTTAATCTCTCCTTTGATGACACCTATTCTGGGGGTGGGGCTCTCTCTAGCTATATTTGATTTTAAATTGTTAAGAAAATCTTTTAAAATATTAGCTATTCAAATTCTTGCCAGTTTAATAGCTTCAACACTTTATTTTTATCTTTCTCCTATTTCGTATGCTAGTTCGGAGATTGTTGCTAGAACCTCTCCGACTATTTGGGATGTTCTCATTGCTTTTGTAGGAGGGATAGCAGGTATTATTGGTGCTAGGAAAAAAGAGACCAATAATATTGTCCCTGGTGTCGCGATTGCAACCGCCTTGATGCCTCCTCTTTGTACGGTAGGTTACGCTATTGCTTCTGCTAATCTAAAATTTATCATAGGCTCTTCTTACCTATTCCTCATCAATTGTAGCTTCATTGTCATTGCGACTTATATAGGTGTCAGGTTGATGATGGTTAAGAAGCACTATTTTAGAGATAATGAAGAAGACTCTAAAATGCGCAGGATTTTGCTTCTAGTTGCTGTTTTGCTGATGATTCCGAGTTTCATCTCTGCAACGACTTTAGTCAGAGAAACGTTGAAAAAAGAGTCCCTTAAGAAATTTATATCAGAGCAGTTTCAGGGGCATAATATTTTGAAAAAAACCTATTCTAAAAAGAATCATACCCTAAAGCTAACCATTTCAGGAAATTATTTGACAGAAGAAGAGCTTGATATGATTTCCAGTAAGAGGGGGGACTATGGTTTAAGTGATGTTTCTGTTCAAGTTTCCCAATTGTCTGATTCAGAACAACTTAGCAAGGAAGAACTGGTAGAGTATTTCTTCCAGTATATCAAGGATAAGGAAGCAAAAGAAAAGGAAAAGGCCAATAAATTTGATACAGAGTCTGAGGAACAATAATTTCTTGAGAATAGCTGGTTTTTCTCGTAAGTCTTCTATGTATCTCAAAGGAAGACTGAGGTCTTAAGCATAAAACTTTTCTTCTATTATAGTAGCTAAGTCTTGACAGGGTTCAAAAAATGGTTTACACTTTATAAAGTTTATTACTTTGAAAAGGTGTGATACTGTGGCTACGGCAACAAAAAAGAAAAAATCAACAGTTAAAAAAAATCTAGTAATCGTGGAGTCACCTGCTAAGGCCAAGACGATTGAAAAATACCTAGGCAGAAACTACAAGGTTTTAGCCAGTGTCGGGCATATCCGTGATTTGAAGAAATCCAGTATGTCAGTCGATATTGAAAATAATTACGAACCACAATATATCAATATCCGAGGAAAAGGTCCTCTTATCAATGACTTGAAAAAAGAAGCCAAAAAAGCTAATAAAGTCTTTCTGGCGAGTGACCCGGACCGTGAAGGAGAAGCGATTTCTTGGCATTTGGCCCACATTCTCAACTTGGATGAAAATGATGCCAACCGTGTGGTCTTCAATGAAATCACCAAGGATGCGGTCAAAAATGCTTTTAAAGAACCTCGCAAGATTGATATGGACTTGGTCGATGCTCAACAGGCACGCCGTGTTTTGGACCGCTTGGTAGGCTATTCGATTTCGCCTATTTTGTGGAAAAAGGTCAAGAAGGGCTTGTCAGCAGGTCGCGTACAGTCCATTGCCCTTAAACTCATCATTGACCGTGAAAATGAAATCAATGCTTTTCAGCCAGAGGAATACTGGACAATTGATGGCGTCTTTAAAAAGGGAACCAAGCAATTTCAGGCTTCCTTCTATGGAGTAGATGGCAAAAAGTTGAAACTGACTAGCAATGATGAGGTTAAGGAAGTTCTGTCTCGTCTGACTAGCAAAGATTTTTCAGTGGATCAGGTGGATAAGAAAGAGCGCAAACGCAATGCTCCATTACCCTATACCACTTCATCTATGCAGATGGATGCGGCCAATAAAATCAATTTCCGTACTCGAAAGACCATGATGGTTGCCCAACAGCTCTATGAGGGGATCAATATCGGTTCTGGTGTGCAAGGTTTGATTACCTATATGCGTACCGATTCGACTCGTATCAGTCCAGTGGCACAGAACGAAGCAGCAAGTTTCATTACGGACCGTTTTGGTAGCAAGTATTCTAAGCATGGTAGCAAGGTAAAAAATGCATCAGGTGCTCAGGATGCCCACGAGGCTATTCGCCCGTCTAGTGTCTTTAACACACCGGAAAGCATCGCTAAGTATCTGGACAAGGATCAGCTCAAGCTTTATACTCTTATTTGGAATCGTTTTGTAGCGAGCCAGATGACAGCTGCTGTCTTTGATACCATGGCTGTTAAATTATCTCAAAATGGGGTTCAATTTGCTGCCAATGGTAGTCAGGTTAAGTTTGATGGTTATCTTGCCATTTATAATGATTCTGATAAGAATAAGATGTTACCAGATATGGCTGTTGGAGATGTGGTTAAGCAGGTTAATAGCAAACCAGAGCAACATTTCACTCAACCGCCTGCTCGCTATTCTGAAGCGACCCTTATCAAGACCTTGGAGGAAAATGGGGTTGGACGTCCATCCACCTACGCACCAACCATTGAAACTATTCAGAAACGTTACTATGTTCGCCTTGTAGCCAAACGTTTTGAACCGACAGAGTTGGGAGAAATTGTTAACAAGCTCATCGTTGAATATTTCCCAGATATCGTAAACGTGACCTTCACAGCTGAAATGGAAGGCAAATTGGATGATGTCGAAGTCGGAAAAGAGCAGTGGCAACGTGTCATTGATGCCTTTTACAAACCATTCTCTAAAGAAGTCGCCAAGGCTGAAGAAGAGATGGAGAAAATCCAAATCAAGGATGAACCAGCTGGATTTGACTGTGAAGTGTGTGGCAGTCCAATGGTTATTAAACTTGGTCGATTTGGTAAGTTCTACGCTTGTAGTAATTTCCCAGATTGCCGTCATACCCAAGCAATCGTGAAAGAGATTGGTGTTGAGTGTCCAAGTTGTCATCAGGGACAAATCATTGAGCGTAAAACAAAACGTAACCGTCTCTTCTATGGTTGCAATCGCTATCCAGAATGTGAATTTACCTCTTGGGATAAGCCTGTTGGTCGTGACTGTCCAAAATGTGGCAACTTCCTCATGGAGAAAAAAGTCCGTGGTGGTGGCAAGCAGGTTGTTTGTAGTAATGGCGACTACGAAGAAGAAAAGATTAAATAAGAAGAGAGTCCTGAAAGTGAATTTCAGGCTCTTTTGGTTGGAACTTGACAAAATTCATCATTGTGTGCGAAACTAGAAGAAGATTATTTTATACTCTTCGAAAATCAAATTCAAACCACGTCAGCTTCGCCTTGCCGTACTCCAGTACAACCTGCGGCTAGCTTCCTAATTTGCTCTTCGATTTTCATTGAGTATTAACTAGGAGAAGTTATGCGTCTTATCTATCTAATTATTGGTTTTTTATCACTGGCCTTGGCCATTGTTGGGGTTGTTTTACCCTTGTTGCCGACAACGCCTTTCCTTTTGTTGTCTATTGCTTGTTTCTCCAGAAGTTCCAAGCGCTTCGAAGATTGGCTTTATCATACCAAGCTCTATCAGAGCTATGTAGCTGATTTTCGAGAAACAAAGTCTATTGCGCGTGAACGTAAGAAAAAAATCATCGTATCCATCTACATCTTGATGGGAATTTCCATTTATTTTGCCCCTCTTTTACCGGTCAAAATCGGTCTAGGAGCCTTGACCATCTTTATCACCTATTATCTCTTCAAGGTCATTCCAGACAAAGAATAGTTAAAATAGTAGTTATTTGCCTTGATAAAAATGAAAGCATATTCACAACAATATGATATAATGAATTTAAAGTAATCTTCAAGGAGAATAAAATGATTTACGAATTTTGTGCTGAAAATGTGACCTTGCTTGAAAAAGCGATGCAGGCTGGAGCTCGTCGAATCGAACTCTGTGATAATCTTGCAGTTGGTGGGACAACACCCAGCTATGGAGTGACTAAGGCAGCAGTTGAACTGGCATCTAACTACGATACGACCATCATGACCATGATTCGTCCACGTGGTGGCGACTTTGTTTATAATGATATGGAAATTGCTATTATGCTAGAGGACATTCGGTTAACTGCTCAGGCTGGAAGTCAAGGGGTTGTATTTGGGGCTTTAACTGGTGAGAAGAAGTTGGATAAGCCTAATCTGGAGAAGCTAATTGAGGCTTCAAAAGGAATGGAAATTGTCTTCCACATGGCCTTTGATGAACTAGGTGATGAAGACCAGTTAGAAGCTATTGACTGGCTCAGCCAAGCCGGTGTCACTCGTATCTTAACTCGTGCCGGTGTGTCTGGAGACTCGCTAGAAGAACGTTTTGCTCACTATCACAGAATTTTAGAGCACGCTAAAGGTAAAATTGAAATTCTACCAGGTGGAGGGATTGACCTTGACAACCGTCAAACCTTTATCGATCAGCTAGCTGTGACACAATTGCATGGAACCAAGGTTGTCTTTTAAAAAATAGAAAGGAACTGCTAGCTTTTGATAGCAGTTTTCACTTATGTTTGAAATTTTTAAATCCTATCAATTTAATAAAGAAAAGGCTCATGCTTTTGGTTTTGTAGAAAATAGTGGAGTCTGGACCTATAGTTGCCAGATTTTGCAGGGTGACTTTGTCATGACTGTGTCCATTACTGCTGATAATGTGAACTTTCAGGTCTTTGACCAGGAAACCGGTGACCTCTATCCTCAAGTTCATATGGAAAGTATGAGGGGAAGTTTTGTAGGAAGTGTCCGTGAGGCTTGTCTGGAGATTCTCTACCAGATTCGGAAGGCTTGTTTTGAGGTACAGGATTTTATCTGTCCTCAGACTAAGCGTATCATGGCTCAGATTCAGGAAAAGTATGGTAATCAGTTGGAGTATCTGTGGGAAAAATCACCTGATACGGCAGTGTTAAGACATGAAGGCAATAAAAAATGGTATGCTGTTTTGATGAAAATCTCTTGGGATAGGCTAGATAAGGGGAGAGAAGGTCTAGTCGAAGCAGTCAACCTCAAACATGATCAAGTAGTGGACCTGCTTTTACAAAAGGGCATTTATCCAGCCTTTCATATGAATAAACGCTACTGGATTAGTGTGGCTTTTGATGATACTTTGTCAGATGAAATGGTACTGGAATTGATAGAAAAAAGTTGGAACTTAACTTCTAAAAAATGAAATATTTCAAGGATTTTCAAGAACTTTCAATTAGCTAAATATTCTCTACTGAAGAAATTTTCAGAAAATATTTGATTTTTTCTTGACAAGAGCTTTTGCCTATGCTAAAATACTAAACAAGATATCAAACGAAGGAGAAAGTCAAGCATGAAAACAGCTAAGTTTAATCAATTTGCTTTGTTGTTGAGGTACTCGGGCTAGTGCAAAAAGCATTAGTCCTGTTTGGCTTACCAAGCGGGAGTAAATCAACATCTCGCTTGGGTTTCTGAGCGAGATGTTTTTTTAAAATCACATTTGGAAAAGGGGAAATCTTATGAGAACAGTTGAATTTCTAGATACCAGCCTTCGGGATGGAGAGCAGACACCCGGTGTTAACTTTTCAATCAAAGAAAAAATTGCCATAGCAAGACAGCTGGAGAAATGGGGTATTTCAGCCATTGAAGCTGGTTTTCCGGCGGCGAGTCCTGATTCATTCACAGCAGTGCAGGAGATTGCTAAGGTCTTGAAGAAAACAGCAGTGACTGGTTTGGCTCGCTCTGTCAAGTCTGATATTGATGCTTGTTACGAGGCACTCAAGGACGCCAAGTATCCACAGGTTCACGTCTTTATCGCTACCAGTCCCATTCACCGAAAGTATAAGCTAAATAAGAGCAAGGAAGAGATTTTGGAAGCTATTAAGGAACATGTTTCTTATGCACGTTCTAAGTTTGAAGTGGTCGAATTCTCTCCTGAGGATGCGACTAGAACGGAGTTGGACTTTCTCCTACAAGTCGTTCAAACAGCGGTAGACGCAGGTGCATCTTATATCAATATCCCTGATACGGTTGGATTCACCACTCCAGAAGAGTACGGAGCTATCTTCAAACACTTGATTGAGAATGTCAAGACAGATCGTCAGATTATCTATTCGCCTCACTGCCACGATGACCTCGGAATGGCAGTAGCTAATAGCCTTGCTGCTGTTAAGAATGGTGCAGGACGTGTTGAAGGAACTATCAACGGTATTGGTGAGAGAGCTGGAAATGCTGCTTTGGAAGAAATAGCAGTTGCTCTCAATATTCGCCAAGATTACTACCAAGCAGAAACCAGTATTGTCCTAAATGAGACCATCAATACGTCAGAAATGATTTCTCGCTTCTCAGGTATTCCAGTTCCTAAAAACAAGGCTGTGGTTGGTGGCAATGCCTTCTCTCACGAATCTGGTATTCACCAAGATGGAGTTCTTAAAAATCCTCTTACTTATGAGATTATCACCCCTGAATTGGTTGGTGTTAAGAGTAATAGTCTTCCGCTTGGAAAATTGTCAGGTCGCCATGCCTTTGTCGAGAAACTAAGAGAATTGGCCCTAGACTTTACAGAAGAGGACATCAAACCACTCTTCGCTAAGTTCAAGGCACTGGCCGACAAGAAACAAGAAATCACTGATGCAGATATTCGTGCTCTGGTAGCTGGAACCATGGTTGAAAATCCAGAAGGATTCCACTTTGATGATTTACAACTGCAAACCCATGCGAATAATGACATCGAAGCGCTCGTAAGCCTGGCTAATATGGATGGTGAGAAAGTTGAATTTAATGCAACAGGACAAGGTTCTGTTGAGGCTATTTTCAACGCTATTGACAAGTTCTTCAATCAATCTGTTCGCTTGGTGTCCTATACCATTGATGCGGTGACAGATGGAATTGATGCCCAAGCTAGGGTCTTGGTAACTGTTGAAAACAGAGATACAGAAACTATCTTTAATGCAGCAGGGCTTGATTTCGATGTGTTGAAGGCTTCAGCTATTGCCTATATAAACGCTAATACCTTTGTTCAAAAAGAGAATGCTGGTGAGATGGGACGCAGTGTTTCTTATCGCGACATGCCGAGTGTGTAAAGGAGAATGCTATGACAAAGAAAATAGTAGCTCTAGCAGGGGACGGAATTGGCCCAGAAATCATGGAGGCTGGTTTAGAAGTTCTGGAGGCTCTAGCTGAAAAAACAGATTTTGACTATGAGGTTGACAGACGACCCTTCGGAGGTGCAGGTATTGATGCAGCAGGGCATCCCTTACCTGATGAAACCCTCAAGGCATGTAGAGAAGCAGATGCCATTCTCCTAGCGGCTATCGGTAGTCCTCAGTATGATGGGGCAGCGATTCGGCCTGAACAAGGCTTGCTGGCTCTCCGTAAGAAACTCAATCTCTATGCTAATATTCGCCCTGTAAAAATCTTTGACAGTCTTAAGCATTTGTCACCACTCAAACCGGAACGAATTGCTGGTGTAGACTTTGTCGTGGTACGTGAGTTGACAGGTGGGATTTACTTTGGGAATCATATCCTTGAAGAAAGAAAAGCGCGTGATATCAACGACTATAGTTATGAGGAAGTGGAGCGGATTATTCGTAAGGCCTTTGAAATTGCAAGAAATCGCAGAAAAATCGTTACTAGCATCGATAAGCAAAATGTATTAGCTACATCAAAACTCTGGCGTAGAGTGGCTGAGGAGGTCGCACAGGATTTTCCAGATGTAACATTGGAACACCAATTGGTCGACTCAGCTGCTATGCTTATGATTACCAATCCTGCCAAGTTTGATGTTATCGTGACAGAGAATCTTTTCGGAGATATTCTCTCTGATGAATCAAGCGTTCTATCTGGCACACTTGGGGTTATGCCATCAGCCAGTCATTCTGAAAATGGACCAAGTCTATATGAGCCCATTCACGGTTCAGCTCCTGATATTGCAGGTCAAGGAATTGCTAATCCTATCTCCATGATTTTATCAGTGGCCATGATGTTGAGAGATAGTTTTGGTCGTTATGAGGATGCAGAGCGTATTGAGCGTGCTGTTGAAGCTAGTTTAGCGGCTGGCATTTTAACAAGAGATATAGGTGGACAGGCTTCGACTAAGGAAATGACAGAAGCTATTATTGCAAGGTTATGAAGTTAGACGAAAAAATTACTCTAGTCCTTTTGATTTGGAATGTCATTGTTTTCTTGATTTATGGTATTGACAAATCTAAGGCAAGGAGAAGAGCTTGGCGCATCCCAGAGAAAATCTTACTCATTTTAGCCTTTGCTTGTGGTGGTTTTGGTGCCTGGCTAGCAGGAATCATTTTTCACCACAAGACTCGAAAATGGCACTTTAAAACGGTTTGGTTTCTTGGGATGGTGACTACACTAGTAGCTTTATATGTTATTTGGAGGTAATGGATGGCAGGAAAATCGATTTTTGATAAATTATGGGACCGTCATGTCATCACAGGAGAAGAGGGGCAGCCCCAACTCATGTATGTGGATCAGCACTATATTCATGAAGTGACCAGTCCTCAAGCCTTTCAAGGTTTGCGAGATGCAGGTCGCAGATTGAGACGACCAGACTTGACATTTGGAACTTTTGACCACAATGTCCCGACGGTCAATATCTACGATATTCGAGATGTGATTTCTAAGGCTCAAATTGATAAGCTGGCTGAAAATGTTGAGGAGTTTGGGATTGAACATGCGGCCCACGGTTCCGAAAAGCAAGGAATCGTTCATATGGTTGGTCCAGAGACAGGACGGACCCAACCAGGAAAATTCATCGTCTGTGGAGACAGTCATACGGCAACCCACGGAGCTTTCGGAGCTATCGCCTTTGGGATTGGGACCAGTGAGGTTGAGCATGTCTTCGCTACCCAAACACTCTGGCAGGTTAAACCAAAGAAAATGTTGGTAGAATTCACTGGTGTTCCTCAAAAAGGAGTTTATTCCAAGGATTACATTCTCGCCCTGATTGCCAAGTACGGCGTTGCTTGTGGTGTTGGCTACGTGGTGGAATATCGAGGTCAGGCTATTGATGCACTGAGCATGGAAGAGCGAATGACCATCTGCAATATGTCCATCGAGTTTGGCTCTAAGATGG
The DNA here is from genome assembly GCF_946902925.1 of Streptococcus sp. Marseille-Q6488. Taxonomy (NCBI): domain Bacteria; kingdom Bacillati; phylum Bacillota; class Bacilli; order Lactobacillales; family Streptococcaceae; genus Streptococcus; species Streptococcus sp. Marseille-Q6488. The sequence goes on along the minus strand of NZ_CAMPPZ010000002.1, from coordinate 30,673 downwards.
GAATCATGAATCCGGATCAAACTACCTATGATTATCTCAAGGGACGAGAATGCGTTCCAGAGGACTTTGAAGAGGCTGTGGCGGATTGGAAAACAATTGTCAGTGATGAGGATGCCGTTTATGATAAGGTTATTCAGATGGATGTCTCAGACCTTGCTCCTATGGTGACCTGGGGAACCAATCCTGCTATGGGCGTTGACTTTGACAGTAGTTTCCCAGAAATTAAGGATATGAATGATGAACGAGCCTACAATTATATGGATTTGGAACCAGGTCAAAAGCCAGCGGATATTGAACTAGGTTATATCTTTATAGGTTCATGTACCAATGCTCGTCTCAGCGACTTGCAACTGGCTGCGCGATTTGTTAAAGGGAAGAAAATTGCTCCCAACTTAACGGCTATCGTAGTCCCAGGTTCTCGTCCTGTCAAACGAGCTGCTGAGAAGTTGGGCTTGGACAAGGTATTTCTAGATGCTGGCTTTGAGTGGAGAGACCCTGGTTGCTCCATGTGTCTGGGGATGAATCCTGACAAGGTTCCAGATGGCGTTCACTGTGCCTCAACCAGCAACCGCAACTTTGAAGACAGACAGGGATTTGGTGCTAAGACCCACCTCTGCAGTCCAGCCATGGCAGCTGCAGCAGCTATCGCAGGGCGCTTCGTAGATGTTCGGCAAATGCCAGAAGCCCAGTAAGGAGAGGATATGGAGAAATTTACAGTTTATACGGGAACGACCGTTCCTCTCATGAATGATAATATCGATACCGATCAAATCCTACCTAAGCAGTTTCTCAAGTTAATAGATAAGAAAGGCTTTGGTAAGTACCTCATGTATGCTTGGCGTTATCTGGACGATCTCTATACTGAGGACCCAGACTTTGTCTTTAACCGACCTGAATATCGGAAAGCCAGTATCCTCATCTCAGGTGATAACTTTGGGGCAGGTTCTTCGAGGGAACACGCGGCTTGGGCTCTAGCAGACTATGGTTTTAAAGTCGTGATTGCAGGATCTTTCGGTGATATTCATTACAATAATGAACTCAATAATGGCATGTTGCCCATTGTCCAGCCTAGAGAGGTTAGAGAGAAACTAGCTCAGCTACAACCAAGTGACCAGGTAACTGTGGACTTGGAACAACAGAAAATCATCTCACCAGTTGGAGAATTCACTTTCGAAATCGATAGCGAGTGGAAACACAAGCTCTTAAATGGTTTGGATGATATCGGAATTACCTTGCAGTACGAAGATTTGATTGCTGCTTATGAAAAACAACGACCAGCCTACTGGCAGGATTAGAAGAAAAATAGAAAAGGAAATAGAACTATGACAAAACACATTCAATGGAACGGAACACTTTCACAAGAAGGCTATGACATTTTAAAAGGTGAGGGCGGATGTATCGTTTGCCCTACAAAAGTTGGTTACATTATTATGACTAGTGACAAGGCAGGTCTTGAACGCAAGTTCGCAGCCAAAGAGCGTAATCGTAACAAACCAGGTGTTGTTCTCTGCGGTAGCATGGATGAGCTTCGTGCTTTAGCACAACTCAATCCAGAAATTGAAGCCTTCTACCAAAAACATTGGGATGAAGATATTCTTCTTGGTTGTATCCTTCCTTGGAAACCAGAAGCCTTTGAGAAATTGAAAGCTTATGGGGATGGCCGTGAAGAACTGATGACTGACGTTCGTGGTACTAGCTGTTTCGTTATCAAGTTTGGGAAAGCTGGTGAACAATTGGCTGCCAAACTTTGGGAAGAAGGCAAGATGGTCTATGCCTCATCTGCAAACCCATCTGGAAAAGGAAACCGTGGTAAGGTAGAAGGTATCGGAGAACGCATCGAAGGAGCAGTGGACCTTGTCATTGAAGCAGATGACTATGTGGCATCTATCCAACCTGACAAAACGATTGAAACACGCTACGAGCAAGGTGTGATGGTCTCTATGGTCGATAAAGACGGCAAACTCATTCCAGAACAAGGAGGAGCTCGCTCAACTTCACCAGCTCCAGTTGTAATCCGCAAAGGGCTTGACATTGATAAAATCATGATGCACCTGTCAGATACCTTTAACTCATGGGACTACCGCCAGGGAGAGTATTATTAGGATAGAGAAGAAGTCTAGCGTTAAGAGACATTAAAGCTCCTAACACTGGGCTTTTTGTTTAGAAATTCTTTTCATTTTTTGATAGATATGATATGCTAGAGGTGAACTATATATTAATAGAACTTACTTGTAAAAGTTAATTAAAGGAGTATTCAAATGAACAGTAAACAAAATAATTACTTTTTTGTTGGTACAAGATTTGGTGATGATGATTATCTTGAATATTTCAGGAAAGAAGGAAAGTGGGAATTAGGATGGCATAACAACGAGGAAAATAAACAGTATCAAAAAATGTTAAAGTTGTTTAATAAAATTAAACCAGGTGACATTTTATTTGCTAAATCCACATATGTCAAAAAGAAGAATTTACCTTGTGTAAAGAAAGATGATTTAAAGGTTTCTGTGATGAAAATTCGTGGAATGGCGACTGTTAAAGAGATTTTAGATGATGGGCATACCATTATTGTTGATTGGAATAAAGAGTATATAGAGAGGGAGTGGTTTTTCTTTACGGGGCAAGAAACAATATGGTTTCCATCAGATATTAAGTATCGAACTAAAGAGACTAACCAGTTAATAAAATTTGCTGCAAGTGATGAAATTATAATTCAAGACTATGACTATTTTTTGAATCATCCTAATTGGAAAAAGTATAAAAAATTAGAAAGCGAAACTATGTTAAGGAATGATTTTTTATTTGATTATAGTGGTATATTAAAAAAATCCAAAAACCTCATCCTTCGAGGTGCACCAGGTACGGGAAAAACTTATCTTGCTAAAGAAATTGCTAAAGAGTTAACGGAAGGCAACGAAGATCAAATCGGCTTTGTACAGTTTCATCCATCTTATGATTATACGGATTTTGTTGAGGGTTTAAGACCGGATTCAAATGAGGATGGCAGTATATTTTTTAAATTAAAAGAAGGTATTTTTAAGAAGTTTTGTCAGAATGCTATAGATTCTAAGAAGATTGGAGGTCAAGATAATTTTGAAGAAACGTGGGCTAAGCTAACGGATGCTATCAATGAAAAGCAAGGACAATACTTCTTCCCTCGTAGTTCGGTTCCAGCCAGTTTAAATAGTCAAGGGAATGTGAAGTTTGATTCTCCTGTTGCTACCAAAGAAAAAGTGTATCTTTTGTACAAGGGTGAGGAGACTAAGTTAAAGTACGAAACTTATCAAAAAATCGTTTTAGATCACATGAAAGAAAGTTATGGCTTATGTGATTATGTTTCTCCAACAGAGGTTGACACTGACAAAAAATTCGTCTTCATCATCGATGAAATTAACCGTGGGGAGATTTCTAAGATTTTTGGGGAACTCTTTTTCTCTATCGACCCTGGTTATCGTGGTGAAAAGGGGAGTGTTTCTACTCAGTATGCTAATTTACATGAGACTGATGAGAAATTTTATATCCCTGAGAATGTCTACATCATCGGAACCATGAATGATATTGACCGTTCAGTGGACACCTTTGATTTTGCTATGCGTCGTCGTTTCCGTTTTATTGAAGTTACTGCTGAAAGCCAATTAGGTATGCTCGATACTGCTCTTGGTGATAAAGCTGAAGAAGCGAAAAAACGTTTAAGAAACTTGAATGTTGCTATCGAAAACGTTCAGGAATTAAATAGTCATTATCATATCGGACCAAGTTATTTCCTTAAGTTGCAGGATGTAGACTTTGACTATGAATTACTCTGGTCTGATTATCTCAAACCACTTTTGGAAGATTATCTACGTGGTTCCTATGAGGAAGTTGAAAAACTAAAAATATTGAAAAAAGCGTTTGATTTAAAAGAAAATGAGCAAACTATTCAGAAACATACAGGTGACGAAGAAAACGATGAAAATAAAGATGAGGATAACTGATAATCATCATGAAATTGCTAAAGAAGACTTTGTCGCAGAATATCCCAAACTAAGTCAAGCACTTCTTGATAGAACACTGGATAACCTTTCTAAAGAGGACAATATCTTTATTTTTCCAAATGACCTACAATATTCTCCAGATTTGGATAAGAAACAAAAGATTTTGGAAACGGTCAATCAGGAAATCAAGACAGGAAATGTGATTGGTTTTCTGGGCTATGGTCAGGAGAGATTAACAATCTCCTCTCGTTTTTCGATTAAAGGTAATGACCATTTTTTGCATTATCTTTTACAAAAGGTTCTTCATATCAATCTCACTAGTTTAGATGTAGCTTTGTCACGTGAAGATAAGCTCTATCAACTTTTGATGTATCTCTTCCCCAAGTATCTACAAGCTGCTATTCGAAAAGGTCTTTATAAGGAATACCATCGATTTTCTCATAACGACAGTAATGTTAAGGGAGTGATTGATGTAAGAAAGCATCTCAAGAAAAACCTTCCTTTCACGGGAAATATTGCCTACACAACGAGAGAGTTCACCTATGATAATCCCCTCATGCAGTTGGTCCGTCACACTATTGAATACATTAAGAACCAGAAAAGCATTGGTCAAGGGGTACTAGATAATCTCTCAACTAGTCGTGAAAACGTAGCTGAAATCGTGCGTGTAACGCCTTCTTATAAACTAGCTGATCGTGCTAAGATTATTCGGGTAAATCAATCTAAACCTATACGTCATGCATACTTTCACGAGTACAGAAAGTTACAAGAACTTTGTCTGATGATCCTAAACCAAGAAAAGCACGGTTTGGGGTATCAAGATCAAAAAATTCATGGTATTCTTTTTGATGTTGCCTGGCTTTGGGAAGAGTATGTTCATACTTTGTTGCCAAAAGATTTCATCCATCCACGAAATAAAGATAAGACGGACGGAATTTCAGTATTTTCTAGTCGAGAACGAAAAGTTTATCCAGATTTTTATCATCAAGAGTTAAAAATCGTTTTAGATGCTAAGTATAAAAAACTGGAATTGACTGAAAAAGGAATAAACCGTGAGGACTTGTTCCAACTGATTTCCTATTCTTATATTTTAAAAGCTGAGAAGGCTGGTCTTGTTTTTCCGAGCGAGGACAAGGTTGTTGATAATGAGATAGGAAAGCTAGCAGGTTATGGAGCTTTGTTGAAGAAATGGTCTATCCAAATTCCTCAGAAGTCTTCATCCTATAGTGAATTTTGTGAAATGATGGAAAACTCCGAAGAAACTTTTAAAAGTAATATTACTAAAAAAGTGGGGAGAAAATAATTTCCCCTCTTTCTTTTATTTTTAACATAACTAAAACCCGAACGATATGTTTTTATTTATAAAAATATTTGACAAAAACTGTACTTTGGTTTATAATTAATTAAGGAAACGTCGGAAAAGGCGTAGTGATGCGAGAGCATAGGTAGGTCATTACAAAAGAAACGAGACATCGATATGTTAAATGAATTTCCAATTTTTGATTACGAAGATATTCAATTGATTCCAAATAAATGTGTGATTAAAAGCCGAGCAGAAGCGGATACAAGTGTCACTTTAGGAAATCACACCTTTAAACTACCTGTTGTGCCAGCTAATATGCAGACGATTTTGGATGAAAGTGTAGCAGAGCAATTGGCTAAAGGTGGGTACTTCTACATTATGCACCGTTTTGATGAGGCAGGACGTATTCCTTTTATTAAGCGCATGCATGAGCAAGGGCTCATTGCTTCTATCTCTGTCGGTGTTAAGGATTATGAGTATGATTTTGTCAGACAGCTCAAGGCTGATGCTCCTGAGTACATCACGATTGATATTGCCCATGGTCATGCGGATAGCGTGATTTCTATGATTCAACACATCAAGAAAGAATTGCCAGATACTTTTGTTATTGCTGGGAATGTGGGAACACCAGAAGCTGTGCGTGAATTGGAAAATGCTGGTGCGGATGCTACTAAGGTCGGAATTGGTCCTGGTAAGGTTTGTATCACCAAGGTTAAGACTGGTTTTGGTACAGGTGGTTGGCAGTTGGCTGCTCTACGCTGGTGTGCTAAGGCTGCACGTAAACCGATTATTGCTGATGGCGGAATTCGTACTCACGGCGATATTGCCAAGTCTATCCGATTCGGTGCCAGCATGGTTATGATTGGTTCCCTCTTTGCAGGACATATTGAAAGTCCAGGGAAAACGATTGAAGTCGATGGTGAACAGTTCAAAGAATATTATGGTTCAGCCTCACAATATCAAAAAGGTGCTTACAAAAATGTGGAAGGCAAACGCATCTTGCTTCCTGCCAAAGGTCATCTGCAAGACACTTTAACTGAGATGGAACAAGACCTTCAAAGTGCTATTTCATATGCAGGTGGACGTCAGGTTGCTGACCTTAAACACGTTGATTATGTTATCGTGAAAAACTCCATCTGGAATGGGGATGCTTCCCACTAAGACGGGCTATCCGGCTAGAAAAAAACTTGTTATTAGAGCAAATTTCTGTTATAATAAAACAAGTTTCCACCCTTAGTGTAATGGATATCACGTAAGATTCCGGTTCTTGAGATGGGGGTTCGATTCCCTCAGGGTGGATGTAAACATCCTAAGAAAGCCTTTAGTAGGGCTTTTTGTTTATCCTGCCTCAAATTTGCCCCTAATACTCTTCGAAAATCTCTTCAAACCACGTCAACGTCGCCTTGTCGTACTCAAGTACAGCCTGCGGCTAGTTTCCTAGTTTGCTCTTTGATTTTCATTGAGTATAAAACTGAAAATCTTATTTTAAAGAATGCCCAAATGCTTTCCAGTCCCGTTTTAGAGTGACTCAGGGGGCTTTTTTTGATATAATAAAAAGGACTGTTATCAGTTAGAAAGAGGTTGGTATGAAAGAATTACAAACTGTACTAAAGAACTATTTTGCAATCGAATTTGCAGACAGAAATTTATTGGAAACTGCCTTTACTCATACAAGTTATGCCAATGAGCACCGCCTCTTAAAAATTTCACACAATGAACGCTTGGAATTTTTAGGAGACGCTGTTCTACAGTTATTGATTTCAGAATATCTGTATAAAAAATATCCTAAAAAGCCTGAGGGTGACTTGTCTAAACTCCGTGCCATGATTGTCCGTGAGGAGAGTTTGGCTGGTTTTGCGCGTGATTGCCAGTTTGATCAATTTATCAAGTTGGGTAAAGGGGAAGAAAAATCTGGTGGTCGCAATCGTGATACCATTCTTGGTGATGCCTTTGAAGCCTTTCTTGGTGCCCTTCTTTTGGACAAGGATGTGGCCAAGGTTAAGGAATTCATCTATCAAGTCATGATTCCTAAGGTCGAAGCAGGCGAGTTTGAGATGATTACAGACTACAAAACCCATCTCCAAGAGTTACTTCAGGTCAATGGCGATGTGGCTATTCGTTATCAGGTGATTTCTGAAACGGGACCTGCCCATGATAAGGTCTTTGATGTAGAAGTTCTTGTTGAAGGCAAGAGCATTGGTCAAGGTCAAGGTCGTTCGAAAAAATTAGCAGAGCAGGAAGCTGCCAAAAATGCCGTTGAGAAAGGGCTGGATTCATGTATTTAAAGGAAATCGAAATTCAGGGATTCAAGTCTTTTGCTGATAAGACCAAGGTTGTCTTTGACCAAGGTGTGACGGCAGTTGTTGGACCCAATGGATCTGGAAAGTCCAATATTACAGAAAGTCTGCGTTGGGCCTTGGGGGAGTCAAGTGTTAAGAGTCTCCGTGGCGGCAAGATGCCGGATGTCATCTTTGCTGGAACTGAAAGTCGGAAACCGCTCAATTATGCTTCTGTAGTTGTGACTCTGGATAATCATGACGGATTTATCAAGGATGCAGGACAAGAAATCAGGGTAGAACGCCATATCTATCGTAGTGGAGATAGCGAATACAAGATTGACGGCAAGAAAGTTCGTCTGCGTGATATTCATGATCTTTTCTTGGATACAGGTTTGGGACGAGATTCCTTCTCTATCATTTCCCAAGGGAAGGTTGAGGAGATTTTCAACTCCAAGCCTGAAGAACGCAGAGCTATTTTTGAAGAAGCTGCTGGAGTTTTGAAATACAAGACTCGTAGAAAAGAGACTGAGAGCAAATTGCAACAAACTCAGGATAATCTGGATCGTCTTGAAGACATTATCTACGAGTTGGATAATCAAATCAAGCCTCTTGAGAAGCAAGCTGAAAATGCTCGTAAGTTTTTAGATTTGGAAGGTCAACGCAAGGCCATTTATTTAGACGTGCTGGTTGCTCAAATCAAGGAAAATAAGGCTGAACTAGAGTCGACAGAAGAAGAGTTAGCACAGGTTCAGGAACTCTTGACGAGCTACTACCAAAAGCGTGAAAAATTAGAAGAAGAAAATCAAACTCTTAAAAAGCAACGCCAAGATTTACAGGCTGAAATGGCCAAAGATCAAGGCAGTTTGATGGATTTGACCAGTCTGATTAGTGATTTAGAGAGAAAATTAGCCCTATCGAAATTAGAATCTGAGCAAGTAGCCCTGAATCAACAGGAAGCACAAGCTCGTTTGGCTACTTTGGAGGATAAGAAAAATTCACTCAGCCAAGAAAAATCTGATAAAGAAAGATCTTTAGCTCTCTTAGAAGAAAATCTAGTCCAAAATAATCAAAAACTCAATCGTTTAGAAGCTGAATTGCTAGCTTTTTCAGATGATCCTGATCAGATGATTGAGCTTCTACGTGAACGATTTGTGGCGCTTTTACAGGAAGAAGCCGATGTCTCAAACCAACTGACCCGCATCGAAAACGAGTTGGAAAATAGTCGTCAGCTTTCTCAAAAACAAGCAGATCAACTAGAAAAGCTGAAAGAACAGCTGGCTACAGCTAAAGAGAAGGCTAGTCAGCAAAAAGAAGAGCTTGAAACTGCCAAGGATCAGGTTCAGAGATTATTAGCTGACTATCAAGCTATTGCCAAGAAGCAAGAGGAACAGAAAACTTCCTATCAAGCTCAACAAAGTCAACTCTTTGACCGTCTGGACAGTCTTAAAAACAAGCAGGCCAGAGCTCAAAGTTTGGAAAATATCCTGAGAAATCATAGCAACTTTTATGCAGGTGTTAAGAGTGTTCTCCAAGAAAAAGATCGTCTTGGTGGAATTATTGGTGCAGTCAGTGAGCATCTGATCTTTGATGTGCATTATCAAACTGCCCTAGAGATTGCGCTTGGAGCCAGCAGTCAGCATATCATCGTAGAAGATGAAAACGCGGCAACCAAAGCTATTGATTTTCTCAAACGAAACAGAGCTGGTCGTGCTACCTTTCTTCCTTTGACGACTATCAAGGCTCGTACGATTTCTAGTCAGAATCAAGATGCTATCGCAGCAAGTCCAGGCTTCCTTGGCATGGCAGATGAGTTGGTGTCATTTGATAAGAGACTAGAAGCCATTTTCAAGAACTTGCTAGCCACGACAGCGATTTTTGATACCGTGGAACACGCGCGTGTAGCAGCTCGCCAGGTTCGTTATCAGGTTCGTATGGTGACTGTGGACGGCACAGAGTTGCGCACAGGTGGTTCCTATGCAGGTGGAGCTAATCGCCAGAACAACAGTATTTTTATCAAGCCAGAACTGGAGCAATTACAAAAAGAAATTGCTGAAGAAGAAGCAAGCTTGCGTTCAGAAGAGGCGACTTTGAAGACCTTGCAAGATGAGATGACTAGATTGACAGAAAGATTAGAAGCAATCAAATCTCTAGGAGAGCAGGCTCGTATTCAGGAGCAGGGCTTATCCCTCTCTTATCAGCAAACCAGTCAGCAAGTTGAAGAGTTAGAAACTCTTTGGAAACTTCAAGAAGAGGAATTAGATCGTCTTTCTGACGGAGATTGGCAAGCGGATAAGGAAAAATGTCAAGAGCGCCTTGCTACAATCGCAAGTGACAAGCAAAATATGGAAGCTGAGATTGAAGAGATTAAGTCTAACAAAAATGCCATTCAAGAACGCTATCAAAACTTGCAGGAAGAGCTAGCGCAAGCTCGCCTGCTTAAGACAGAACTGCAAGGACAAAAACGTTACGAAGTTGCAGATATTGAACGTTTAGGCAAGGAATTGGACAATTTAGATATCGAGCAAGAGGAAATCCAGCGCCTTCTTCAAGAAAAGGTTGACAATCTTGAGAAGGTTGATACAGAATTGCTCAGTCAGCAGGCCGAAGAAGCTAAAATTCAGAAAACAAATCTCCAACAAGGTTTGATTCGCAAGCAGTTTGAGTTGGATAATATTGAAGGGCAACTGGATGATATTGCTAGTCATTTGGACCAGGCTCGCCAACAGAATGAAGAGTGGATTCGCAAGCAAACACGTGCTGAAGCTAAGAAAGAAAAGGTCAGCGAGCGCTTACGCCATTTACAAAGCCAATTAACAGACCAGTATCAGATTAGCTATACTGAAGCACTAGAAAAGGCACATGAATTGGAAAATCTCAATCTGGCAGAGCAAGAGGTGCAGGATTTAGAGAAGGCTATTCGCTCACTGGGTCCTGTCAATATAGAAGCTATTGACCAGTACGAAGAAGTTCACAACCGTCTTGATTTCCTAAATAGCCAGCGTGATGACATTTTGTCGGCGAAAAACCTGCTTCTTGAGACTATTACTGTGATGAATGATGAGGTCAAGGAACGCTTTAAATCAACCTTTGAAGCTATTCGTGAGTCCTTTAAAGTGACCTTCAAACAGATGTTTGGCGGAGGTCAGGCAGACTTGATATTGACTGAGGGCGACCTTTTAACATCTGGAGTTGAGATTTCTGTTCAACCTCCAGGTAAGAAAATCCAGTCTCTTAACCTCATGAGTGGTGGTGAAAAAGCCTTATCGGCTCTAGCTTTGCTTTTCTCTATCATTCGAGTTAAGACTATCCCATTTGTCATCTTGGATGAGGTGGAAGCTGCGCTGGATGAAGCCAATGTAAAACGTTTTGGGGATTACCTCAATCGATTTGACAAGGACAGCCAGTTTATCGTCGTAACCCACCGTAAGGGAACCATGGCAGCGGCTGATTCTATCTATGGAGTGACCATGCAAGAATCAGGTGTTTCAAAAATTGTTTCAGTTAAGTTAAAAGATTTAGAAAGTATTGAAGGATGACAATTAAACTAGTAGCAACGGATATGGACGGAACCTTCCTAGATGGGAATGGACGCTTTGATATGGACCGCCTCAAGTCTCTCTTGGTTTCCTACAAGGAAAAAGGGATCTACTTTGCGGTGGCTTCAGGGCGCGGATTTCTATCTCTGGAAAAATTATTTGCTGATGTTCGTGATGATATTATTTTTATCGCGGAAAATGGTAGTTTGGTAGAGTATCAAGGTCAGGACTTGTATGAAGCGACTATGTCTCGTGACTTTTATCTGGCAACTTTTGAAAAGCTGAAAACGTCACCTTATGTAGATATCAATAAACTGCTCTTGACGGGCAAGAAGGGTTCTTATGTGCTAGATACGGTTGATGAGACCTATTTGAAAGTGAGTCAGCACTATAATGAAAATATCCAAAAAGTAGCGAGTTTGGAAGATATCACAGATGACATTTTCAAATTTACAACCAACTTCACAGAAGAAACTCTTGAAGCTGGGGAAGCTTGGGTAAACGAACATGTTCCTGGTGTTAAGGCCATGACAACTGGCTTTGAATCCATTGATATTGTTCTGGACTATGTTGATAAGGGTGTGGCTATTGTTGAATTAGCTAAAAAACTTGGTATCACAATGGATCAGGTTATGGCTTTTGGAGACAATCTAAATGACTTGCATATGTTGCAGGTTGTGGGACATCCTGTTGCTCCTGAAAATGCACGACCAGAGATTTTAGAATTAGCAGAGACTGTGATTGGTCACCATAAGGACCAGTCGGTTATAGCTTATATGGAGGGCTTATAATGGCAGATATAAAATTGATTGCATTGGACTTGGATGGGACCTTGCTGACTACTGATAAAAGGTTGACGGATCGCACCAAGGCAACCTTAAAAGCTGCGCGTGATCGTGGTATCAAGGTCGTATTAACAACTGGTCGTCCCTTAAAAGCTATGGATTTCTTTCTCCATGAGCTAGGGACTGACGGTCAGGAAGATGAGTATACGATTACTTTTAATGGTGGTTTGGTTCAGAAGAATACAGGTGAAATCCTTGATAAAACAGTCTTTTCATATGATGATGTGGCACGCTTGTATGAGGAGACAGAGAAATTATCACTGCCTCTTGATGCTATCTCAGAAGGAACTGTTTATCAAATCCAATCGGACCAAGAAAGTCTTTATGCCAAATTCAATCCAGCATTGACCTTTATTCCAGTGGACTTTGAAGACTTGTCTAGTCAGATGACTTACAATAAGTGTGTGACTGCCTTTGCTCAAGAACCCTTGGATGCAGCTATTCAGAAGATTTCTCCAGAATTGTTTGACCAATATGAAATCTTTAAATCACGTGAAATGTTGCTAGAGTGGTCACCAAAGAATGTTCATAAAGCAACAGGTTTGGCAAAACTAATCAGCCATCTTGGAATTGACCAAAGCCAAGTCATGGCCTGTGGTGACGAGGCCAATGACCTCTCTATGATTGAGTGGGCGGGACTCGGTGTTGCCATGCAAAACGCTGTTCCTGAAGTAAAGGCAGCCGCAAATGTAGTAACGCCGATGACCAACGATGAGGAAGCTGTCGCCTGGGCTATCGAAGAATATGTGCTAAAGGAGAACTAAGATATGGGATTATTTGACCGTCTATTCGGAAAAAAAGAAGAACCTAAAATCGAAGAAGTTGTAAAAGAAGCTCTGGAAAATCTTGATTTGTCTGAAGATGTTGAGCCTGTCTTAACAGAAGCTGAGGAAGTTTCTCAGGAAGAAGCAGAGGTGGAAATTGTTGAACAAGCTGTGTTCCAAGAAGAGGAAATCCAAGACACAGTTGAAGAAAGTCTGGATTTAGAGCCAGTTGTAGAAGTTTCTCAAAAAGAAGTCGCAGAATTTCCACACTCAGAAGAAGGGAATACTGAGTTTCTAGAGACTGTAGAAGAAAATAATTCTGAAGTGCTTGAAGCACAAACGCCTCAAGCAGAAGAAACTGTTCAGGAAAAATATGACCGCAGTCTCAAGAAGACTCGTACAGGCTTCGGTGCTCGTTTGAATGCCTTCCTTGCCAACTTCCGCTCTGTTGACGAAGAATTTTTCGAGGAACTGGAAGAACTGCTCATCATGAGTGACGTTGGTGTCCAGGTTGCTTCTAACTTAACAGAGGAGTTACGCTACGAAGCCAAGCTTGAAAACGCCAAGAAACCTGATGCACTGCGCCGTGTCATCATTGAAAAATTGGTTGAGCTTTATGAAAAGGATGGCAACTACGATGAAAGAATCTACTTCCAAGATGGATTGACAGTCATGCTCTTCGTCGGTGTGAATGGTGTTGGGAAAACAACTTCTATCGGGAAACTAGCCCACCGCTACAAACAAGCTGGTAAGAAGGTCATGTTGGTTGCAGCAGATACCTTCCGTGCAGGGGCAGTAGCCCAGCTTGCCGAATGGGGCCGTCGTGTGGACGTTCCTGTTGTGACTGGACCTGAAAAAGCTGATCCAGCCAGTGTAGTCTTTGATGGCATGGAACGTGCCGTGGCTGAAGGTATTGATATTCTCATGATTGATACCGCTGGTCGTCTGCAAAACAAGGACAACCTCATGGCTGAGCTAGAAAAGATTGGTCGTATTATCAAACGTGTTGTGCCCGAAGCTCCGCATGAAACCTTCTTGGCACTTGATGCATCAACAGGTCAAAATGCCTTGGTACAGGCCAAAGAATTTTCAAAAATTACCCCTTTGACAGGAATTGTCTTGACTAAGATTGATGGAACTGCTCGAGGTGGTGTTGTTCTAGCCATCCGTGAAGAACTCAATATTCCTGTAAAATTGATTGGTTTTGGTGAAAAAATCGATGATATTGGAGAGTTTAACTCAGAAAACTTTATGAAGGGTCTCTTGGAAGGTTTAATCTAATCAGAAGCAAAAATCCTGCAAGGTACAAACTTGCAGGAAATTTTTTTATTCTAAACGACCATCTTGACGATAGGCGATATCTGGCTGCCAAGTCCATTTGGCACCGAATTTTTCAAGTAAGTCAAAGCTAGCTTGAGGTCCCATGCTTCCAGCTTTATAGTCATGAAGTGGGGCACCATTTTCAGCCCAGAGCTCTTCGATACGATCAATCAATTTCCATGACGCACCAACTTCATCCCAGTGGCTAAAGTTAGTTGAGTTATTATTTAGGACATCATAAATCAATTTCTCGTATGGTTCTGGAGAGGCACCAGTTGCGGTCGCATCTGTACGGTAATCAAGTGAGTTAGGAGCCAAGTTGAATTCTTCTCCTACCTGCTTACCATTTAGACTAAGAGAGAAGCCTTCTGTTGGTTGGATATAGATGGTCAAAATGTTTGGAGCAAGAGGTTCTCCAAAGATAGAATCCATTTGTTTAAAGACGATGTTGACATGAGTTCCTTTTTCAGTCAGACGTTTACCAGTACGGAAGAAGAAAGGAACACCACGGAAGCGATCGCTATTTACAAAGAAGGCACCAGATGCAAAGGTTTCAGTTGTTGATTCTGGATTTACATTTGGCTCGCTACGGTAAGAGATGTATTTCATGCCATCAATCTTACCAGAACGGTATTGACCACGGATAAAGTGTTCTTTAAGTTCTTCATCTGTTGGATGATAGAGGTTTTTAAAGACCTTAATCTTTTCAGCACGGATCTCATCTTTTGTGAAGCTGGCTGGTTTGTCCATAGCAAGGAGAGAAAGAAGTTGCAAAGTATGGTTCTGTACCATGTCGCGGAGGGCACCAGATTGGTCATAATAGCCACCACGTTCTTCCACACCTAAGCGCTCAGCAAAGGTAATTTGAACATTGTCGATAAAGTCCTTGTTCCAAACGTTTTCAAAAATCAGGTTGGCAAAGCGAACTGCAAAGATACTTTGGATCATTTCCTTACCAAGATAATGGTCGATACGGAAAATTTGTTCTTCGTCAAATGTTGCTAGGAGCTCGTCATTTAACTTGCTTGCAGTTGCGTAATCTGTACCAAATGGTTTTTCAACGATTAAACGTTCAAAACCTTTTCCATCTACGATATTTTCAGACTTAAGGTGTTTGGCAATGGTTCCAAAGAATTGAGGCGCCATAGATAAGAAGAAGAGCTTGTTGTGTTCAGCTTGGTACTTGTCATTTAGTTCAGCCTGCAATTGACGTAGAGCAATATAGTGTTCTGTATCATTGACATCATGACTTTGATAGTAGAAGTGGCTAGCGAACTCTTGAGCCTGTTCGGTACTATCTGCCAAATCAAGGATCGATTCGACGACAACAGATTCAAAATATTCCTTGCTCCAAGGACGACGGGCAGTTCCAATAACGGCAAAATGTTTGGAAAGATTGCCGGATTTATATAGTCTAAATAGGGAAGGGTAGAGCTTGCGTTTAGCCAGGTCTCCACTCGCACCGAAAATTGTAACAATAACCTTAGATGACATCTAGCTACCTAATTTCTATTTTTATTCCTAGTCTTGCTAGGTATGAGGAAACCTCATTTCATAAACTTAATTCTAACATAATTTTCCGAAAAATCAAAAATTCCAATACGAGGTAGAAAAAAACTGCAAGGAAATCCTTACAGTTTGCGTTTAGACGTTTAAGACCTTGTCCAAGAACTCTTTCAGACGAGGGTGTTGAGGGGTGTCAAAGATTTGATCTGGTGTTCCGTCTTCTAGGAATTCACCGTCTGCAGTAAAGATAACGCGGTTGGCAACCTGACGGGCAAATCCCATCTCATGGGTTACGATAATCATGGTCATACCTTGCTCAGCTAATTCCTTCATAACGTTTAGTACGTCTCCAACCATTTCAGGATCAAGGGCAGAAGTTGGTTCATCAAAGAGCATGATGTCTGGGTTCATTGCTAGTCCACGAGCGATGGCTACACGTTGTTTTTGACCACCTGATAGGCTATCTGGGTTGGCATTAGCTTTATCTGCTAGTCCAACCTTTTCAAGCAACTCCATTCCCAATTTCTCAGCTTCTTCCTTAGTCATTAACTTGTGCTCAGTAGGAGCAAAAGTAATGTTGTCCAATACAGACATATGTGGGAAGAGGTTGAAGTGTTGGAACACCATTCCGATATTTTCACGGACGTGGTCAACATTGGTTGTTTTTTCAGTTAAGTCATAGCCGTTCACAGTGATGTGACCGCTCGTAACTTCTTCAAGAAGATTAAGGCTACGGAGGAAAGTTGACTTACCAGAACCCGAAGGACCGATGATACAAACAACATCTCCTTCATAGAACTTAGTCGTAATTCCTTTTAAAACTTCATTTTTTCCATAGTGCTTGTGTAAATCATTTACATCAATTTTTAATTTTGCCATTAACGAATCCTCTTTTCTAAGCGTTTCGCTAGTCTAGTCAAAAGTGTGATAATTACAAGATAGAAGATAGCAAGGATTGCATACATCTTGAAACTTTGGTAGTTACGGGCGATGATAATCTTACCAGTTTGGAAGAGTTCAACCAAACCGATAGCAGATACGATGGTTGTATCTTTAAGAGCGATAACGAATTGGTTAACAAAGTTTGGCAACATCAATTTAGTTGCTTGTGGCAAGATAATCTTACGCATGGTTTTTCCATAAGAGATACCCAAGCTTCGGCTGGCTTCCATTTGTCCAACTGGAACGGCTTGAATACCACCACGAACGATTTCAGCGATATAAGCGGCTGCATTGAGAGATAGGGCAATAGTACCAGCTACAAAGTCGTTAATTGGACTTTGTTGACCTGTGATCGACTCGATGAAGTTTGGAATTCCCCAGAAGATGAAGGCTGCAAGAATCATCAATGGAATACCTCGAATAACGTCAACGAAAATCTCAGAAATCACACGAAGAGATTTATACGGGCTGACACTAAACATACCAAAGATAATCCCGATAACAATAGCAATAGCAAATGAGATAAGAGCTAGAGCAAGAGTGATACCAAGCCCGCTAAGGAGTTGTTTGTAGTTGTTTTGAAGCAAGCCCCAGATTGTGGTTTCATCAACAGTGCTTGTTGAAGTAGTTGAAGATTCGCTAGCTAGGTATTTGTCAAGAATCTTTTGGAATTCACCGTTTGCTTTAAGGTTTGCAAGTCCATTGTTGAACATTTCAATCAATTCTGGATTTGTGCCTTTTTTAACGGCAAAGGCTGTTTCTCCGATTGGAGTTCCAGCGATTGGTGTTTTCAATTTTTGTCCTTGGCTGATAGAATATTTGAGAACAGGTTCATCATCCATAACAGCATCAATGGCACCAGTGTTTAAACTGTCATACATTGAAGAACCATCAGCGAAGGTTTTAATTTGATAACCGTATTTGCTTTGATTTTCTGTTAGGAAGGTTTGAGAAGCAGTTCCGTTTTTAACACCGACTGTCTTCCCTTTCAAATCTTCATAAGAAGCAATGGTACTTGATTCTTTGACACCAAGGATAGTATTGGCAGTGTAGTATGATTCTGAGAAGTCAAAAGTTGCCTTACGAGCATCTGTGACAGACATACCAGCAATGATACCATCTGCTTGACCAGCTTGGACAGCACTGATAGCAGCATCGAAACCAGGGTTGGTGATTTCAATTTCAAAACCTTGGTCTTTAGCGATTGCCTTAATCAATTCCATATCAATACCAGTAAATTGGTTACTTGAGTTTTGGAAAACAAAAGGTGCAAAAGAAGAATCGCTGGCAATGATATATTTAGCTTTAACAGGAATAGCTTTTAAGCCTGCTAGAGTAGTTGTGGTTGGCACTGCTGAAGATGATGAAGCAGTCCATTTCTTGATGATTTTATCAAGACTACCATCTTTTTTCATTTCAGCCAAGGCTTGGTTAAATTCAGTAACTAGGTGCTCGTATTTGCTTCCTTTTTTCACACCGAAAGCAAAACTCCCTACAGCTTCCCCATCCATTTCAATATGAAGGTCTTGACCTTGGTTAATGGCATATTCGATAACAGGTTTGTCATCCATCATGGCATCGATGGCACCAGCACTCAAGCTGTTGTTCATCAAATCACTAGTGTCAAATGTTTTAATAGTAAAGCCGTATTTATCTTTGATTGTTTCAAGAAAACGTTGAGCAGCAGTTCCGTTTTTAACACCAACGGTTTTGCCAGTTAATTGGTCGTACTTGCTAATCTTGTGTGCCTTTGTAGTCGCAATGACAACTTTTGTATCATAGTAAGTATCAGACATGGTGAAGACTTTTTCACGTTCTTTAGTTTTTGTCATTCCTGCCATGATAGCGTCAGCTTGACCAGCTTGAACCGCATTGACCGCTGCGTCAAATCCGGGATAAGACATCTGAATGTTCCATCCTTTAATCTCAGCGACTTTGTTGATAATGTCAACATCAATTCCTTTATAAGTTTGATCTGAATCTTTAAACTCAAAAGGTGCATAGGCGGTATCAGACACAATCTTAATCGTCTCAGCTTTGGCAATACCTAATGAGAAAATTGGGAATAAAATTAGCAAAAATGCTAGAAATTTTTTCTTCATTTTTAGTCTCCTTTTCCGAATATTTTCCCATTATATCAGAAAAAGTAAAAAAAGGCAAATCTAGGGGTTTTATGTCAGAAGATATAACATGTATAATTCTGGTTTTGTCTTGAATCACACAACAGAAGTGCTATAATAAAGGTATATCATATAGTAAAAGAGGATAAAGTTATGAAAGATAAAAGAATCTTAAAAGACTTTGAAACTTCTAAAATGAGTTTAAACATTTACACAAGCCCCTTGTTAGCTCTATTTTTCGTCTATGTATCTGAATTCATATCTTCTCTATTTTTTGGTCTTAGTTTTTTAGCATTGATCGGGCTATTTAGCAGTCTTGGTGTAGGTGGTCAAAGAATTGCAGATCTCCTTCAATCTATATTTCAAAGTATCTCTGATAAAACAAGTGATATTCATTTAATATTTGAATTACTGTCCTTTGGTTTTATCATCTTAACTGTGTTTAGATGGACTAGAAAAGTAGAGAAAAGACCTATTCGAACCTTGGGATTCTATAAAGAAAATTTTTTAAGTGCCTTATTTAAAGGATACGGTCTTGGTCTATCCCTCTTTATACTTGCTTTGGCTGGACTAGTAGTGTTGGGGCAGTATCAATTTGACTCCATTCACTTGGATACTTATTCGCTAGCTTTTACTTTATTTACAATACCTTTTTGGATTTTACAAGGAACGGCAGAAGAATTGGTTACTCGTGCTTGGCTGATTCCACAATTGGCTAAGAGAACTAATCTTAAAGTCGCTATTATCATATCTAGTAGTCTCTTTACCTTACTTCATTTAGGAAATCCAGGCATAACTTTCTTATCTGCAATTGATCTCTTTTTATTTGGGGTTGCCATGTCCCTATATCTTCTTAAAACAGATACTATATGGGGTATAGGTGGTATTCATGGAGCTTGGAATTTCGCACAGGGCAACTTCTTTGGAGTATTAGTTAGTGGTCAGTCTTCAGGAACATCAATCATGAAATTTATTCCACAAGGCAATCAAGACTGGCTATCTGGTGGGTCTTTTGGTATTGAGGGTTCCATCGTGTCCAGTATTATTTTGTTTCTGCTGATTCTTTATCTCGCTTATCAATTAAAGAAAGAAAATGAAAGGATGTGACTTGGGTCCGTCCTTTTCTTCGTGAAAATGATACAAGTATGCTAAAATAGGAATAGCACATGGAGAGAGGATTCTTATGATCAATCGTATTACAGATAATCAATTTAAACTAGTATCAAAATATCAACCCTCAGGAGACCAACCCCAAGCTATCGAGCAGTTGGTTGATAATATCGAGGGTGGAGAAAAAGCTCAGATTCTGATGGGGGCGACTGGAACAGGGAAGACCTATACCATGAGTCAGGTTATTTCCAAAGTCAATAAACCAACTCTGGTCATCGCCCACAATAAAACTCTAGCAGGACAGCTCTATGGGGAGTTTAAGGAATTTTTCCCTGAAAATGCAGTTGAGTACTTCGTATCCTACTATGACTATTACCAGCCAGAAGCCTATGTCCCTTCTAGCGATACCTATATTGAAAAGGACAGCTCTGTCAATGACGAGATTGACAAGCTCCGACACTCAGCGACTTCGGCTCTTTTGGAGCGTAATGATGTTATTGTCGTTGCCTCAGTCTCTTGTATCTATGGTTTGGGTTCGCCCAAGGAATACGCTGATAGTGTCGTGAGTCTCCGTCCAGGTCTTGAAATTTCTCGTGATAAACTCTTGAATGACTTGGTTGATATCCAGTTTGAACGTAATGATATTGATTTCCAACGGGGAAGATTTCGTGTGCGTGGGGATGTAGTGGAGATTTTCCCAGCCTCTCGTGATGAACACGCCTTTCGAGTAGAATTTTTTGGAGACGAAATTGACCGTATCCGTGAGGTTGAGGCTCTGACAGGTCAGGTCTTAGGAGAAGTGGATCATTTGGCTATTTTCCCAGCTACTCACTTTGTGACCAATGACGACCACATGGAAGTTGCCATTGCAAAGATTCAAGCAGAATTAGAAGAGCAACTAGCTGTCTTTGAGAAGGAAGGCAAATTGCTAGAAGCTCAACGTTTGAAACAGCGGACAGAGTATGATATCGAAATGTTGCGTGAGATGGGCTATACCAACGGGGTTGAGAACTATTCACGTCACATGGATGGACGGAGTGAGGGTGAGCCTCCTTATACGCTTCTCGACTTCTTCCCAGATGATTTTTTAATTATGATTGACGAGAGTCACATGACTATGGGACAAATCAAAGGCATGTACAATGGAGACCGTTCTCGTAAGGAAATGTTAGTAAATTACGGTTTCCGTTTGCCGTCTGCTCTGGACAATCGTCCTCTCCGTCGGGAGGAGTTTGAAAGCCATGTGCATCAGATTGTTTACGTTTCAGCGACACCTGGTGACTATGAAAATGAACAGACCGAGACAGTGATTGAGCAAATCATTCGTCCGACAGGTCTTTTGGATCCTGAGGTGGAAGTCCGTCCGACTATGGGACAGATTGATGATCTCTTAGGTGAAATCAATGCCCGTGTAGAAAAGAATGAGCGTACCTTTATTACCACTTTAACCAAGAAAATGGCAGAGGATTTAACCGACTACTTTAAAGAAATGGGCATTAAGGTCAAGTACATGCACTCAGACATCAAGACCTTGGAACGGACGGAGATTATCCGTGACCTGCGCTTGGGTGTCTTTGATGTCTTGGTCGGAATCAACTTGCTCCGTGAAGGGATTGACGTTCCTGAAGTAAGCTTGGTAGCCATTCTCGATGCTGACAAGGAAGGTTTCCTTCGTAACGAACGTGGCCTCATCCAAACTATTGGTCGTGCTGCTCGTAATAGTGAGGGACATGTCATTATGTATGCGGACACTGTGACCCAGTCTATGCAACGTGCTATCGATGAAACTGCCCGTCGTCGCAAAATCCAGATGGTTTATAATGAAGAACACGGTATTGTGCCTCAGACAATCAAGAAAGAAATCCGTGACCTGATTGCTGTGACCAAGGCAGTTGCCAAGGAAGAAGAAAAAGAAGTCGACATCAATAGCCTCAACAAACAAGAGCGCAAAGAACTTGTTAAGAAACTCGAAAAACAAATGCAAGAAGCCGTCGAAGTGCTTGACTTTGAACTAGCAGCTCAGATACGTGATATGATGTTGGAAGTGAAGGCTTTGGATTAGAATAGTACCTAAAGGAGAAAATATGGCTCGTTCCCAATTAACGATTTTAACAAATATTTGTCTGATTGAAGACATCGAAACTCAGCGCGTGGTTATGCAGTATCGCTCTCCTGAAACCAATCGCTGGTCTGGTTATGCCTTTCCTGGAGGTCATGTTGAAAATGGTGAGGCTTTTGCGGAGTCTGTCATTCGTGAAATCTACGAAGAAACAGGATTGACTATCCAAAATCCTCAACTTGTCGGCATTAAAAATTGGCCACTAGATACAGGTGGGCGCTATATTGTCATTTGTTATAAGGCGACTGAGTTCTCTGGTAGACTGCGCTCTTCAGATGAAGGAGAAGTTTCTTGGGTTCAAAAAGACCAGATTCCAAACTTGGATCTGGCCTATGATATGCTACCCTTGATGGAAATGATGGAAGCTCCTGACAAGTCAGAGTTTTTCTACCCTCGCCGTACAGAAGATGGATGGGAAAAGAAAATTTTCTAGTCTTTTACTAAATAACCAAGCTGATCCAAGGCCTCCTCGATATAGTGGAGGTCTTGTTGTGTTTCTTGTGTAATAGTAATAATATATTTGGAAAAATATATGTACTATGAAATAAATTTAAAATATTTTTAGAAAAGTATTGACAAATCAAAAGAAAACGTTTACTATAGAATAAGGGAACGGTTCCACAACATAAGAAGGAGGAGTGATGACTACAATAAAACAGGTTGCTGAAGAAGCTGGAGTATCAAAATCAACGGTTTCAAGATATATATCAAAAAAAGGTTATGTTGGAGATGATGCGAGAGAGAAAATAAAAAATGCGATTAAAAAATTAAATTACACACCAAATGTATTAGCGCAATCTTTGAAAACCAAAAAAAACCAAATGGTAGGACTTTTATTGCCAGATATTTCAAATCCCTTCTTCCCAAGATTGGTTCGAGGCGCTGAATCATATTTGAAAGATAAAGGTTATAGAATTATGGTTGGTACGATTTCAGACCAAGAATCTTTGAGTGAATATGTTAACTTGCTGTTGAAAACAAATGCTGCTGGCATTATTACTACACATGACTTCACAAAAGAATATCCAGATTTATCATTACCTGTTGTTGTGGTTGACCGAATTAGTAAAGATACAGGTTACGGTGTTTTTTCTGATAATCAGTCAGGTGGTCGTTTGGCTGCTGAAGCAATCTGTAATGCAGGTGCTAAACAAGTTCTGATTATTAAAGTTTTAGATGATAAAGCCGAGAATATCGCGGAACGGTTTGAAGCAAGTTTAAACTATTTGAGGAATAAATCTTTAGAAATTTGTATTGAAGAAAGTGAAACGTTTGACTTTGAAAAAATTCAAAAAGAAGCTAAAGAGAATCTAAAAAGAAATCCAAATATCGATAGTATTATAGCACCTTCTGATATTCATGCGATAGCTTATATTCATGAAATTTTAGCAATTGGTAAAAAAATTCCAGATGATATTCAAATCATTGGTTATGATGATATTGTACTTAGTCAATTTATTTACCCTTCTTTATCAACTATTCACCAATCCTCATATAAAATGGGAGAACAGGCTGCAAAACTAATCTATAATATGGCAAATAAGTTCTCTATAGATGAAGCTAAAATTAAACTACCTGTTAGATACGTAGAAAGAAATACATTAAGGAGAAAGTAATGAGTAAAATTGTTGTTGTTGGAAGTATTTCAATGGACTTAGTTATGAGAACAAAAAGGATTCCAGAAGGAGGTGAAACGATTTTTGGGGATTCATTTAATATAGTTCCAGGTGGAAAAGGTGCAAATCAAGCTGTAGCTATTGGTAGATTATCCAGTGTAGAAGATAATATTTACATATTTGGAAACGTCGGAGAAGATATTTTTTCAGCAGATTTACTAAGTAATCTGCAAAATAATAATATTTTTACAGAACATGTGGGAACGGTACCACAATCTACAGGAGTTGCACAAATTACTTTATATGGAGGTGATAATAGGATTATTTATTATCCCGGAGCGAATAATTTAGTTAAAACAAATGATTGGAAAAATGAGTGGGAATTGATTAGTGATGCAAGTATTGTTGTATTACAGAATGAAATACCACATGAAGCCAACCTATCTATAGCTAAATTTTGTCAAGAAAATAAAGTTAAGGTGCTTTACAATCCTGCACCAGCTAGAGAAACAGATATAGAGATGATTCCTTTTTGTGATTTTATTACTCCTAATGAGCATGAATGTTCAGAGCTTTTTCCAGATAAGAAACTAGAAGAAATTATTAAAATTTATCCTAATAAAATGATTGTGACATTAGGAGTTGAAGGTTCTATTTATTATGATGGGACAGCAGTTCAGAAAATTCCTGCTATAAAAGCAGAAGTAGTTGATACCACAGGAGCAGGAGATACGTTTAATGGTGCTTTTGCTTATGCTATCTCAAAAGGAAAAGAGATGGATGTTGCATTGTCCTTTGCAACGATTGCTTCACATCTTTCTGTTCAAAGATTTGGAGCGCAAGGAGGTATGCCGAGTTTGAAAGAAATAAAGGAGCATTCAGGATATGAAGAAATATGGGATTTTAAATAGTAATATAGCGAAACTAGCTGATGATTTAGGTCATATGGATTTGGTTTGTATCGGAGATTTAGGATTGCCAGTTCCAAAAGGTGTTGATAAAATTGATTTAGCATTAAGAAAAGGTAGTCCAAGTTTTTTAGAAGTTTTAAAAGAATATTCAGATCATGTACTTATCGAAAAAATTTTCTTAGCAGAAGAAATTAAGGAAAAAAACAAAGAACAGTGGCAAGCAGTTCTAGATCTTTTAGGATCGAATATAATTATTGAATATATTAGTCATGAAGAATTGAAAGCTATGAATACTAAAGTTAAGGCAGTTATTCGCACTGGGGAAGATACACCATATTCGAATATAATCTTGCAATCAGGAGTTATTATTTAGAAGGGGGTTGCCTATGAAAATTGAAATGAAGAACATTTCAAAATCTTTTGGGAATAATCGTGTTTTAGAAAGTATTGATTTGGTTCTTAATTCAGGAGAAGTTCATGCTTTAATGGGGGAGAATGGCGCAGGCAAATCAACCTTAATGAATATTTTAACTGGACTTTTTCCAGCTACTTCAGGAACTATTTTTATTGATGGAAAAGAAAAAACATTTTCTAATCCTCAAGAGGCAGAACGGTTTGGACTGAGTTTTATTCATCAGGAAATGAATACTTGGCCAGATATGACTGTACTTGATAATCTTTTTTTAGGAAGAGAAATTAAAAATTCGATTGGGTTTCTAGATAAAGTTAGTATGGAAAGGAAAGCTAAAGAAGCATTTAAACGTCTTAATATCTCTATTCCTCTCGATGCAATCATTGGTCAATTATCAGTCGGACAACAACAAATGATAGAAATAGCAAAATGTTTATTATCAGAAGTTTCCTTGTTAATTATGGATGAACCCACAGCAGCTTTAACTGATCGTGAAACTGAAACACTTTTTAAAGTGATAGAAGGATTAAAATCTGATGGTGTAGGTATTGTGTATATTTCACATCGGATGGAAGAAATCTTTAAGATCACAGATCTTATAACTGTTATGAGGGATGGGTTTGTAATTGATACCAAGAAAACGAAGTTAACTAATGCGGATGAATTAGTTCAGAAGATGGTAGGCCGTGAATTAGAAGATTATTATCCAGAAAAAAAGGCTGAGATTGGGAATATTGTTTTTCAAGCTAAGAATCTTTCTGGTGATGCTTTTACGGATATTTCTTTCTATGTACGTCAAGGGGAAATTCTTGGTTTTTCTGGTTTGATGGGTGCTGGTCGTACTGAAATAATGCGAGCAATTTTTGGAATTGATTCTTTAAAATCTGGTCAAATTATAATAAACGGAGAACAACTGATAATTAAAAATCCTTTTGAAGCAATTAAGCATGGAATTGGTTTCTTAACAGAAGATCGTAAAGATGAGGGATTGATTTTAGATTTTTCTATTAAAGATAATATGACTTTACCTAGTACTCGTGATTTTGTTAAAAATGGCATTTTCGATAATAAAACAAGTGATATATTTGTACAACGTTTAATAGATAGGCTACGAATTAAATCAGGTTATCCAGATAAGGAAGTTGGAACACTTTCTGGTGGTAATCAACAGAAAGTAGTTTTAGCAAAATGGATAGGTATTGCTCCAAAAGTACTGATTCTAGATGAGCCAACTCGTGGGGTAGATGTTGGTGCTAAGCGTGAAATTTACCAATTAATGAATGAATTGGCTGAACGAGGTGTGCCGATTATTATGGTATCTTCAGATTTACCAGAAGTGATCGGAGTCAGTGATCGTATTATGGTCATGCATGAAGGAAGAATTAGTGGAGAATTAACACGTCAAGAAGCTACACAAGAAAAAGTTATGCAACTAGCTACAGGAGGACAATAGTGTGAAAAATACTGTGAAGTACATGTCAGAATTGACAACGGTAATAGCATTGATAATTTTAATGGCTGTCATCACTATTATCAATTCAAATTTTTTAACAGCAAATAATCTGTTAAATTTACTATTGCAAGTAACATCAAATGCACTGATCGCTTTTGGAATGACCTTTGTTATTCTAACAGGTGGAATTGATTTATCAGTTGGATCAATTTTAGCCTTATCCAGTGCGCTAACCGCTGGCCTATTAGGATCTGGAATGCCTGTTACGTTAGCAATTCTCATCTCTTTAATTTTGGGTTGCATTCTGGGGATGATGAATGGTTTATTGATTTCCTACGGGAAATTAGCTCCATTTATCGTTACTTTAGCAACTATGACTATTTTTAGAGGTGCAACACTTGTTTATACAAATGGGAATCCTATTACAAAAGGATTAAGTGATACATTCTTATTTCAATTTTTGGGGCAAGGTTATATAGTCGGAATTCCATTTCCTGTAATTATTATGTTTATTGTATTTATTGTTTTATATGTTTTACTTCATAAAACAGCATTTGGTAAATCTGTGTATGCTATAGGGGGGAATGAAAAAGCAGCATATATATCAGGTGTGAAACTAAATAAAGTGAAAATTATCATTTATTCAATTTCAGGTATTATGGCTTCAATTTCTGGATTGATTATAACATCACGCTTAAGTTCTGCTCAACCAACAGCAGGTGCTAGTTATGAAATGGATGCTATTGCAGCTGTTGTTCTTGGGGGAACCTCATTATCAGGAGGTAAAGGTCGCATACTGGGGACCTTAATAGGTGCTTTAATTATTGGGGTTTTGAATAATGGACTTAATATTATCGGTGTTTCAGCATTTTGGCAACAAGTAGTAAAAGGAGTTGTAATCTTAATTGCTGTTCTGATTGATCGTTTTAAAGTTGTAAAACAGTAGAATAATTTTCAATTTTTTTGGAAATAGTAACAATTTATTAGATGATGTACAATAATCGGGATTGAAACTATCCCTATAGATATATATTACGAGGAGTAATAACATGAAAAATATTAAAAAAATTAGCATTTTTGCTTTGTTTGTAACATTTATTTTTGCTTTAGTAGCTTGTGGAAAAACTGGTTTAGGAAATTCATCAAATGATAATAAATCTACGATTCAAAAGTCTGCAAAAGAATTAAAATTAGGAGTTTCTATTTCGACTACTAACAATCCCTATTTTGTAGCTATGAAAGATGGTCTTGAAAAAGCCGCAAGAGAAAAAGAAGTAACTTTGAAGATAGCAGATGCACAAGATGATGCTGCTAGACAAGCAGATGATATTCAAAATTTTATTAGTCAAAATGTAGATGCTTTACTAATTAATCCAGTTGATTCTGATGCAATTGTAACATCTATTAAAGCTGCTAATAATGCAAATATTCCAGTAATCTTAATTGACCGCGGTAGTAATGGCGGTGAAGTCTTGACAACTGTTGCTTCTGATAACGTAGAAGCAGGTAAAATGGCTGCAGAATTTATTACCAAGCAATTGGGAGAAAAAGCAAAAACTTTTGAATTATCAGGAGTCCCTGGCGCTTCTGCAACTGTAGATAGAGGTAAAGGATTTGAACAAATTTCAAAGACAAATTTAGATGTTCTTTCTAGTCAATCCGCTAATTTTGATCGCGCAAAAGCTTTGAATACAGCGCAAAATATGATTCAAGGAAACAAAGAAGTACAAGCAATCTTTGCACAGAATGATGAGATGGCGTTAGGAGCTGCACAAGCAGTAAAAGCAGCTGGTCTTAGCAATGTATTAATTGTTGGTATTGATGGTCAACCAGATGCACATGATGCTATTGCAAAAGGTGATATTACTGCCACTATTGCTCAGCAACCAGCTAAGATGGGTGAAATTGCTATTCAATCAGCAATCGATCATTATCAAGGGAAAAAACTGGAAAAAGAAACAGTTTCTCCAATTTATCTTGTGACTAAGGATAATGTTGATCAACATAACTGGTGATATATTTTTAGTAAGCAAGTAGTTGTTAATTTTCATTCAATGTAGTTTTTAAATATCATTGTTACTATTTGAGCTATTGGATTCAAAAAGACCAGATTCCAAACTTGGATCTGGCCTATGATATGCTACCCTTGATGGAGATGATGGAAGCTCCGGACAAATCTGAATTTTTCTACCCTCGCCGTACAGAAGACGATTGGGAAAAGAAAATTTTCTAGTCTTTTACTAAATAACCGAGCTGATCCAAGGCCTCCTCGATATAGTGGAGGTCTTGTTTGGTTTCCTGCTTAATAGTAATAATAGATTAGTAAAAAAATATCTATACTCGCTAAAATTAAATGCTAAATTAGAAAAAAATATATGGGTTATACTGTTAATTTTTCTAAGAAAGATGTAAAATAGAAGGTGTACTATGGTTTTTTAAACAAGTGTGGTACCAAAAATTAAAGAGTGTATCCTTTCCTTAAATTCCTAAAATATTTAAGGGGGGTATTTTTTAGTACCTCAAAAATAAAAATAAGAGAGAGGCGATTAGATGAGAAAATCAAATCGTGAAGTGAACGGAGAAAAGGTATTCCGTTATTCTATTCGTAAGTACCATTTTGGTGCAGCAAGTGTTGCTGTAGCAGCATTAATGTTTTTTGCTAATGGTGCGGTTAAGGCAAATTCTTTACCTGTATCACCTGCTACGGCTAATACTGAAATGGTAAATGCTGGTGTAGAGGGAGTTCCTCCAGAGAAATCTCTAGAAGCTGGGGGGAATAAGGAAATCGTAGCTCCTGAGCCTGCAAAGAAAACATCTAACAAGGAAGATGGAGCTGGTTCTAATGCTCAAGGTGCAAATGAGATTAAAGTATCTGATAAAGATATGATTCCTGCTAATAAGACAGAGGAAATCAATAAAGCCGAAACAAATGGCAAAGAAAAGGAAGTGATTACTAATAAAGATAAATTGGAATCTCTTCTAAAAGAAATTGATCAATTAAACTTAAAGGACTATACAGAAGATACTGTTAAAGTATTACAAGAAAAAGTTGCGAAAGCAAAAGAAGTACTTGTTAATGCAAAAACTCAAAAAGAAATTGATCTTGCTTATAATGCGTTGGTTGGATATAAAAACGCTGGTTTAAAACGTGTACCTAAACCAAAAGAAAAACCCACTCCTAAACCAAAAGGAAAACTCACTCCTAAACCAGATACAACAAATGGTAAAGAAACAGTCGGAATTAGAGCTGAAAATACTGAACCAAATGGCACAAATATCGCAGGACATAATCATAGCTTGAATAGGACTTCTTTGCCTGAAGGAAGTGGGTTTAGAGCAACGCCAGAGGAAGTGACAGGTATAGAGTTTGGAATATCGAATGGTCAAAGAGATGGGAATTACAGTAGAACTGATAGATATTTTGATACATTATCATCTAACCAATATACTAGAATATTCAAATTTGTATCTAAAAGCGGAAATATTAAGAGTGTAACAGCAACGAGTAGTACAGGTCGTAGTGTGACTCTTGAAAAAATGGATAGATTTCCAAACAATGCAACGACATATTTTGTAAAGGCAAAAACAGATGTTAAAGGAGTCTCTGATGCTATCTTATCTTTCACTGTAAAAACTGCAGGTGGAGATAAGACAGCTCAAATTGGAGTTTACCGTTCACTTGGTAAACCAACGATTAAAGTTCCTACTGGGCAAAAGGAGTCTACTGTCGATGAGTATTTAAAAGGTAAACAGGAAACTAAACCGACAATTGATGTAGAAGTTCCTGTTGTTCCAAATCTTCCGTCATATGCAAAAATGAAAATATATTTGGTTCATGATAATGACCGTGATAAAGGAGTATATCCCGAAGATGAGTGGGCAGAAAATCATAATCCTAGACCAACTAGATTGACAGCAAAAGTAGATGTTCCGTATGGAAGAGTCAATCCAAAAACAAATAAAACTACTGTAACTATACAAAGCGGAGACTATTTAAAACCTCTTGCAGAAGGGAAATATTTTGTTTTATCGGTTATAGAAATTAATAATGAAATGAATACTAATCCTGGTATTCGTGCTTCAAGCTTTAGTGATGCAGCAATAGTAGCACCTAAGGAAGCAAATAAAGACGCGCTTCGAACAGCAACAAGCACAGGTGACACAGAAACTAAGGCAACTGCAGCTTACTACAATGCCGAAGCAAGTAAGAAAGATGCGTACGATCGAGCAGTAACAGCAGGTAAAGCAGTATTAGCAAGAGATAATGCGACACAAACGGAAGTCAACAATGCATTATCAGCAATTAACACAGCTAAGAATGATCTGGGAGGAGTCGCAACAAATAAAGACGCGCTTCGAACAGCAACAAGCACAGGTGACACAGAAACTAAGGCAACTGCAGCTTACTACAATGCCGAAGCAAGTAAGAAAGATGCGTACGATCGAGCAGTAACAGCAGGTAAAGC
>NZ_CAMPPZ010000001.1:0-116905 GCF_946902925.1 Streptococcus sp. Marseille-Q6488 | reverse complement strand
AGTATTAGCAAGAGATAATGCGACACAAACGGAAGTCAACAATGCATTATCAGCAATTAACACAGCTAAGAATGCATTAAATGGAAATTATGTATCATCGACATCATCAACTGTTCAACCTAGTCATCCTGTTAAGAATGATTCTTCTGCTCAAGCATCTCCATCTGTTCCAACTTCTCAAGCTACACAACCAGCTGGAGAGGGGCAACCTTCAACTCCTGTCCAAGCTTCAAATACAGATACTACTGTAACTCCAGATGAAGATTCAATTCGTGACAAAGAACCTTCAACACTGTCAGCTGATCAATCTAGAACAGACAGAAGTATGGAAGATGTAGCTAAGGAAGAATCGTCTGTTTCAGTTAAACAGCAACTAGATAAGTCAGAACTTCGTACTTTATCTTATGAATTAGATGAACGTTTGAAAGCCTTGACAAAGGTATCAGATGCGAAAATCGATGCAGCCAAAACTGTTCTCCTAGATGCTAAGAAAGCTATTTCAGACAGTGATTTAACAGAACAAGGTTTGCGTGATGCAGTAGAAGCTGTTAAGAAAGCCTTAGCATCTCTTAAAGATGTAAAAGTAAATGACGTTGATAGCAAAACTGCACAAGACAAGAGCGATGTTAAGAAAGTAGCAGAAGATAGCAAGGATTCAGATAAGATGTCTGAAACAAACTCAGTACCAGTAGGAGTGTTTGTAGCAGGTCTTCTTGCTCTACTAGGGGTAATTATTTTCTGGTTGATTGGTCGTAAGAAAGAGTCCGAACTCAAGCAATTAAGCATTGAATTGACTAAGATTCTAGAACAACTAGATGTAGCAAAAGCAGATAAAAAAGTCCTAGCTAAAGCTCAAAAACTTCTCCAAGAAACTCTTGATTTCGTGAAAGAAGAAAGTGGCTCAGCAGAGACAGAAGCTAAGTTAGTAGAACAACTGAAAGCAATCATTACTAAGCTTAAGTAAGAGCAAAAAAAGTGAAATGTTGGATTAGAAAGATATTTCTATAAAAGCTAAGATCTAGAAGAGACTGGGCAAAAAATCTTTAAAATCAAAAACGCATAATATCAGGTGTTGAAAAACCTTGATACTATGCGTTTTATTTTGGATTGAAATAAGATGTGAACAAATTGATTGGGAAAATCAAATTAATTTCTAGAAATTTTTTAGCAATCATGGCGTACTATTCCAACTTCAATTTATTATATTGTGGAAAGATTTACTTTATTTTCTCCTAAAATTGAGTTTTGCCCATCTTTTTTTGATATTTAGAGCGATGAAAATATTATTATAGAGCTGTTTTTTATAGTTCAATTGACTATAAGGCGACTGAGTTCTCTGGTACTCTTCGCTCTTCAGATGAAGGAGAAGTTTCTTGGGTGCAAAAAGACCAGATTCCAAACTTGAATCTGGCCTATGATATGTTGCCTTTGATGGAAATGATGGAAGCTCCCGACAAGTCGGAGTTTTTCTACCGCCACCGTACAGATGATGGCTGGGAGAAGAAAATCTTCTAGTCTTTTACTAAATAACCGAGCTGTTCCAAGGCCTCCTCGATATAACGGAGGTCTTGTTGTGTTTCAGCTTCGACTAGGTGGTAATGGATGCCATCTGTCAATTCAGACAGAGGTCTAAAGTCAGAATGCTCGACTTGTTCTAGAAAATGTTGCACATCTCTGCGACAAGACAGTTTAAGCAAGGTTTCAATTTCTCCATAAACAGGATGGTCAATCAAGGTATTTTGAACACGTCCACCATTATCAACGATAGCAAGGAGTTCCTGACCGATTTCTTCAACTTCATGTTTCACCTTGAAAAGTTTGTGGACATATGGATTGGCATCAACTTGCTTATAGATGTAGCCACGATTGGTAGATAGAATTGGAGCTCCATCAGCTCTTAAAATTGCAATATCTTGAACAATAACTTGTCGAGTGACATGAAAGTGCTCAGCTAATCTTTGGCCATTGAGGGCTTTAGGAGCTTCTTTCAAGAGTTGGAGCAGGGCTTGTTTGCGATCTTTTGTCATAGTTCTTCCTTTTAACGGCGTTTTCGAAGCACTTTATAGACAGCTAGTGCTAATGTATAGTCTACCATACTATGGATAATTGTACCAAATCCAACTAGTACAAATAGAACATAAAACATATTTTCTACATTGGTACCAGAAGTTGCGTAAAAAACGACACAGGCCAATACTTCAGCAAGGGCATGAACGACAGCCAAAACAAAGTTGAAAATCCAGGAAGATTTTGGTTTATCTAGGGTATCGGGGAATTTTTGTAGGTAAAGAGCTCCCAGAGTCCCAAAAAAGATATGGGAAAAAGCTCGAAATACGATAACCATAGGATAGCCAGCCATCAAAAATCCAAAACTAGAGGCTAGGATGACAAAAACTGCCATCAAGGGCGACAAAAACATGGCAATAAAAATAGCGATGTGGCTCCCCAGAGTATAAGAAGCAGGTGGAATGACGATTTTGAAAGGCATAACAATTGGAATCAAAATCGCAATAGCCGTTAAGAGGGCAGTCATTGTCATAAATTGTGTCTTTTTCCGTGTATTCATAAGAATCTCCTTTTTAACTGTATATACACTAGTATAGTACTATAAACAAGACAATAAAGCAAGGATTTACTTGAGTTTATAGGTCATTTTAAATTAAATATTGGTAAAGATTTCACTAATAATAGTAATGATATAGAGCAAAATCTCCACCTTCAAGTATGAAAGCGGAGATTGTTTTTATTTCTTCAAGGTTTGTAGTCTTGGAACAATGGCTAGGGTTAGAACTGCGGAAATGACTAATTCAGCAATCGAGTTTGTTGAGATAACGGTTGCTAGGAGTTTTTGGATATTACCATCAAAGACATTTCCAAAAAGGTAGAAAATTCCACCAAGTACAAAGACTGTGTTGGTAAGTGAACCAAGGGCACCAGCTAAAATAAGACCAGTTTTATTTTTCATCAGTTTATAAACTAGATACGGAGTTAAACCAATCAGAATACGTGGGACGATGGCAATGATAGCTGAGTAGATGTTTCCGTTTGGTACAAATGGGGAGAAGAGGTAGCTTGTTGGTAAAATTGTAATAGTGTTAACGGTTAAGCTAAGTAGCCCCATCAAAAATCCAAGTGTAACTCCAACTCGTGGACCGTAGATAATGCTGGCAATAATGACAGGAATATGAACAATGGTCGGTTTGATTGGGAATGGAAAAAGGTTAAAGATAAGTGAGCTTAGAAAATGAATCACAAGCATGGTTGCAAAAAAGATAGCAATAGGTGCAATATTAGAGCGTTTTTTCATCGAGAGTTTCCTTTATTCTTTCTAAAATAATTGTGAGGTCGGCTAAGGCTCCTCTTCCGTGGTCTCCACAAGCTAGTAGGGATTCCTTAGGAGCAATCAGCTGATAGCCGTAGGTTTCTAATGTTTTCAGATTAGCCTGAGTTGCTGGATGGTCATACATTTTTGTATTCATAGCAGGAGCTATTAGTTTGGGAATATGACTTGGCAAGGCTAAAGCTGTACTGGTCACCATGTTGTCCGCAAAACCAAGGGCTAGTTTTGCGATAGTGTTAGCAGTTGCAGGGGCCACGATGAATACATCCGCCTTTTTTCCAAGTTCGATATGATTAACCTGTTCAGGATAGGGTTCCTTCATGACATCCAGGTGGACATGATTCTGTGATAAGACCTGTAGAGTCAAAGGTTGGATAAACTCTGTAGCAGCCTGAGTCATTAAAACAGTGACTTGATAGCCTTGTTTTTTTAGAGAACTGACTAAATCTGCCGACTTATAAGAGGCGATTGAGCCCGTTACAGCCAAGAGAATGTTTGCCATAGCTTTCCTTTCTAAGAATGATAGGCTTGAATTTTTTCAAGGAGGAGTTTTGCAATTTCTTCTTTAGTGTTAACCGTTTGAAGATAATCTTTCTCAACAAAGATTGCACGATGCTGGTTTGCTGAAATTTGAGTCAGGTCATTTGCGATAATCAAGTCTGCTTGGTTCTTGATAAGACTTTTTCTAGCAATGTCAACCAGATGGTCTTCGGTAACATCAACCAGCAGTTTGAAACCAATCAGATGAATAGCAGGATTCCATTCCTTGACTAGAGAGATGATCTTGGGTGTTTTTTTCAGGAATAAGACCTGAACCTCGTCGGTTGAAGAAATCTTAGCCTGATGATTCTGCTTGCTTAAAAATTCTTCTAGATTGGAGCTAGCCTGAACTTCCTCAAGTCCTGTCATATAAACAGAAGTGTAGTCGGACACCGCCATTGAGTGAATCAAAACCTGATAATCTGCAACCCGTTCTTGCATTTCCAGTAGAAGGTCCTTGGTATTGGTAATTTCTCGAATGCTTAGATTAGGGTGAGCTTCTGGCTTCAGAGCTCGTTTTGTCGTAATTAAACAAACTTCATGCCCTGCAGCAAGCAAGGTTTCTGTGATGATTTTCCCCAAGCGACCTGTAGAATGGTTAGTGATAGAGCGGACGCTATCGATAGCTTCACTGGTACCGCCCGATGTAACTAAAATTTTCATAGCACCATTGTACCAAAAAAAAAATAATAAGCAAAAGAAAGCGCTTGAATATATATATAAAATAATAAGAATCTACTATAGTTTTAAACTATAAAGCCATATAAAATTTAAGAAAGGACTCTAAAAACCTTAAAAATAGGGATATTTACGAACGTTTAGAGAGTTTAAGGATGTTAAAAATCTTGTTTTGTGTTATAATGAATTATCATATAAGAGGTTAGAGGAGTTTTGAATGAAAACAGATATTGAAATCGCACAGAGTATTGAGTTGAAGCCAATCGTTGATGTTGTAGAAAAACTGGGTATTTCTTACGATGATTTGGAGTTGTACGGAAAGTACAAGGCTAAACTCAGCTTTGATAAAATTCGTGCAGTTGAGAGTAATCCAGTTGGGAAATTGATTTTGGTTACTGCCATCAACCCAACACCAGTAGGTGAGGGAAAATCAACCATTACCATTGGTCTTGCGGATGCCTTGAATAAGATTGGCAAGAAAACCATGATTGCTATTCGTGAACCGTCTCTTGGTCCAGTAATGGGGATTAAGGGTGGTGCCGCTGGTGGTGGTTACGCCCAAGTGCTGCCAATGGAAGACATCAATCTCCACTTTACTGGGGATATGCATGCCATTACAACTGCCAACAATGCTCTTTCAGCCTTGATTGATAACCACTTGCACCAAGGAAATGAGCTAGGAATTGACCAGCGCCGTATTCTCTGGAAACGTGTAGTGGACTTGAACGACCGCGCTCTTCGTCATGTAACCGTTGGACTTGGTGGTCCTTTAAACGGTATTCCTCGTGAGGATGGATTTGACATTACCGTCGCTTCCGAAATCATGGCGATTCTTTGCTTGGCAACGGACATCGAGGACTTGAAACGCCGTTTGGCTAATATCGTTATCGGATATCGCTATGACCGTACACCTGTTTCTGTAGGTGATTTGCAGGTTGAGGGTGCCTTGGCTTTGATTTTGAAAGATGCTATTAAGCCAAACTTGGTTCAGACAATTTACGGTACACCTGCCTTTGTACACGGTGGTCCATTTGCCAATATTGCTCATGGATGTAACTCTGTCTTGGCAACGACCACAGCCCTTCACTTGGCTGATTACACAGTTACTGAAGCTGGTTTTGGTGCGGACCTTGGTGCCGAGAAATTCCTTGATATTAAGACACCAAACTTGCCAACTTCTCCAGATGCAGTAGTTATTGTCGCAACCCTTCGTGCCCTTAAGATGAATGGTGGTGTGGCTAAAGACGCTCTGACTGAAGAAAACGTAGAAGCTGTTCGTGTCGGTTTTGCCAACTTGAAACGCCATGTTGAAAATATCCGTAAGTTCGGTATTCCAGCAGTTGTTGCGATTAACGAATTTGTATCTGATACAGAAGCTGAAATTGCAGCCTTGAAAGAACTTTGTGCCTCAATCGATGTACCAGTTGAATTGGCAAGTGTCTGGGCTGATGGTGCAGAAGGTGGAGTAGCGCTTGCCGAAACGGTTGTCAAGACTATCGCTGAAAATCCATCTAACTATAAACGTTTGTATGACAACGGCCTTTCTGTCCAAGAAAAGATTGAAAAGATTGTTACTGAGATCTACCGTGGTAGCAAAGTGAACTTTGAGAAGAAAGCTCAAACGCAAATCGCTCAAATTGTTCAAAACGGTTGGGACAAATTACCAATCTGTATGGCTAAGACCCAGTATAGCTTCTCAGACAATCCAAATGCACTTGGGGCACCTGAAAACTTTGAAATTACCATTCGCGAATTGGTGCCAA
Organism: Streptococcus sp. Marseille-Q6488; assembly: GCF_946902925.1. Taxonomy (NCBI): domain Bacteria; kingdom Bacillati; phylum Bacillota; class Bacilli; order Lactobacillales; family Streptococcaceae; genus Streptococcus; species Streptococcus sp. Marseille-Q6488. The sequence continues at coordinate 110,584 of NZ_CAMPPZ010000001.1, read as the reverse complement.
AATTAGGTGCAGGCTTCATCGTTGCCTTAACTGGTGATGTCATGACCATGCCAGGACTTCCAAAACGACCAGCAGCCCTCAACATGGATGTTGAAAGCGATGGAACAGTCCTAGGCTTGTTCTAGTATATTGTACTTGACTTTAAATGAGTTTGGAAATACTATCCAAGCTCATTTTTTCTCAGACTGCAAGCAGTTTGTCAATAAGAATTATACTCTTCGAAAATCTCTTCAAACCACGTCAGCGTCTCCTTGCCGTAGGTATATGATGTTCTATCCACAACCTCAAAACAGTGTTTTGAGCAACCTGCGGATAGCTTCCTAGTTTTCTCTTTGATTTTCATTGAGTATCAGTCCTCTTTCCCTTGGGAAGAGGCTTTTTAATACTAGGAAAAGGACAGTTAGAGTCTTCTGTGTTATACTAGAGATATGTTAGATTTGAAAGAATACGGTATCGTCATGTGGCCGGAGGAGAAGATTGTTTCTTTTCGTCAGAAACTCCTCACTTGGTATGATGAAAACAAAAGAGATTTACCGTGGCGTAGAAGTAAAAATCCTTATCATATCTGGGTGTCTGAAATTATGCTCCAGCAGACCAGGGTGGATACGGTTATCCCTTACTATGAACGATTCTTGGACTGGTTTCCAACAGTGGAAAGTTTGGCAACTGCCTCTGAAGAAGGTTTGTTGAAGGCTTGGGAGGGACTGGGATATTATTCTCGAGTACGCAATATGCAGACTGCGGCCCAGCAGATTATGGCTGACTTTGGTGGTCAATTTCCAAATACCTATGAAGGAATTTCCAGTTTGAAAGGAATTGGTCCTTACACTGCAGGAGCCATTTCCAGTATTGCTTTTAACTTGCCTGAGCCAGCTGTAGATGGTAATGTTATGCGTGTTTTGGCCCGTCTGTTCGAAGTCAACCATGATATTGGCATTCCAAGTAATCGCAAAATTTTTCAGGCAATGATGGAAATCTTGATTGATCCGGATCGTCCTGGCGACTTTAACCAAGCTTTGATGGACTTAGGCTCAGATATTGAGGCTCCTGTAAACCCTAGGCCAGAAGAGAGTCCAGTGAAGGACTTTAGTGCGGCATATCAGAATGGAACCATGGACCGTTATCCAATCAAGGCTCCAAAGAAAAAGCCAGTTCCCATTTATCTAAAAGCCCTAGTTGTGAAAAATGCTCAGGGACAATTTTTACTTGAAAAAAATGAAAGTGAAAAGTTATTAGCAGGATTTTGGCATTTTCCCTTGATAGAAGTTGATGAGTTTCCGCAAGAAGAGCAGTTTGACCTCTTTCATCAGGTTGCAGAAGAAAGTGTCAACTTTGGCCCCAGTCCAGAGGAGAGTTTCCAGCAGGACTATGATCTAGATGTTGATTGGTTTGATACTTATTTTGAGACTATCAAGCATGTCTTTAGCCATCGAAAGTGGCATGTACAGATTGTAGCAGGTCAGGTGAGTGACTTTCATGATTTTTCAGATAGAGAAGTTCGCTGGCTTTCACCAGAAGAGTTCAAGGATGTCCCACTTGCCAAACCCCAACAAAAAATCTGGCAGGCTTATGCAAAAGCCAACTTAGACAGTAGCAAAGACTAGCTATTGTGTCTTCTTGCTATTTTTTTGGTATAATAGTAGAGAAAAAGGTGAACAAATGAAAAAAATACTAATTGTAGATGATGAGAAACCAATCTCGGATATTATCAAGTTTAATATGACCAAGGAAGGTTACGAAGTTGTAACTGCTTTTAACGGTCGTGAAGCGCTAGAGCAATTTGAAGCAGAGCAGCCAGATATTATTATTTTGGATTTGATGCTTCCAGAAATTGATGGTTTAGAAGTTGCCAAGACCATTCGCAAGACAAGTAGTGTACCTATTATCATGTTGTCGGCTAAAGACAGTGAATTTGATAAGGTCATCGGTTTGGAGCTTGGGGCAGATGACTATGTAACGAAACCCTTCTCCAATCGTGAGTTGCAGGCGCGTGTTAAAGCTTTGCTGCGTCGTTCTCAACCTATGCCAGTAGATGGGCAGGAAGCAGATAGCAAACCTCAACCTATCCAAATTGGGGATTTAGAAATTGTTCCAGACGCCTACGTGGCTAAAAAATATGGCGAAGAACTAGACTTAACCCACCGTGAGTTTGAGCTTTTGTATCATTTGGCATCGCATACAGGTCAAGTCATCACGCGCGAACACTTGCTTGAGACTGTCTGGGGTTATGACTATTTTGGTGATGTCCGTACAGTTGATGTGACTGTCCGACGTCTGCGTGAGAAGATTGAAGATACACCCAGCCGACCAGAGTATATCTTGACGCGCCGTGGTGTAGGGTATTACATGAGAAATAATGCTTGATTTACTGAAACAAACGATTTTTACCAGAGATTTTATCTTTATCCTGATTTTGTTAGGTTTCATCCTTGTTGTGACCCTTCTATTACTAGAGAATAGACGTGATAATATTCGATTGAAGCAAATCAATCAAAAGGTTAAAGATTTGATTGCAGGAGATTATTCCAAGGTTCTTGATATGCAAGGTGGGTCTGAAATTACCAATATTACCAATAATTTGAATGACTTGTCGGAGGTTATTCGTCTCACTCAGGAAAATCTAGAACAAGAGAGTAAGAGACTAAATAGTATTCTGTTTTATATGACAGATGGGGTTCTTGCGACTAATCGTCGGGGTCAGATTATCATGATTAACGATACAGCCAAGAAGCAACTGGGGCTGGTTAAAGAAGATGTTCTGAATAGAAGCATTTTGGAATTGCTCAAGATAGAAGAAGACTATGAATTGCGTGATTTGATTACCCAAAGTCCAGAATTGTTGCTAGATTCCCAAGACATCAATGGCGAATATCTAAGCCTTCGAGTTCGCTTTGCCTTGATTCGTCGAGAGTCTGGCTTTATTTCAGGTTTGGTGGCTGTTTTGCATGATACGACGGAGCAGGAGAAGGAAGAGCGCGAACGGAGACTCTTTGTGTCCAATGTTAGCCATGAGTTACGGACTCCTTTAACCAGCGTGAAATCTTATCTTGAAGCCTTGGATGAGGGAGCTTTGTGTGAAACTGTAGCACCAGACTTTATCAAGGTTTCTCTTGATGAAACCAACCGTATGATGCGCATGGTGACGGATCTCCTCCATCTTTCACGGATTGATAACGCCACCAGTCACTTGGATGTGGAACTGATTAACTTCACTGCCTTTATTACCTTTATCCTCAATCGTTTTGACAAGATGAAAGGACAGGAAAAAGAAAAGAAATATGAGCTGGTGAGAGATTATCCTATCAATTCTATCTGGATGGAAATTGATACAGACAAGATGACACAGGTGATTGATAATATTCTCAACAATGCCATCAAGTATTCGCCAGATGGGGGTAAAATCACTGTCAGAATGAAGACAACTGAAGACCAGATGATTTTATCCATTTCTGACCATGGTTTAGGCATTCCTAAGCAGGACTTACCACGTATCTTTGACCGTTTCTATCGTGTGGATCGTGCTAGAAGTCGTGCACAAGGTGGTACAGGTTTGGGACTGTCTATTGCCAAAGAAATTATTAAACAACATAAGGGCTTTATTTGGGCCAAGAGTGAATACGGTAAGGGATCAACCTTTACCATTGTGCTCCCTTATGATAAGGATGCAGTAAAAGAAGAAGTATGGGAGGATGAAGTAGAAGACTAGAATGAGTGAAACAGGCTTTAAATACAGTATTTTAGCGTCGGGTTCCAGTGGAAATTCCTTTTATTTGGAAACACCAAAAAAGAAGCTTTTAGTGGATGCAGGCTTGTCTGGTAAAAAGATTACTAGCCTACTTGCTGAAATTAACCGCAAGCCAGAAGACCTGGATGCCATCTTGATTACCCATGAGCATTCAGATCATATCCATGGAGTGGGCGTTTTGGCTCGCAAGTATGGTATGGATCTTTATGCCAATGAAAAGACCTGGCAGGCTATGGAAAATAGTAAATATCTTGGCAAGGTGGATTCTTCGCAAAAGCATATCTTTGAGATGGGCAAAACCAAAACCTTTGGAGATATTGACATCGAGAGTTTTGGTGTAAGCCATGATGCAGTCGCACCGCAGTTCTATCGCTTTATGAAAGATGATAAAAGTTTTGTCCTTTTGACAGATACAGGTTATGTCAGTGACCGTATGGCAGGAATTGTCGAAAATGCGGACGGCTATCTTATCGAGTCCAACCATGATGTAGAGATTTTGCGAGCAGGATCTTATGCTTGGCGACTCAAACAACGAATCCTATCGGATCTCGGTCACCTTTCTAATGAAGATGGTGCTGAAGCTATGATTCGTACCTTAGGAAATCGCACTAAGAAAATCTACCTTGGTCACTTGTCTAAGGAAAACAATATCAAGGAGTTGGCTCACATGACCATGGTCAATCAGCTAGCACAAGCTGATCTGGGAGTCGGAGTAGACTTTAAGGTTTATGATACCTCACCAGATACCGCAACACCCTTGACAGACATATAAAAAGAAGGCGAGTGCCTTCTTTTTTATAAATTAGTAGATATTTGTTGTGGTATAATGTTTAAAAATGACATAGGAGAAGTAGTGTGAAAAGAAAATGGTTATTTAAGGATTACTATGATACAACGATTATCATACTTGCTTTAATCTCTGTTATTCTGGTATTGCTTGGATTTTCTGAGATGATTGATTTGGACAATCCTCCGTACAATATTATTGATTTACTACTTTGGGGTGTTTTTGTAATTGATTATAGTTGGCGCTTTTTTATTACTAAAAGAAAATGGCGCTTTATTCTTGAAAATATTTTTGATTTATTGGCTATTCTCCCTTTAAATGCTATTTTCACAGTTTTTCGATTAGGACGTATCTTTCGCCTAGCAAGGCTGACAAAATTACTGAAACTGACTCGTTTACTTAGAATAATTGGACTTACAGGTAAATTAGAAAGAAAAATTAGTAGATTCTTACGGACAAATGGCCTGATTTATATCTTGTATGTTAATATTTTTATCGTTCTAGTAGGAAGTTCAATTTTATCTGTAGTTGAAGAAAAATCCTTCTCAGATAGTCTTTGGTGGGCTCTTGTGACAGTAACTACTGTTGGTTATGGTGATATTGTTCCAGTTTCCCTTTTTGGGAAATGGCTAGCAGTTTTACTGATGCTTGTCGGTATTGGAACAATAGGGATGTTAACAAGTGCCTTGACGAACTTTTTTGTAAAGGATAATCCAGATGAACAGATAAAACTTGATCAACTTCAACATGAATTATCTAGTCAGAGAATATTACTAGAGAAGCAATCTGAGAAAATCGAAGAACTGCATCGGATGATACAAGATTTGCTTGAAAAAACATAATAAAAATAAAGATGAGAGAAAGTTTGAGTTGAGGAGAAATCAAGTAAGTTTTGACACAATAGAACGCATATTATCAGGTATAAAAACTTGATACTATGCGTTTTATAGAGAAATGAAATCAAATCTGAACAAATCAATTAGAAATTTAAAGCATTTTATAACAACGTTTTAGAGTAATGGGGTGCTATTTCAACTTCAACCTACTATAATACAGAAAAAAACAACTCCCTGAGTACTCAAGGAGTTATTTCTATCTAAATTAGTTTTTAGAAGCTTCTTGGAATTCTGGGTTTTTCCATGCTTCGTCAATGATAGCTTGCAATTCTTTAGCAGATGCTTGCATTTTTTGAGTTTCCGCGTCGTTCAATGGGATATTTACTGGACGAACGATACCATGTGCACCAACAACAGCTGGTTGACCGATAAAGACGTTCTCAACTCCGTATTGACCTTCTTGGAATACTGAAAGTGGAAGTACTGCATTTTCATCGTCAAGGATTGCTTTAGTGATACGAGCAAGGGCTACTGCGATACCGTAGTATGTTGCACCTTTTTTGTTGATGATTGTGTAGGCTGCATCACGAACACCTTCGAACAATTCAATCAATTCAGCTTCTTGAACATTTTGAGTGTCTTTAAGGAATTCTTCAAGGTTTACACCAGCGATGTTTGCGTGTGACCAAACAGCGAACTCAGAGTCACCGTGTTCACCCATGATGTAAGCGTGAACTGAACGAGCATCTACATCCAATTTTTCAGCAAGTGCTTGACGGAAACGAGCTGAGTCAAGTGAAGTACCTGAACCGATAACGCGTTCTTTAGGGAAACCAGAGAATTTCCAAGTTGAGTAAGTCAAAACGTCAACTGGGTTAGCAGCAACAAGGAAGATACCTTTGAAACCTGATTCAACAACTTGAGTTACGATTGATTTGTTGATAGCAAGGTTTTTACCTACAAGGTCAAGACGAGTTTCACCTGGTTTTTGAGGCGCACCTGCAGTGATCACAACAAGGTCAGCGTCTGCACAGTCAGAGTATTGAGCTGCATAGATTTTTTTAGGTGAAGTGAAGGCAAGGGCGTGACTAAGGTCAAGCGCGTCACCAACAGCTTTTTCATGCAATTGTGGAATTTCGATAATTCCAAGCTCTTGTGCAATTCCTTGGTTAACAAGTGCAAAAGCGTAAGATGAACCTACAGCACCATCTCCGACAAGGATAACTTTTTTGTGTTGTTTAGTTGAAGTCATTGTTCTAAACATCTCCTTAATTTTATTAGGGGATTTTCCCCAGACAACTTCATTCTATCACTTTTAAAAAACTTTGTCACGAATATGCCTTATAGTTCTCAATGTAAACGTTTTAGTGGGTTAGAGGCTGAAATAGATGGGAATTTATGGTATAATGTTGTTACTTACTAATTGTGAAATGAGGCATTTATTAATGCAGGATAAAAATTTAGTGAATGTCAATCTGACAAAGGAGATGAAGACGAGCTTTATCGATTACGCCATGAGTGTTATCGTAGCCCGGGCTCTTCCTGATGTTCGAGATGGCTTGAAACCTGTTCACCGTCGCATTCTCTACGGAATGAATGAATTGGGTGTTACTCCAGACAAACCTCATAAAAAATCTGCTCGTATTACAGGGGATGTCATGGGTAAATACCACCCACACGGGGATTCCTCTATTTATGAAGCCATGGTCCGTATGGCTCAATGGTGGAGCTACCGTTACATGCTTGTAGATGGGCATGGAAACTTTGGTTCCATGGATGGAGATGGTGCTGCCGCCCAGCGTTACACTGAGGCACGTATGAGCAAGATTGCTCTAGAAATGCTTCGAGATATCAATAAGAATACGGTTGATTTCGTCGATAACTATGATGCCAATGAACGGGAACCCTTGGTTTTGCCAGCTCGTTTTCCAAACCTTTTGGTTAATGGAGCAACTGGTATTGCTGTTGGGATGGCAACCAATATTCCACCTCATAATCTAGGTGAAACCATTGATGCAGTGAAGTTGGTCATGGATAATCCTGAAGTGACTACCAAGGAATTGATGGAAGTCTTGCCTGGTCCAGATTTTCCAACAGGTGCCCTTGTCATGGGGAAATCAGGTATCCACAAGGCTTATGAAACAGGTAAAGGTTCGATTGTCCTACGTTCTCGTACCGAAATCGAAGAAACTAAGACTGGCCGTGAGCGCATCGTTGTAACAGAATTTCCTTACATGGTCAATAAAACCAAGGTGCACGAGCATATTGTTCGCTTGGTTCAGGAAAAACGCATTGAGGGGATTACAGCAGTACGTGATGAGTCAAACCGTGAGGGTGTTCGATTTGTTATTGAAGTCAAGCGTGATGCGTCAGCCAATGTTATCCTCAATAATCTTTTCAAGATGACCCAGATGCAAACCAACTTTGGTTTCAATATGCTGGCTATCCAAAATGGTATACCGAAAATTTTGTCTCTTCGTCAGATTTTGGATGCTTATATCGAGCACCAAAAAGAAGTAGTTGTTCGTCGTACACGTTTTGATAAGGAAAAAGCGGAAGCGCGCGCTCATATCTTAGAAGGTCTCTTGATTGCGCTAGACCATATCGACGAAGTGATTCGTATCATTCGTGCTAGTGAAACGGATGCGGAAGCACAAGCTGAGTTGATGAGTAAGTTTAAGCTTTCTGAACGTCAAAGTCAGGCCATCCTAGACATGCGTCTTCGTCGTTTGACAGGTTTGGAACGCGATAAGATTCAATCTGAGTATGATGACCTCTTGGCTCTGATTGCGGACTTAGCGGATATTCTTGCTAAGCCTGAACGTGTTTCTCAAATTATCAAAGACGAATTAGATGAAGTTAAACGTAAATTTTCCGATAAACGCCGTACAGAGTTGATGGTCGGTGAAGTCTTGAGTCTTGAAGATGAAGATTTGATTGAAGAATCGGATGTCTTGATTACCCTTTCTAACAGAGGCTACATTAAGCGTTTGGATCAGGATGAGTTCACTGCTCAAAAACGTGGGGGTCGTGGTGTGCAAGGAACGGGAGTGAAAGATGATGACTTTGTTCGTGAGTTAGTGTCAACTAGCACCCATGATCACCTGCTCTTCTTCACAAATAAAGGACGTGTCTATCGTCTTAAAGGTTATGAAATTCCTGAGTATGGTCGGACTGCCAAAGGGCTACCAGTAGTCAATCTCTTGAAATTGGATGAAGACGAAAGTATTCAGACGATTATCAATGTTGAGTCTGAACGCAGTGATGATGCTTATCTCTTCTTTACAACCCGTCATGGTATTGTGAAGAGAACCAGCGTTAAGGAATTTGCTAATATTCGTCAAAATGGACTTAAAGCACTGAATCTTAAAGATGAAGATGAGTTAATTAATGTCTTGTTGACGGAAGAAGAGACGGATATTATCATTGGTACCAAGTTTGGTTATGCAGTTCGCTTTAATCAATCAGCCGTTCGCGGCATGAGTCGTATCGCCACAGGTGTGAAAGGTGTGAATCTCCGTGAGGGAGACACAGTAGTTGGTGCTAGCGTAATTACTGATCAAGATGAGGTTCTTATCATTACTGAAAAAGGATATGGTAAGCGTACAGCTGCTACTGAATACCCAACAAAAGGTCGTGGTGGTAAGGGAATACAGACAGCTAAAATTACCGAAAAAAATGGCTTGCTGGCCGGTCTTATGACTGTTCAAGGGGATGAGGATTTGATGATTATCACTGATACAGGTGTCATGATTCGAACCAATCTTGCCAATATTTCACAAACAGGACGCGCAACTATGGGAGTTAAAGTAATGCGCCTGGATCAAGATGCTCAGATAGTGACCTTCACAACGGTTGCAGCGGCAGAAAAAGAAGAAGTTGGGACAGAAAATGAAACAGAAGGTGAAGCATAATGTCTCAAAAAAATAATAAAAAGAAAAACAAACGAAAAAATCTGCTGACAAATATCCTAGCAGGATTTCTGATAGTACTGTCACTGGCTTTGATTTTTAATGCGCAAATTCGAAATATTTTCATGGTCTGGAATACCAATAAGTATCAAGTTAGTCAGGTATCAAAAGAAAAAATAGAAGAAAATCAGGATACAGAAGGAAATTTTGATTTTGATTCGGTCAAAGCGATTTCTTCGGAAGCTGTTCTAGCTTCTCAATGGGATGCTCAAAAATTACCAGTTATTGGGGGAATTGCAATTCCTGAATTGGAAATGAATTTGCCGATTTTTAAAGGACTTGATAATGTTAATCTCTTCTATGGTGCTGGTACAATGAAACGCGAGCAAGTAATGGGAGAAGGAAATTATAGTCTAGCTAGTCACCATATCTTTGGTGTTGATAATGCTAATAAAATGTTATTTTCTCCTTTAGATAATGCTAAAAATGGTATGAAGATTTATCTAACCGATAAAAATAAAGTTTATACCTATGAAATCCGTGAAGTCAAACGTGTGACACCGGATCGTGTTGATGAAGTTGATGATAGAGATGGGGTCAATGAAATCACATTAGTAACCTGTGAAGACCTTGCTGCTACAGAACGTATTATTGTAAAAGGCGATTTGAAAGAAACAAAAGATTATTCACAAACATCTGATGAAATCCTAACAGCTTTTAATCAACCATATAAACAATTTTATTAATACAAATCAGTGAAATCCATGATTTCACTGATTTTTTAAGATTTTCATAAAAATAAACTGTTATGAAATACAGAAAACGCTTCCTTAATTCTAAAGTTTGTGATATAATTATCAAGAAAAAAGATTTAGGAGTTTATTATGGTTTCTTCAGAATTTATCTCAAAGATTGAATTTGCTTGCAAGAAGAAAGAAAGTCTTTATAGTCAAAGCAAACTTAAGTATGCGATTCGTTCTATGTTCGCAGGTGCATTTTTAACCTTCAGTACAGCTGCTGGTGCAGTTGGGGCTGATTTGATTAATAAAATTGCACCAGGTAGTGGACGTTTCCTATTCCCCTTTGTCTTTGCTTGGGGATTGGCCTATATTGTTTTCTTGAATGCCGAGTTGGTAACATCAAACATGATGTTCTTGACTGCTGGTAGTTTCTTGAAAAAAATCTCTTGGAGAAAAACAGCTGAGATTTTACTTTACTGTACCTTGTTCAATCTTATCGGAGCTTTGATAGCAGGTTGGGGCTTTGCCCACTCAGCAGCTTATGCACATCTGACTCACGATAGCTTTATTTCAGGTGTTGTTGAGATGAAGTTAGGCCGTTCAAATGAATTGATCTTGCTTGAGGCGATTTTGGCAAATATTTTCGTAAATATTGCGATTCTTTCATTTGTTTTGGTCAAAGATGGTGGTGCCAAACTTTGGCTTGTATTGTCAGCGATTTACATGTTTGTATTCTTAACAAACGAGCACATTGCTGCGAACTTTGCTTCTTTCGCGATTGTAAAATTCAGTGTTGCTGCTGACTCAATTGCTAACTTCGGTGTTGGAAATATGCTTCGCCACTGGGGTGTAACCTTCATCGGAAACTTTATAGGAGGTGGCCTCTTGATGGGTCTTCCATATGCCTTCCTCAATAAAAACGAAGATACTTATGTAGATTAAGAAAATGAGCACGATTGAGTCGTGCTTTTTTCGATTTCGTAAGAAGTAATAGCCACTCCTTATATCAAAATATAAAAAAGAGGTATTAGTCAAGATAGGTTGATAGTGCTACAATATCCTTAATCAAACTATTTGGAGGTCGTTTTATGACTCGTGATTTTAAATTTGAAACATTACAATTGCATGCTGGTCAAGTTGTGGATCCAGCTACCAAGTCTCGTGCAGTACCGATTTATCAGACTACATCCTTTGTTTTTGATGACACGCAGGAAGGTGCCGATTTGTTTGCCTTGAGAAAACCAGGTAATATCTATACTCGTATTACAAATCCTACAACGGCTGCCTTTGAAGAAAGAATTGCTGCCCTTGAAGGTGGTGTTGGAGCTCTTGCAACAGCATCAGGTATGGCCGCAGTGACTTATACGATTTTGGCCCTTGCCCATGCTGGTGACCATGTTGTAGCAGCATCAACTATTTACGGTGGGACTTTCAATCTCTTGAAAGAAACCCTTCCTCGTTATGGGATCACAACAACCTTTGTCGATGTGGATAATTTGGAGGAAGTAGAAGCAGCGATCAAAGACAATACCAAGCTTGTCTTAATTGAAACCTTGGGCAATCCCTTGATTAACATTCCTGACTTGGAAAAATTGGCTGAGATTGCGCATAAACACCAGATTCCACTCGTTTCGGACAACACTTTTGCTACACCATATTTGATTAACGTCTTTTCTCACGGTGTTGATATTGCCATTCACTCTGCGACTAAGTTTATCGGTGGGCATGGTACGACTATTGGTGGCGTTATTGTCGATAGTGGTCGTTTTGACTGGGCGGTTTCAGGGAAATTCCCTCAATTTGTTGAGGAAGACCCAAGCTATCACAATTTGAGCTATACTCGTGATGTGGGTGCAGCTGCCTTTATTATAGCTGTCCGTGTTCAATTGCTCCGTGATACAGGTGCAGCCTTGTCCCCATTTAATGCATTCTTGTTACTACAAGGACTTGAGACCCTCTCTCTTCGTGTGGAACGCCATGTGCAAAATGCAGAGAAAATTGTTGATTTCCTTGTCAACCATCCTAAGGTAGAAAAAGTCAACTATCCAAAACTTGCTGATAGTCCTTACCATGCTTTGGCTGAGAAATATTTGCCAAAAGGTGTGGGCTCAATCTTTACCTTCCATGTCAAAGGTGGGGAGGCAGAAGCACGCAAGGTAATTGATCATTTAGAAATCTTTTCTGACCTAGCAAACGTGGCAGATGCCAAGTCTCTTGTTGTTCACCCAGCTACAACCACTCACGGTCAGTTGTCAGAAAAAGATCTTGAAGCAGCAGGTGTCACACCAAACCAAATCCGTTTGTCTATCGGACTTGAAAATGTAGATGATTTGATTGAAGACTTGCGCTTGGCCTTGGAAAAAATTTAAAGTAAAAGAAGATAAACAGTGGGTTTCGACTCGCTGTTTTTGATTTTTCCTCAGGCATGATATAATGGTTACAGAAGCCTAGAAAGAGGAACGTTATGAACGAAATCAAATGCCCCAACTGTGGGGAAGTCTTTACAGTAAATGAAAGTCAGTATGCCGAACTTTTGTCTCAAGTGAGAACAGCAGAGTTTGATAAGGAACTACACGATAGGATGAAGCAGGAACTGGCCTTGGCTGAGCAAAAGGCCATGAATGAACAACAGTCTAAACTAGCTCAAAAAGACCAAGAAATTGCTCAATTGCAGAGTCAAATCCAAAACTTTGATACAGAAAAAGAATTGGCCAAGAAAGAGGTTGAACAGACAAGCCATCAGGCCTTATTGGCTAAGGACAAGGAAGTACAGGCCTTGGAAAACCAATTGGCAACCTTGCGTTTGGAGCATGAAAATCAACTGCAAAAGACTCTTTCTGACCTAGAAAAAGAACGGGATCAGGTCAAAAATCAGCTCCTTCTGCAAGAAAAGGAAAACGAGCTTTCTCTTGCTTCAGTTAAGCAAAACTACGAAGCTCAACTCAAAGCAGCCAGTGAACAAGTCGAATTTTACAAGAATTTCAAAGCCCAACAATCTACAAAAGCCATCGGGGAAAGTCTGGAACAGTATGCGGAAAGTGAGTTTAACAAGGTCCGTAGTTTTGCCTTTCCAAATGCTTACTTTGAAAAGGATAACAAGGTTTCTTCGCGTGGGTCTAAGGGGGACTTTATCTTCCGTGAGTGTGATGAAAATGGGGTAGAGATTATCTCCATTATGTTTGAGATGAAGAATGAAGCTGACGGAACAGAGAAAAAGCACAAGAATGCAGATTTTTACAAGGAATTGGACAAGGATCGTCGTGAAAAGAACTGTGAATATGCCGTTTTGGTGACCATGCTTGAGGCGGATAATGATTACTTTAACACAGGGATTGTTGACGTCAGCCACGAGTATGAAAAGATGTATGTGGTCCGTCCTCAATTCTTTATCCAATTGATTGGGCTCTTGCGTAATGCGGCTCTTAGTTCACTAAAATACAAGCAAGAGTTGGCTTTGGTGCGTGAGCAAAATATTGACATCACACATTTTGAAGAAGACTTGGATGCCTTTAAACAGGCCTTTGCCAAGAACTACAACTCAGCTTCGACCAACTTTGGTAAAGCTATCGATGAAATCGACAAGGCTATCAAACGTATGGAAGAGGTTAAGAAATTCCTAACCACATCTGAAAACCAACTCCGTCTCGCAAACAATAAATTGGAAGACGTTTCAGTAAAAAAACTAACTCGAAAAAATCCAACCATGAAAGCGAAGTTTGAAGCGCTGAAGGGGGAGTGAGAAAACAAGATATGAACGGTATTATCAACTTAAAAAAAGAAGCGGGGATGACCTCGCATGATGCGGTTTTTAAACTGCGTAAGATTTTGGGAACCAAGAAAATTGGTCATGGTGGGACCTTGGATCCGGATGTAGTGGGCGTTTTGCCTATTGCGGTTGGCAAGGCGACACGCATGGTCGAGTTCATGCAGGATGAGGGCAAGGTCTATGAGGGGGAAATCACTCTTGGCTATTCAACGACGACAGAGGATGCTAGTGGGGAAGTGGTCGCAGAGACACCTGTTTTATCGCCCTTGGATGAAAAGCTTGTTGATGAAGCAATCGCTAGTTTGACTGGGACTATTACCCAGATTCCACCTATGTATTCGGCTGTCAAGGTCAATGGTCGCAAGCTCTATGAGTATGCGCGTGCTGGTCAGGAAGTGGAGCGTCCAGAACGTCAGGTGACCATTTATCAATTTGAGCGGACAAGTCCGATTTCTTATGAGGGTCATTTGGCACGTTTTACTTTTCGTGTGAAATGTAGCAAGGGGACTTATATCCGTACCTTATCAGTTGACTTTGGAGAAAAACTTGGCTATGCGGCTCATATGTCTCACTTAACACGAACAAGTGCAGCGGGTTTGCAGCTAGAAGATGCTCTTACCTTGGAAGAAATTGCTGAAAGAGTAGAGGCTGGTCAACTGGACTTTCTCCATCCTATAGAGATTGGGACAGGGGACCTTGTCAAAGTTTTCCTAAGTCCAGAAGATGCTACAGAAGTGCGCTTTGGTCGTTTTATCGAACTCGAACAAACAGAACAAGAATTGGCTGCCTTTGAAGATGATAAATTGCTAGCCGTTCTAGAAAAACGGGGCAATCTCTATAAGCCAAGGAAGGTTTTTAACTAGTCTAACTGGAGTGTGGGGATGGAATTGTTTTCCCTAGACTATACAAACCAGACTACAAATTTTGCTAAAAATGTGATAGAATAGACGACGGATAAAAAAACGGAGGATAGCATGCAAAATAGACCAATCATTATCGGGGTTACAGGTGGTTCTGGTGGCGGTAAGACCAGTGTTTCAAGAGCCATTTTATCGCATTTTCCTGATGAAAAGATTTCCATGATTGAGCACGATTCATACTACAAGGATCAGTCTCATTTGACCTTTGAAGAGCGTGTCAAAACCAACTACGACCATCCTTTTGCCTTTGATACAGACTTGATGATTGAGCAGATTAAGGAATTGTTGGCAGGGCGTCCGGTGGACATCCCGACTTATGACTATACAGAGCATACACGAAGTAACAAGACCTATCGTCAGGAGCCTCAAGATGTCTTTATTGTTGAGGGGATTTTGGTCTTGGAGGACAAGCGTCTGCGCGATTTGATGGATATCAAGATTTTTGTGGATACGGATGATGATGTGCGCATTATTCGTCGTATCAAGCGTGATATGGAAGAGCGTGGCCGTAGCCTTGATAGCGTTATTGACCAGTACTTAGGTGTGGTCAAACCCATGTATCATCAGTTTATCGAGCCAACCAAGCGTTATGCTGATATTGTCATTCCTGAGGGAGTCAGCAATACAGTTGCTATCGATCTTTTGACAACCAAGATTGCAAAGATTTTGGAAGAAGCTCGAAACAGCAAATAAACAGATGAATTAGATTTAAGTAAATTTATTGTATATGTATTAAGTTTGGAAAATAAATAATCAAAAGAAACTAAGTTTTCTCTAAATCGTTCTAAGAAAGAGTGAGTAATATGAATAAAAACTCAGTAAAATTTGGATTAGCAAGCGCATGCTTAACTTCTGCTATCTTATTTGGGGTGCATACAGTTGAAGCTTCTGACCAATCTTCAAACATTCAACAAAACGAGTTTGATAGTTATGGCAAGGCTTTAACTACGTATAAGGCAGAAACAACAAAATATGAATTAGATAAGAAAGCATATGAAGCAGAACTTAAAGCCTACAATGAAAGTGTGGCTAAATATGAAGCGGACAAGGCTGAGTACGATAGAGCTGTTTTAGCAAATAAAGAACTTACTACCAAATATGAAGCTGATAAAGCAGCCTATGAAAAAGCAAAAGCTGAATATGACAAAGTGTTAGCTGCAAACAAAGAGACACTTACAAAATACGAAAGGGACCTTTCGGAATACAATAAACAAAAAGCTGAGGCGGACAAGGTAAAAGCTGAATACGAAAAACTTAAAGCTGAGTGGGATGCTAAAAAAGCACAATATGAAAAAGATAAAGCGGCCTATGACAAAGCTCAAACTGACTATAATATGGCCAAAGCTGATTATGACGCTAAACTCGCAACATACAATACAAAACTTGCAGAATACAATAAACAAGTTAAATCTAATGAAGCTGCTGATAAAATTGAAAACGATAAACGTAGAGCAGAATATAACGAAAAATTGAAAAAATTCGAAGAAGAATCGAAGAAACCAGGTCGTTTTGCAAGCGAAGAAAAAAACTATTTGATTTTCGTTAAAGAACCAAATGCTAAAATCAGCATAGAAGTTAAAGATACTGGTGATACTGGTGCTTTAGCAATGTTGAAATATACTCAGAAAGACGGAAGTTTTTGGAAACTAAATCATAAAAAGTTGAGTAGCGACCAATTATCAGATGAAGCATTAGCAAAAAATAATTTGACAGATAAGATCATCAAACGATGGGATGAAACAGTAACAGGTTATCGAGAATACGGCAAAGACCCACATATCACCACATATCCTGTCATTGCCAAAAAAGATAGACCGTTTACCGTGACTTACACAAACTTAGAGAACACCACATACGATAAGAAAAAAGTCACACGTATTGATTATGAATACACTGTCTTAGATACTGGTAGTTCTGTTGATACAATGCAAATTTCTCCTGCCTACGATCCAACTATTTCAGTATCAATCTATGGTGATTTCAGAAAACATGGATATAGTACAAGAGTTCGTATGAAACCAACTCTATATCTTGAAGATGGAACGAAAGTGATTCCAACAAAAGAAAAACCAGTTATGTTTGCAGTGAGTTCTATGAATACAGGATGGCATGGTTATAGTGACAATTCGTATTATTTCGCAGACAATAAGGATATGTTTAAGGAATTCTATGGGAAATCAGGAGTTTATGACGAATACTTAAATGACGAATTTAAGAAACTGTATAACGTAGATCTCGAAACAGCATCAAAACCCGGCGGATTATTGAGTGACCCTTCCAAACGTCAAGAGTGGAATACAAAAAAAGCAGAATTGAAAACAGCATACGTAAAAGATGAAGAAGAGTACAAAAAAGATGGTTTCAAAAAAGTCAAAGATTATATGACTAACAAATATGGATCCAATGTGAATACATGGCCTAGTACTTATCGTGAAATTGTGTATGCTATTCATAATGCTTCATTTATCAAATTGAATGAATCTTTTGTCTATAAACATGATGATGGATTTTATGCCGATAAAACATTAGATGAAATTAACAGTGGAAACCCGGTATGGGATAACCAAGAATCACCTTACAAATACAAAGGTGCAGGTGTTATAAAAGTGACAGAAGATGGCTTCTATTTGGAATTTGGTGCAACTGTCCCATTCACTCAATTATTCGGAATCAACACGGCTATCGTTGACGAATATATTGAAGTGAAACCGAAATTAGAATTGGTTGAAACACCAAAACCAACGCCACCAACTCCACCGATTGAACCAAAACAACCAGAACTTAAAGAACCAACACCATTAGGAGTTGCTCCAAAAGAACCAAACAAGTTCGATAAAGAAAAACCAGTGAAACCTGACTTGAAAGAACCAAAAGCTCCAACCCCACCGGTTAAGCCTGACTTGAAAGAACCAACGCCACCAACGAGACCAGTGGAGCCACCAAAAGTGGAGACACCAGTAAAACCTGTTGAACCGCCAAAAGTGGAGAAACCAGCAAAACCAGTGGAACCACCAAAAGAGGAAAAACCAACAGAACCAGTGGAACCGCCAAAAGTGGAGAAACCAACAGAACCTGTTGAGCCACCAAAAGTGGAGACACCAACGAAACAAGTTGAGCCACCAAAAGAGGAAAAACCAACATTGCCACGTACGGGGAGTGCGTCGGACATGAGTATGACTGTGGTTGGGTTATTAACAACTTTAGCATCATTCTTTGTGTTTACTAAACGTAAAGATGAAAGTAACAAATAGTTATCAAGGTTTTGTCGAAAAGATTTAAGCAGAAGGCAAAAGTTCACTTTTAAAATATCAAAAAAACGAGTATATCCGTAATTGGAGATACTCGTTTTCTTATGCCATAAGCTGTCAGATATTTGTTGTAAACCTATTATTTATTTTTCCCTCATAATGGTACATAAATGAAGATTTTTAGGCATATTTTTGGTATAATAATACCCATGAAAGAGCAAGAAAATGAATAGTAGGTGGAGATGGAAAAGTATTTATCGGTAACAACTTTGACCAAGTATCTGAAAATGAAATTCGATAAAGACCCTTACTTGGAACGGGTCTATTTAACTGGTCAAGTTTCCAACTTTCGTAAACGACCTACTCACCAATATTTCTCCCTAAAAGATGACCATGCAGTTATTCAAGCGACCATCTGGTCTGGGATTTATCAGAAATTAGGTTTCGACCTTGAAGAAGGGATGAAGATCAATGTAATTGGGCGTGTACAGGTCTATGAACCAAGTGGTAGCTACTCCATCATCATTGAAAAGGCAGAGCCTGATGGAGTTGGTGCACTTGCGATTCAGTTTGAACAACTCAAGAAAAAATTGACGGAAGAAGGCCTGTTTCAAGAACGTTTCAAGCAACCTCTGCCCCAATTTTCTAAGAGAATTGGTGTAGTGACCAGTCGCAGTGGAGCCGTGATTCGAGATATTATCACGACCGTCAGCAGGCGATTTTCAGGTGTTGACATTCTTCTCTATCCGACCAAGGTTCAAGGTGAAGGGGCTGCGGAGGAAATTGCTCGAAATATTGCGCGTGCCAATCAACGTGACGATTTGGATTTGCTGATTATTGGTCGTGGTGGTGGTTCCATCGAGGATCTCTGGGCCTTTAACGAAGAGATTGTGGTACGGGCTATTTTTGAATCTCGCTTGCCAGTTATCTCTAGTGTGGGGCATGAGACGGATGTGACCTTGGCAGATTTTGTGGCAGATCGCCGCGCTGCGACACCAACGGCTGCTGCTGAACTAGCAACACCTGTGACCAAGTTGGATCTATTAGCTCATTTGCAAAATCAGGAAAAACGGATGGCAACGGCAGTGCGAAATGTCCTATCTAAGAAACAAGAAGCTTTGAAAAAATGCAGTCAGTCTGTTATCTTTAGACAGCCAGAGCGTTTGTATGATGGCTATATGCAACGCTTGGATCAACTGCAACTGCGCTTAAAACAAAATTTGCGAACACGGATTTCTGATAACAAACAGATAGTACAAGCAAGGACGCATCGACTGGTACAATTATCACCTGTTACCAAAATCCAACGTTATCAAGACCGTCTAGGTCAGTTAGACAAGCTCCTACGTAGCCAAATGGCTTTGGTTTATGATGCCAAGGTTGCTGAAGTCAAGCGACTTTCAGAAGCCTTGTTGATGTTGGATACCAGTCGAATCGTGGCGCGTGGCTATGCTATTGTCAAAAAAGAAGAGTCCGTAGTTGATTCGGTTGAGAATTTAAAGAAAACAGACCAAGTGACGCTTTTGATGCGAGATGGTCGAGTAGAATTAGAGGTTAAAGATGTCAAAACAAAAGAAATTTGAGGAAAATCTAGCAGAACTGGAAACCATTGTCCAAAGTTTGGAAAATGGTGAAATTGCTCTGGAAGATGCGATTGCTGCCTTTCAAAAGGGGATGGTCTTGTCAAAAGAGCTCCAAGCGACGCTGGACAAGGCTGAAAAGACCTTGGTCAAGGTTATGCAAGAAGACGGAACAGAAAGTGATTTTGAATGAAGAAGCAAGAAAAATTAGCTCTTGTCGAGTCAGCCTTGGAAGATTTTTATGGAGACCAGCAGTTTGCCTCTAGTTTGCGAGAGTCTGTTCTCTATTCCATTTATGCTGGTGGCAAGCGTATTCGACCTTTTCTCTTGTTAGAAGTTCTGGAAGCCTTGAAGGTTGCTATTAAACCTGCTCACGCGCAGGTAGCTGCGGCCTTGGAAATGATTCATACAGGTAGCTTGATTCACGATGACCTTCCTGCTATGGATGATGATGATTACCGTCGAGGGCGTTTGACCAATCATAAGAAATTTGGCGAAGCAATGGCAATTTTGGCTGGAGATGCTTTATTCCTAGATCCTTACGCCTTGATAGCGCAGGCAGATTTGCCAAGTCAGATTAAGGTGGACTTGATTGCCAACTTATCTCTTGCTTCAGGAAGTCTAGGCATGGTAGCAGGGCAAGTTTTGGATATGGAGGGAGAACGCCAACATTTGTCTTTGGAAGAACTCCAGATCATTCATGCTAATAAGACTGGGAAACTACTAGCCTATCCCTTTCAAGCGGCTGCTATTATAGCCGAATTGGCACCTGAGATGCAGGCAAAACTTAAAACTGTTGGTGAATTGATTGGACTTGCTTTTCAAGTTCGAGATGATGTGTTAGATGTGACCGCCAGTTTTGAGGAAATCGGTAAGACACCGCAAAAGGACTTGCAGGCTGAAAAGTCAACCTACCCAGCCTTGTTAGGCTTGGAAGAGGCTATTGACTTTTGCAATCAAACTTTGGATCAAGCCAATGCCAAATTAGAAGAAATTGCCCAGCAGGTTCCCTTTGAAATAGAATCGATTGTAAGTGTAGTAGAAAGTTTGAGAATCAATGGCTAAGGAAAGAGTGGATGTACTAGCTTATAAACAGGGCTTGTTTGACACGAGAGAACAAGCCAAGCGTGGTGTGATGGCTGGCCTAGTCGTAGCAGTCCTTAATGGAGAACGGTTCGACAAGCCAGGAGAGAAAATTCCAGATGACACCGAGCTAAAACTCAAGGGTGAAAAACTCAAATATGTTAGTCGTGGTGGCTTGAAACTGGAAAAGGCCTTGCAGGTCTTTGATTTGTCAGTGGATGGAGCTACAACAATTGATATCGGTGCCTCTACTGGAGGCTTTACCGATGTCATGTTACAAAATGGTGCTGAGTTAGTTTATGCAGTCGATGTTGGTACCAATCAGTTGGCTTGGAAATTACGCCAAGACCCACGGGTTGTTAGCATGGAGCAGTTCAATTTCCGCTATGCTGAAAAGACTGATTTCGAGCAGGAACCGAGCTTTGCCAGTATTGATGTGAGTTTTATTTCCCTAAGTCTGATTCTTCCGGCCTTGCACCGTGTGTTGGCTAATCAAGGTCAGGTCGTGGCTCTGGTTAAGCCTCAGTTTGAGGCAGGTCGTGAGCAGATTGGGAAAAATGGAATCATTCGCGATGCCAAGGTGCACCAGAATGTCCTTGAATCTGTCACAGCTATGGCAGTAGAGGAAGGCTTTTCAGTCCTTGGATTGGACTTTTCTCCCATCCAAGGTGGACATGGAAATATTGAGTTTTTAACGTATTTGAAAAAAGAAGAGTCAGCAAGCAATCAGGTTCTTGCTGAGATTGAAGAAGTAGTAGAGAGGGCGCATAGTCAATTTAAAAATGAATAAAAAAGAGAGACTTGAAAAAATTAGAAGATTTGTGACAGATTATCAAATCGGTACGCAAGAAGAAATCGTAGAACATTTGAAAGAGGCGGGCATCACGGCCACTCAGGCAACTGTATCCCGAGATATTAAAGAATTAGGTATTGTCAAAATTCCTTTGAGAGACAACACCTATGTCTACGAATTACCAAAATCAATCGTGAAAAGTTTGCAACTGGCTGAAGATAATATTGAGTCAGCTGAATTGATGGACAAGATGATCAATCTCCAAGTGATTCCAGGAAATACAGCTTTTGTAAAAGCTCAGTTAATTGAGACTTTTGCGGACAAGATTTTCAGCTGTTTAGCTGATGATAGTTCGATTTTAGTCATTGCCAGAAGTGAAAGTCTAGCTGAGGAAATCTTTGAACAAGTAAAAAATTGGTAGGTCTATATGTTACTTGAAATTTCGATAAAAAACTTTGCCATTATTGAGGCTATTTCCCTCAATTTTGAAAAGGGGATGACTGTCCTGACTGGTGAAACGGGTGCAGGGAAGTCGATTATCATTGATGCCATGAATATGATGTTGGGAGCTCGTGCGACGACAGATGTTATTCGTCATGGTGCGCCAAAGGCAGAGATAGAGGGGCTTTTCTCAGTTGAGAATAGTCGCCTTTTACAGGAAATTTTTGATGAGCAAGGTTTGGAAATGGGTGATGAAATTATCATCCGTCGGGAAATCTTGCAAAATGGTCGTAGTATCAGCCGTGTGAATGGCCAGATGGTTAATCTGTCTGTTTTGCGGGCTATTGGACAACATCTAGTAGATATTCATGGTCAACATGACCAAGAAGAGTTAATGCGCCCTCAACTGCATATCCAGATGTTGGATGAATTTGGTGATGTAGCTTTTTGGAACTTGAAAGAAACCTATCAAACGAGTTTTGATGCCTACCGTAAAATGCGCAAGCAGGTTCTGGAAGTCAAGAAAAACCAGCAGGAACACAAGGCACGTATCGAAATGTTGGAATTTCAAATGGCAGAGATTGAGGCAGCAAACTTGCAGGCTGGAGAAGATTTGGCTCTCAATCAAGAGCGTGATAAACTGCTCAACCATAAAAATATTGCGGATACACTGACCAATACCTACAGTATGTTAGACAATGAAGAGTTCTCGAGTCTGGCCAATGTTCGTTCGGCCATGAATGACATGGAAAGTGTCGAAGAGTACGACCCTGAATACCGTGAGATTTCAAGCTCACTGTCTGAGACCTACTATGTCTTAGAAGATATTAGCAAGCGTTTGGAAGCTATTATTGAGGACCTTGATTTTGATGGTAATCGCCTCATGCAGGTTGAGAATCGTTTGGACCTCCTTCACACTATTACCCGTAAGTATGGTGGGACTGTAGACGATGTCTTGCTTTATTTTGCTAAAATTACAGAAGAATACAATCTATTGACAGGTAATAACCTTTCGTCTGAGGACATGGAAGCAGAGCTCAAGAAATTGGAAGTCAATCTTGTTGATTTGGCAGGTCAACTTGCATCTGCTCGTCATGACTTGGCTCAGCAGCTCGAAGCAGAGATTAAACAAGAGCTTCAAGATCTTTATATGGAAAAAGCCCAGTTTCAAGTTCGTTTTAGCAAGGGTAAATTCAGTCGTGAGGGCAATGAAATGGTCGAATTTTACATTTCAACCAATCCTGGAGAAGACTTTAAACCCTTGGTTAAGGTTGCATCTGGTGGGGAATTATCCCGTCTCATGCTAGCCATCAAGTCTGCCTTTTCTCGCAAAGAAGGTAAGACCAGCATTGTCTTTGATGAGGTGGATACAGGAGTTTCAGGCCGTGTAGCTCAGGCTATTGCACAGAAGATTCACAAGATTGGCCAGCATGGGCAGGTTCTGGCTATCTCCCACTTGCCACAAGTGATTGCGATTGCGGATTATCAATTCTTTATTGAGAAGATTAGCAATGACCATTCAACAGTTTCGACTGTTCGTCTTTTGACGGTTGAAGAGCGAGTGGAGGAAGTTGCCAAGATGTTGGCAGGTGATGATGTGACGGAAGCAGCTCTGACGCAAGCCAGAGAATTGTTGAGAAACAGGGAGAAATAAGATGACAGATTATTATGTAATTGGAGATGTTCATGGAAAAGCTGGAATGCTAGAAGACCTTCTCAAAACATGGGATGGTCAGACCCAGTTGCTCTTTCTAGGGGATTTGATTGACCGCGGTGAAGATAGTCGCCGTGTCCTTGAAATGGTTAAGGACTTGGTTGATAATCAAGGTGCTATCTGTTTGTCAGGAAACCACGAGTATATGTTTTTGACATGGCTAGATGACCCAGAAGAAAGTTATGACCACTATCGTCGTAATGGTGGAGATACAACCATTAATTCTATCCTAGGTCGTCCCTTGGATGCACCAGTTGATGGAGTTGAGGATGCCAAGCGTGTTGCCACTGAAGCGGCAGACCTGGTCGAATTTATTCGTCAAATGCCATTTGTGGTAGAGACAGACAAGTATATCTTTGTACATGCGGGTATTGATTTGACATTGGATGACTGGCATGAAACTACAGATTATAAGAAAGTCTGGCTTAGAAAGCCATTCCACGAAGCAGAAAATCATACTGGGAAAACCATTGTCTTTGGTCACACACCGGTTTATGGTTTGCTGAAGCAAGAGCGAGGTACAGCTGAGCTTTGGACTACAGAAGATGGTAAGATTGGGATGGACGGAGGAGCTGTCTATGGTGGTGTCCTTCACGGAATTGTCTTTACAGACCAAGGAATGACAGAACACCACTTTATCGAAAATGACGGCTTTGTCGCTGAAGATTAGTACTCCTAGCAGGGTATGGTCTTGTCAAAATATCAAAAACAATTTATAATAAATAGATACCCTGAAAGGAAGAGAATCATGAACTTAGAAGAATTGAAAAAACGACAGGAGAAGATCCGTAACTTCTCTATTATCGCCCACATTGACCACGGGAAATCAACTCTAGCAGACCGCATTTTGGAAAAGACAGAGACAGTTTCCAGTCGTGAGATGCAGGCCCAGCTTTTGGATAGCATGGATTTAGAGCGAGAACGTGGGATTACCATTAAACTCAATGCCATTGAGCTGAATTATACTGCTAAAGATGGGGAAACTTATATTTTTCACTTGATTGACACGCCGGGGCACGTGGACTTCACCTATGAAGTTTCACGTTCACTCGCTGCCTGTGAGGGTGCTATTTTAGTGGTCGATGCCGCTCAAGGTATTGAGGCTCAAACCCTTGCCAACGTTTATCTGGCCTTGGACAATGATTTGGAAATCATGCCAGTCATTAACAAGATTGACCTGCCAGCTGCAGATCCAGAGCGCGTGCGTACAGAGATTGAAGATGTCATTGGTTTGGATGCCAGTGAAGCAGTCTTAGCATCTGCCAAGGCTGGTATTGGTATCGAAGAAATTCTCGAGCAAATCGTAGAAAAAGTGCCAGCTCCAACAGGTGATGTGACGGCGCCACTTAAGGCCTTGATTTTTGACTCAGTTTACGATGCTTACCGTGGGGTTATTCTCCAAGTGCGTGTCATGGACGGAGTGGTCAAACCTGGTGATAAGATTCAGCTTATGAGTAATGGCAAGACCTTTGATGTGACCGAAGTCGGTATTTTTACACCCAAAGCAGTTGGTCGTGATTTCCTTGCGACTGGTGATGTTGGTTATATTGCGGCTTCTATCAAGACGGTTCAGGATACCCGTGTGGGTGATACCGTTACCTTGGCAACCAATCCTGCGGCAGAGCCATTACATGGTTACAAGCAGATGAATCCTATGGTTTTTGCGGGTCTTTACCCAATCGAATCAAACAAGTACAATGACCTGCGTGAAGCCCTTGAAAAATTGCAACTGAATGATGCCAGTCTTCAGTTTGAACCAGAAACATCGCAGGCACTTGGATTTGGTTTCCGTTGTGGATTTCTTGGACTTCTCCATATGGATGTAATCCAAGAACGTTTGGAGCGTGAGTTCAACATCGATCTCATCATGACAGCTCCATCCGTTATCTATAAGGTTAATTTGACCGACGGTGAGTCTATGGATGTGTCTAACCCATCTGAGTTCCCAGACCCAACTAAGATTGCGACCATTGAGGAACCTTATGTTAAGGCGCAAATCATGGTACCACAGGAGTTCGTCGGAGCAGTAATGGAGCTGGCTCAGCGTAAGCGTGGGGACTTTGTGACTATGGACTATATTGATGATAACCGTGTCAATGTTATCTATCAAATTCCACTTGCTGAAATCGTCTTCGACTTCTTTGATAAACTCAAGTCTTCGACACGTGGTTATGCAAGTTTTGACTACGAATTGTCAGAATATCGCCCATCTAAGCTGGTCAAAATGGACATCCTTCTCAATGGAGACAAGGTGGATGCCCTCAGCTTTATCGTTCACAAGGACTTTGCCTACGAGCGTGGGAAACTCATCGTTGATAAGCTCAAGAAAATTATCCCTCGCCAACAATTTGAGGTGCCAATTCAAGCAGCTATTGGACACAAGATTGTGGCTCGTACTGATATCAAGGCCCTTCGTAAGAACGTACTTGCCAAATGTTATGGTGGTGACGTTTCTCGTAAACGTAAACTCCTTGAAAAACAAAAAGCTGGTAAGAAACGTATGAAAGCTATCGGATCAGTAGAAGTTCCGCAAGAAGCCTTCCTCAGCGTCTTGAGCATGGATGAAGAATAAGTTATCAGGAATGCATTTCCTTCTTCACAGGAAATTTATATAAGAATCAATAGTAAAGCAGGCTTTAATGGTCTGCTTTTTTAGTTTTTATACTCTTCGAAAATCTCTTCAAACCACGTCAGCGTCGCCTTGCCGTATGTATGGTTACTGACTTCGTCAGTTTCATCTACAACCTCAAAACCATGTTTTGAGCTGACTTCGTCAGTATTATCTACAATCTCAAAACTGTGTTTTGAGCAACCTGCGGCTAGCTTCCTAGTTTGCTCTTTGATTTTCATTGAGTATTAGAACAGAAAAAATGCTCGGAGTATTTGTTTGTGTGTTTATTTTTATATAACAAACTATAAACACAACAAAAATATAAAAAAAGAGACAAAAATCAACAGAAAACTATTGACAACGATTTCATATAGTGTTATACTTATGGCATAAAGTTAATGGAAAGAAGGGAAAACCTTATGGGATTAGATCATTTCTTTGACAAAAACCTTGTGTTTTGCTTAGAAGCGGATAATCAAGAACATCTCTTTGATCAGGTTGCAACTTTATTGGAAGAACGAGAAATTGTAACTCCGACCTATCGTGAAGCCTTGATCACGCGTGAAAAGTCATTTCCAACTGGCTTAGATATGGAATTTTTGGGTAAGGATTTGCCGAATGTGGCTATTCCTCATACAGATATTGTTCATAATTTAGCGGAGAAAGTTGTAGTGGTTCGATTAGAAAAACCGGTGACTTTCCACAATATGATTGCGCCAGATAAGGAAGTAGAAGTATCTTTACTCTTCTTTATCATTAATAACTCAAGTTCAAGTCAAACGAATATTCTTGCTCAGTTGATGGACTTCTTCACAGGAAATGGTCATCTTGAAGACCTATCAAAAATTTCTGAACCAGAAGCCCTCTATGCTTATATCGCTGAAGCAATCGCTTAATCTTGTCTATTAAAAATATTAAATCGGAGGAGATCCATATGATTAAAATTCTTGCTGCCTGCGGTGCAGGTGTTAACTCAAGCCACCAAATTAAAAGTGCTCTTGAAGAAGAACTTTCAAACCGTGGTTACGATGTGCACTGTGATGCAGTCATGGTCAAAGACGTTAACGAAGACCTTATCAAAGGTTATGACATCTTCACACCAATTGCTGCGACAGACCTTGGTTTTGACCCAGGTATTCCAGTTATCGAAGCTGGACCAATCTTATTCCGTATCCCAGCTATGAGTGCTCCAGTATTTGACAATATTGAAGCAGCCATTAAAGAACACGGGTTAAGCTAATTTTAATTTGTTAACATTCATATAACATAAAAAAGGGAGGAACTGTTATGGATGCAATCTTTGACCTAATCAAAGGCTTTTTCACCCCCATCTTAGATATGGGTGGACCTGTCATCATGTTAATCATTTTGACAGTATTGGCTTTACTTTTTGGAGTGAAATTCTCCAAAGCGCTTGAAGGTGGTATCAAACTTGCCATCGCTCTTACAGGTATCGGTGCCATCATCGGTATGCTAAACACTGCTTTCTCAGCATCACTAGCAAAATTCGTTGAAAACACTGGTATCCAATTGAGTATCACTGACGTTGGTTGGGCACCACTTGCAACAATCACTTGGGGATCTGCTTGGACACTTTACTTCTTGCTCATCATGTTGATTGTCAACATAGTGATGCTTGCTATGAAGAAAACAGATACACTTGACGTTGATATCTTCGATATCTGGCACTTGTCTATCACAGGTCTTTTGATTAAATGGTATGCAGATAACAACGGTGTGAGTCAAGGGGTTTCACTCTTTATTGCTACAGCAGCTATCGTCCTTGTTGGTGTGTTGAAAATTATCAACTCTGACTTGATGAAACCTACATTTGATGACCTTCTTAACGCTCCAAGTTCATCACCAATGACATCAACTCACATGAACTACATGATGAACCCAGTTATCATGGTTTTGGATAAGATTTTTGAAAAATTCTTCCCAGGTCTTGATAAATACGACTTTGACGCCGCAAAATTGAACAAGAAAATCGGTTTCTGGGGATCTAAATTCTTCATCGGTTTCATCCTTGGTATCGTTATCGGTATTATGGGAACTCCACATCCAATTGCAGGAGTTGAAGATGCAGATAAATGGCGTCTTGTTATCAGAGGATGGTTGTCTCTTGGTTTGACTGCCGGTGTATCTTTGGAACTCTTCTCACTTATCGGTTCATGGTTCATCGCAGCCGTAGAACCACTATCACAAGGTATTACAAACGTTGCTACTAAACGTCTTCAAGGACGTAAATTTAACATCGGTCTTGACTGGCCTTTCATCGCTGGTCGTGCTGAAATCTGGGCTTGTGCTAACGTACTTGCACCAATCATGTTGGTTGAAGCTGTGCTTCTTTCAAAAGTCGGAAATGGTATCTTGCCACTTGCAGGTATCATCGCTATGGGTGTTACTCCAGCTCTCTTGGTTGTAACACGTGGTAAATTGCTCCGTATGATTATCTTTGGAACACTCTTGTTGCCACTCTTCCTTCTTTCAGGTACACTTATCGCACCATTTGCAACAGAACTTGCTAAAGGTGTAGGTGCCTTCCCAGCAGGTGTGAGTGAAACTCAATTGATTACTCACTCAACTCTTGAAGGACCAATCGAAAAACTTCTTGGTTGGACAATTGGTAACACTACAACAGGTGATATCAAAGCAATCCTTGGTGCAGTAGTCTTCCTTGTATTCTATATCGGTATCTTTGCTTGGTACAGAAAACAAATGATTAAACGTAACGAAGAGTACGCAGCAAAAGCAAAATAATGCGCTCCTATAAAATGTAAGCTCAATGAAAATCAAAGAGCAAACTAGGAAGCTAGCCGCAGGCTGTACTAAAGTACGGCAAGGCGACGCTGACGAAGTTTGAATTGGATTTTCGCAGAGTGTAAATTGTTGAAACTAGGTTGTCATACCATTAGGAGTGACAACCTAGTTTTTTATAAACTATCAAGAAATCGGAGAAAATAATGGTAATTGAATTAAAATCAGAACAATTAAGAGTTCAATTTAACAGTTTTGGTGGGGCTCTTTCTTCTATAAAAGATGCGGAAGGTCTCGAGTATTTGTGGCAAGGAGATGCTATTTATTGGAGTGGACAAGCTCCTGTTCTCTTCCCTATTTGTGGTTCATTGAGAGAGGATACAGCCCTCTATATAGATGAGAAGGGGCAAGAAAGTAAAGGAAAGATTCCTCGTCATGGTTTGGTTCGTAAGAAAGAATTTGAATTAGTTGAACAGACAGACAAGAGTGTAACTTTTGCAATTGAAGACGATGAGAATAGCTATCAAAACTATCCTTATCATTTCCGCCTAGAAATCACTTATAGCCTTACTGGTAAAACAGTACGGACTCAATACAAGATTTTCAATAAAGAAACTAGCAAGGTCATGCCTTACTTTATTGGTGGACATCCAGGATTTAATTGTCCTCTACTTGATGATGAAGTCTACGAAGATTACTATATAGAGTTTGAGAAAGAAGAGACTTGCTCTGTTCCACGTCCTTTCCCAGAAACAGGTATGTTGGATTTTCAAGATAGAAGTCCATGGTTAGAGAATCAAAAAGAATTAGACCTAAGCTATGATCTTTTCAGCACAGATGCAGTGACTTTGGATGAATTGCAATCTCGAACAATTGCCCTTCGTTCTCGTAAACATGATAAGGGATTGAAAGTGCACTTTGCAGAGTTTCCAAACCTCATCATCTGGTCAACTTTGAACAAGGGGCCTTTCATTGCCTTTGAGCCATGGTCTGGCTTGTCAACATCCCTTGAAGAAGGAGATCATTTAGAAGATAAGAAGAATGTTCGTCTCTTAGAAGCCAATCAGGTTGAAGAAATAGGGTTTGAGATAGAAGTTTTATAAAAAAGTAAAAAGTAAAAAATAAATAACAAAAACAAACACAAACTGTTGACTTTTTCAAACAATAGTAGTATATTATGTTTGTGAGGACTAATTGACTGTTTTTTAAAGACAGCCAATACACTGCTGGAATCCAGCATAGAAAAAATAAAAAGGAGTATACAATATGTCTATTGTTATCGGTGCAGATGCTGCAGGTTTGAGATTGAAAGAAGTTGTGAAAGACTTCTTAGAAAAAGAAAATTTCCACGTTGTGGATGTTACAGCTGAAGGTCAAGACTTTGTCGATGTGACTCTTGCTGTTGCTGCAGAAGTAAACAAAGAAGAACAAAACCTTGGTATCGTGATTGATGCTTATGGAGCTGGTCCATTTATGGTTGCAACTAAGATCAAAGGAATGGTTGCTGCAGAAGTATCTGACGAACGTTCAGCTTATATGACTCGTGGCCACAACAACTCACGTATGATCACTATGGGTGCACAACTTGTTGGTGATGAATTGGCTAAAAACATCGCTAAAGGATTTGTTAACGGTAAATACGATGGTGGACGTCACCAAATTCGGGTCGATATGTTGAACAAAATGTGCTAATTAGATTACAGTAAGAAAGGTAAGTTAAAAATGAGAATTGCAATTGGATGTGACCACATCGTAACAGATGAAAAAATGGCGGTTTCAGAATTTTTGAAATCAAAAGGATATGAAGTCATTGACTTTGGTACATATGACCATACACGTACTCACTACCCAATCTTTGGTAAAAAAGTAGGGGAAGCTGTAACTAGCGGTCAAGCTGATCTTGGGGTATGTATCTGTGGTACTGGTGTTGGTATCAACAACGCTGTAAATAAAGTTCCAGGTGTTCGTTCTGCCTTGGTTCGTGATATGACAACAGCACTTTATGCTAAAGAGCAATTGAATGCCAACGTTATTGGTTTTGGTGGTAAGATTACTGGTGAATTGCTCATGTGTGATATCATCGAAGCTTTCATCCATGCTGAATACAAACCATCTGAAGAAAACAAAAAATTGATTGCGAAAATTGAACACGTTGAAAGTCATAATGCTCAACAAACAGATGCAAACTTCTTCACTGAATTCCTTGAAAAATGGGATCGTGGAGAATACCACGACTAAGAGGTGACCTATGATTTTAACAGTCACAATGAACCCATCCATTGATATTTCCTATCCCTTGGATGAGTTGAAGATTGATACTGTCAATCGTGTGGTGGATGTAACCAAAACTGCGGGTGGTAAAGGACTAAACGTTACTCGAGTACTTTCAGAATTTGGAGATTCAGTTCTTGCTACTGGTTTAGTTGGTGGCAAACTTGGTGAATTTTTAGTTGAAAATATTGATGATAATGTTAAGAAAGATTTCTTTTCTATTCAGGGAGAAACTCGTAACTGTATCGCTATTCTCCACGGAGACAACCAAACAGAAGTTCTTGAAAAAGGTCCGGTAGTATTGGAACAGGAAGGTCAAGATTTTTTGGAACATTTCAAAAATCTCCTGGACTCGGTTGAAGTAGTAGCTATCTCAGGTAGTTTACCAGCTGGTCTTCCAGTTGATTACTATGCGAGTTTGGTAGAACTTGCTAATCAAGCTGGCAAGCCTGTTGTCTTGGACTGCTCTGGTGCAGCACTTCAGGCTGTTCTTGAATCACCATATAAACCAACAGTCATCAAACCAAATAATGAGGAATTGTCTCAGCTTCTTGGAAGAGAAGTTTCTGAGGATTTGGATGAATTAAAAGAAGTCCTTCAAGAACCTTTGTTTGCAGGGATTGAATGGATTATCGTTTCACTTGGTGCCAACGGTACTTTTGCCAAACATGGTGACACTTTCTACAAGGTAGATATTCCTAGAATTCAGGTGGTAAATCCTGTTGGATCTGGAGACTCTACTGTGGCAGGAATTTCTTCAGGACTTCTTCACAAAGAATCGGATGCAGAATTACTCATCAAGGCAAATGTCCTTGGTATGCTCAATGCTCAAGAAAAAATGACTGGTCATGTCAACATGGCCAACTATCAAGCTCTATATGATCAATTAATAGTAAAAGAGGTATAAAATGGCTTTAACAGAACAAAAACGTGCACGCTTAGAAAAACTTTCTGATGAAAATGGTATCATCTCAGCTCTTGCATTTGACCAACGTGGTGCTTTGAAACGCCTCATGGCTCAACACCAAACAGAAGAACCAACTGTAGCTCAAATGGAAGAACTGAAAGTTTTGGTAGCAGATGAATTGACTAAATACGCATCATCTATGCTTCTTGACCCTGAGTATGGACTTCCAGCAACTAAAGCTCTTGATGAAAAAGCTGGTCTACTCCTTGCTTATGAAAAAACAGGTTATGACACAACAAGCACAAAACGCTTGCCAGACTGCTTGGATGTTTGGTCTGCAAAACGTATTAAAGAAGAAGGTGCAGATGCAGTTAAATTCTTGCTTTACTATGACGTAGATAGCTCAGACGAACTCAACCAAGAAAAACAAGCTTACATCGAACGTATCGGTTCTGAGTGTGTGGCTGAAGATATCCCATTCTTCCTTGAAATCCTTGCTTACGATGAAAAAATTGCTGACGCAGGTTCTGTAGAATACGCTAAAGTAAAACCACACAAAGTTATCGGTGCTATGAAAGTCTTCTCAGACCCACGCTTTAACATTGATGTCTTGAAAGTAGAAGTTCCTGTTAACATTAAATATGTTGAAGGCTTCGCTGAAGGTGAAGTAGTTTATACACGTGAAGAAGCAGCAGCCTTCTTCAAAGCACAAGATGAAGCAACTAACTTGCCATACATCTACTTGAGTGCTGGTGTATCAGCTAAACTTTTCCAAGATACTCTTATATTTGCTCATGAATCAGGTGCAAACTTTAACGGAGTTCTTTGTGGCCGTGCTACATGGGCTGGATCAGTTGAAGCTTACATCAAAGATGGTGAAGCAGCAGCTCGCGAATGGCTTCGCACAACTGGTTTTGAAAACATTGACGAACTCAATAAAGTTCTTCAAACAACAGCGACTTCATGGAAAGAACGCGTGTAAGAAAGCCCTCCTAGTTTAAGAACATGAATCTAAAAAATTTTTAAAAAAAGTTGTATGTAAAGGTTTACAAAATAACTTACTTGTGCTATACTTAAATCACAAGTTAATACAAGGTGAGTGTTACTAAGTAATATTAGGCATGATCACAGGTGAATTAGAAATCGGCTGATTTTCTAGTTCATTTGTGGTCATTTTTTGTACTCATATACCTTTAAGATATAAAAGGAGGTTGACATGTATCGAATTCTAAATCCAATGAATCACAATGTCTCTCTTGTCAGAAATGATAAAGGAGAAGAAGTGATTGTGATTGGTAAGGGGATTGCATTTGGAAAGAAGAAAGGGGATTTGATTGCTGAAAATCAGGTTGAGAAAATCTTTCGGATGAAGACCGAAGAGTCCAGAGAAAACTTTATGTCTCTCCTCAAAGATGTTCCGCTTGATTTTATCACAGTGACCTATGAAATCATTGATAAGCTATCAAAGAAATATCATTATCCAATTCAAGAGTATCTCTATGTAACCTTGACAGATCATATTTACTGTTCTTACCAAGCTCTAGCACAAGGAAGGTACAAGGATAGTAATCTGCCAGATATTTCCGCTAAGTATCCTGTCGCTTTTCAAATCGCAAATGAAGCATTTGAAATTTACCGCCAGAAGTTAGCGGATCATTTTCCTGAGGACGAAATTATTCGGATTGCTTATCATTTCATTAATGCTGAAGGTGAAAATGAAGTGGAACTTGTGGAGTCGATTGATAAGAGGAAAGAAATTCTCAGGAATGTTGAGGAAGTTCTAAAGGAATATGCAATTCAACGAACCAAAGAGAATACCCATTTCTATGATCGCTTTATGATTCATCTGAATTATTTCTTGGATTATTTAGACAGATCTAGAGATGATAACCAATCACTTCTGGATATGGAAGAGCATATCAATCAATCCTATCCAAAAGCGTTCGAGATTGGCTCCAAGATCTATGATGTGATTACGCAACATACGGGTCTTGATTTGTATAAAAGTGAACGAGTTTATCTAGTTCTACATATCCAACGTTTATTGTCATAAAAATTTAATTAAAAATACATAAGGAGAATTCTATCATGAATAGAGAAGAAGTAACATTGTTAGGTTTTGAAATCGTAGCCTATGCAGGCGATGCTCGTTCAAAACTATTGGAAGCCTTGAAAGCTGCTGAAGCTGGTGATTTTGCAAAAGTGGATAGCTTAGTTGAGGAAGCTGGTTCTTGTATTGCTGAAGCTCACCACGCGCAAACAAGTCTATTGACTAAGGAAGCTTCAGGTGATGACTTAGCTTATAGTGTAACCATGATGCATGGCCAAGACCACTTAATGACAACTATCTTGTTAAAAGATTTGATGCACCATTTAATTGAACTGTACAAGAGAGGAGTTAAATAATGAATAAACTAATTACATTTATTGAGAAAGGAAAACCTTTCTTTGAGAAATTATCTCGTAATATCTATCTTCGTGCTATTCGTGATGGTTTCATTGCAGGTATGCCTGTTATTCTCTTCTCAAGTATTTTTATCTTGATTGCCTTTGTACCAAACTCATGGGGCTTTAAATGGTCTGATGAAGTAGTGGCTCTATTGATGAAACCTTATAGCTATTCTATGGGTATTCTCGCACTTTTGCTAGCTGGTACGACTGCTAAATCACTGACCGACTCAGTAAACCGGAGCATGGAGAAAACCAATCAAATCAACTATATGTCAACTCTGTTGGCAGCTATTGTTGGATTATTGATGTTGGCAGCTGATCCAATTGAAGGTGGCTTTGCAACAGGATTCCTCGGAACAAAAGGTTTGCTTTCAGCCTTCCTAGCAGCCTTTGTTACTGTAGCAATCTATAAGGTTTGTGTTAAGAACAATGTCACTATTCGCATGCCTGACGAAGTTCCACCAAATATCTCACAAGTCTTTAAAGATGTGATTCCATTCACTCTATCAGTGGTTTCTCTTTATGCTCTTGATTTACTAGCACGTCATTTTGTGGGTGCTAGTGTAGCAGAATCAATCGGTAAATTCTTTGCACCATTATTCTCTGCAGCTGATGGCTATCTTGGTATTACCATTATCTTTGGTGCCTTTGCCTTCTTCTGGTTTGTTGGTATTCATGGTCCATCTATCGTTGAACCTGCTATCGCAGCTATTACCTATGCAAATGCCGAAGTCAACTTGAACCTTCTCCAACAAGGTATGCACGCTGATAAGATTCTTACTTCTGGTACACAAATGTTTATCGTTACCATGGGTGGTACTGGTGCGACACTGGTTGTTCCATTCATGTTCATGTGGTTAACAAAATCAAAACGTAACCGTGCAATCGGTCGTGCTTCAGTAGTTCCAACTTTCTTTGGTGTAAATGAACCAATCTTGTTTGGTGCACCACTTGTTTTGAACCCAATCTTCTTTATCCCATTCATCTTTGCACCAATTGCAAACGTATGGATCTTTAAGTTCTTTATCGAAACACTTGGCATGAACTCATTTACTGCCAACCTTCCATGGGTTACTCCTGGACCTTTGGGGATTGTCCTTGGTACAAACTTCCAAGTTCTATCATTCATTCTTGCTGCTCTTCTAATCGTAGTTGACGTAGTCATTTACTATCCATTCCTTAAAGTCTATGATGAACAAATTCTTGAAGAAGAGCGTTCAGGTAAGTCTAATGATGAATTGAAAGACAAAGTTGCTGCAAACTTCAACACTGCAAAAGCGGATGCTATTCTTGAAAAAGCGGGTGTAGAAGCAGCACAAAATAAAATCACTGAAGAAACAAATGTCCTCGTTCTCTGTGCTGGTGGAGGTACAAGTGGTCTCCTTGCAAATGCTTTGAACAAGGCAGCTGCAGAATACAATGTTCCTGTTAAAGCAGCAGCAGGTGGCTATGGTGCTCACCGTGAAATGTTACCAGAGTTTGATCTAGTTATCCTTGCTCCTCAAGTTGCTTCAAACTTTGAAGACATGAAAGCAGAAACAGATAAACTCGGTATTAAACTTGCCAAGACAGAAGGCGCTCAATACATCAAATTAACCCGTGATGGAAAAGGTGCTCTTGCATTTGTACAAGCTCAATTCGATTAACGATAGGGACTGTGAAACAGTCTCCTATCGTTACGGAAATCGCTATGGCGAATTTCCTAATCGCCTTGTTAATTCGTCGGTAAAAAGATATCGTTTTTACCTCCTCATGTCACAATTCGGTGACTTGGTACAAGAAGTGAGATGGAGAAGGATGGCTCACTGACTCCTCTCCTCTCACTTTTACTTTATTTAAATCAAGAAATAGGTGAAAAAAATGACAAAAACACTTCCAAAAGACTTTATTTTTGGTGGCGCAACAGCTGCTTATCAAGCAGAAGGTGCTACACATACTGATGGAAAAGGACCAGTTGCTTGGGATAAATATCTTGAAGATAACTACTGGTACACTGCAGAACCAGCCAGTGATTTTTACAATCGATACCCAGTTGACCTTAAGCTAACAGAAGAGTATGGTGTCAATGGCATTCGAATTTCTATTGCCTGGTCACGTATTTTCCCGACTGGTTACGGTCAAGTAAATGCTAAAGGTGTTGAGTTTTATCATAATTTATTTGCAGAGTGTCACAAACGTCATGTTGAGCCCTTTGTAACTCTTCATCACTTTGACACGCCAGAAGCTCTCCACTCAAATGGAGACTTCTTAAATCGTGAAAATATTGAACACTTTGTAGACTACGCGGCCTTCTGTTTTGAAGAATTTCCAGAAGTAAACTATTGGACAACCTTTAATGAAATTGGGCCAATTGGTGATGGTCAATATTTAGTTGGGAAATTCCCTCCAGGTATTCAGTACGACCTTGCCAAAGTTTTCCAATCGCACCACAATATGATGGTGTCTCATGCACGTGCAGTCAAGCTATATAAAGATAAAGGTTATAAAGGTGAAATTGGTGTTGTTCACGCTCTGCCAACTAAGTATCCTTTGGATCCTCAAAATCCTGCAGATGTTATTGCGGCAGAGTTGGAAGATATTATTCACAATAAATTTATCTTGGATGCAACTTATCTGGGTCACTACTCTGAAAAGAGCCTGGCAGGGGTAGAGGCTATCTTGGCTGCCAATGGTGGTAGCTTGGATCTTCGTGAAGAAGATTTTACAGCATTAGAAGCAGCAAAAGACTTGAATGATTTCCTTGGAATCAACTACTATATGAGTGACTGGATGGAAGCCTTTGATGGCGAAACTGAAATCATCCATAATGGTAAGGGTGAGAAAGGAAGCTCTAAGTACCAAATCAAAGGTGTTGGTCGTCGTGTAGCACCTGATTATGTGCCACGCACGGACTGGGATTGGATTATCTATCCTCAAGGTTTATATGACCAAATCATGCGCGTGAAGAAAGATTATCCGAACTATAAGAAAATCTACATCACTGAAAATGGACTCGGTTATAAAGATGAGTTCGTTGATAATACTGTTTACGACGATGGTCGTATTGATTATGTGAAACAACACTTGGAAGTCTTGTCTGATGCGATTGCAGATGGCGCTAATGTAAAAGGTTACTTCATCTGGTCATTGATGGACGTCTTCTCATGGTCAAACGGTTATGAGAAACGTTACGGTCTTTTCTATGTAGACTTTGAAACTCAAGAACGTTATCCGAAGAAATCAGCTCACTGGTACAAGAAAGTAGCGGAAACTCAAGTGATTGAGTAGTAGAATGAGTCATTAGATATAGAATTTTAGTGAGGTAAAAGATGTTCAAAAATTTTATCCAATCTATTTATGAAAAAGTTTATATTATCAATTTTGATAAATGTTCTCAAATACCTTGTTTGACTAGTGAGGAGCTGAAAAAACTTGGGAAATGGTATGTCTCGACCGGTAAAGAATGGATTTGTCATTCAGATTATGAGCTGGAAGAATTTAAAAATATCTTTTTAAATTTTATCAATCCTGAAGAACGGGATAATATCTCCTTTGATTCAGATTTTATGCCGTTTCAACAATCGTAACCAATTTCCAAAAAAGTTAAATCTTATATCTAGTACTCTGCAAAACTTTTATCTAATCACGTTGCTTATACTCAATAAAAATCAAAGAGCAACTTTAAACTAGAAAGCGAGTCGCAGGTTTCTCAATGCATAGCTTTGAGGTTGCAGATAAAGCAATTGGGCAAAAAGTCTTTAACGCAGAAAAACGCATAATATCAGGTGTTGAAAACCTTGATACTATGCGTTTTATTGTGGGAAGATTTACTTCTGAAATTGAGTTGTTACCCAGAATCTTTCAGTTGATTAAGGCTTGATGACTTTAGTAAGTTTAGATAGCTCAAAAAGGATTGAATCACTTAGTTTAGAATCTGAAACAATAGTATCAAGATTTGATACATTATAAAAAGTATAAAAATCAAACTTATTGAACTTACTATGATCTGCGAGCAAATATTTTTTATTAGAATTATTTAAAGCGATGCGTTGAGCCTCTCCCTCTTCCTCGCTAAAAGTAGCTAGAGCTCCGTTTTGAATACCATTACAGCTAACGAAAGCTTTAGAAAATTGGAGATTAGAGAGATTTTGTAGGGTCAATGTGCCAACAAAAGCACCTGTAATTTCGCGATAATTTCCACCTATTAAAATCAAATCTGTTAATTTTCGTTCGCTTAAAATCAGAAAAACAGGTAGACTGTTGGTCACGACGCGGATATTGTCAATAGGTAACTCACGCGCAAAAAATTCTAATGTTGTTCCTGGTCCAATGAAAATAGTTTCTCTTTCTTCTACTAGACTGCCTGCAAAACGGGCTATTTCTTGTTTTTCTGCCGTTTGGAGGGCTTGTTTTTCAATATTTGATCGCTCATTAGTCAAAAGGGAGTTGGTTCGAAGTTTTTCAGCTCCACCATGCACACGAATCAGCAAGTCTTTATCAGCTAATTCCTGTAAATAGCGCCTTGCAGTCATATCTGAAACGGCTATTTCGTCCATAATCTGCTTAACCGTTATGGTTCCTTTACTATTTACTATCTCTAAAATTTTGGTTAATTTTTCTTGCTTGAGCATATTATCACCTCGTTTCCTACTACTATCTTACCATAAACTAGCTCATCATTCAAATACAAAAACAACAAAATAAAACAAAAACAAAAATATCGAGGTTTGTTTTCAAAACTTCGATATTTTATTAGATTATTATTTTGTTGTTTCAAGTTTACTTTTTGATAGTTAAGAGTGGTGGAGAATTATACTCAATGAAAATCAAAGAGCAAACTAGGAAGCTAGCCGTAGGTTGCTCAAAACACAGTTTTGAGGTTGTAGATAAGACTGACGAAGTCAGTGAGCATATCTACGGCAAGGCGAAGCTGACGTGGTTTGAAGAGATTTTCGAAGAGTATTAGTCCAAACCGTAGTTGTAGTCATCATCTTGCATGGCTTCAACTTCGCCAAGAAGGTAACCATTTCCGACTTGAGAGAAGAAGTCATGGTTGGAAGTTCCTGTTGAAATACCGTTCATAACGATTGGGTTGACATCTTCAGCTGAATCTGGGAAAAGTGGATCTTGTCCCATGTTCATGAGAGCTTTATTGGCATTGTAGCGAAGGAAGGTTTTAACCTCTTCAGTCCAACCAACACCGTCATAAAGACTCTCTGTGTAGCCTTCTTCATTTTCATAAAGAGTATAGAGTAGGTCGTACATCCATTCTTTGAGTTTTTCTTGCTCTTCTTCAGGCAATTCATTGAAACCAAGTTGGAATTTGTAACCAATGTAGGTTCCGTGAACAGACTCGTCACGAATAATCAATTTAATGATTTCTGCAACGTTGGCTAGTTTGTTGTTACCGAGATAGTAGAGGGGAGTGA
The DNA here is from genome assembly GCF_946902925.1 of Streptococcus sp. Marseille-Q6488. Taxonomy (NCBI): domain Bacteria; kingdom Bacillati; phylum Bacillota; class Bacilli; order Lactobacillales; family Streptococcaceae; genus Streptococcus; species Streptococcus sp. Marseille-Q6488. The sequence goes on along the minus strand of NZ_CAMPPZ010000001.1, from coordinate 70,612 downwards.
AGAAACCAGAGTAGAAGAGGAAGGTTTCGAGGAAGACGCTGGCAACTTTCTTTTCAAGTGGGCTACCGTTGAGGTAGATTTCGTTGACAATCTCAGCCTTCTTTTGTAGGTAAGGATTGGTATTGGTCCATTCGAAAATTTCTTCAATCTCAGCCTTAGTATTTAAGGTAGAAAAGATTGAAGAGTAAGATTTAGCGTGAACAGATTCCATAAATTGGATGTTATTGAAAACAGCTTCCTCATGTGGTGTACGGATGTCTGCGCGAAGGGCTTCAACCCCAGTTTCAGATTGCATGGTGTCCAGAAGGGTTAAACCACCAAAGACTTTTCCGACCAAGTCTTTCTCTTTGTTAGATAGCTTTCTCCAGTCATCCAAGTCATTTGACAAGGGAATACGTGTATCGAGCCAGAATTGCTCCGTCAGTTTTTCCCAAGTTGATTTGTCGATGACATCTTCGATGGCATTCCAGTTAATGGCTTTGTAGTAAGTTTCCATTTAAAATCTCTTTCTGTGTTTAGTATTGCGAACTCACAATTATTTCTACTTTACCATAATTCTATAGGAGTATCGCACAAAAAGTCGGAAGCCCGACTTTTAAAATGTTACATAAATTATGTTATGACCTAGTAGATTTGATTTTATCAGTGCTGCTTAGGGAAAAATAGTGTTTCTATGCTAGAAACTAAATTACACAGCTTTCACATTGGTTAGCACCGACTTCTCCACCGTCATCTGTAAAGGTACGGACGTAGTAGATAGACTTGATTCCCTTGTTAAAGGCATAGTTACGAAGGATGGACAAGTCACGTGTCGTTTGTTTATTTTCCCTCTTCCATTCGTAAAGGCCTTTTGGAATGTCACTACGCATGAAGAGGGTGAGTGAAAGTCCTTGATCCACGTGTTCAGTCGCAGCAGCGTAAACATCGATGACTTTACGCATATCCATATCGTAGGCAGAAGTGTAGTAAGGAATGGTTTCTGTAGACAAGCCAGCAGCAGGGTAGTAGATTTTACCAATTTTCTTCTCTTGGCGTTCTTCGATACGTTGCGTAATCGGGTGGATAGAAGCAGAAACGTCGTTGATATAGCTGATAGAACCATTTGGCGCTACAGCAAGGCGGTTTTGGTGGTAAAGACCATCTGCTTGAACCTTGTCGCGAAGTTCAGCCCAGTCAGCAGCACTTGGGATAAAGACATCTTTGAAAAGTTCTTTAACACGGTCTGATTTTGGAATAAATTCGCCAGTTACATACTTGTCGAAGTAGCTTCCCTTAGCATAGTCTGATTTTTCAAAGTTGTGGAAGGTGATACCACGTTCACGCGCAATATTGTTTGATTCAACCAAGGTCCAGTAGTTCATAAGCATAAAGTAGATGCTTGTAAATTCAACAGACTCAGGCGATCCATATTCAATGAGTTGTTGAGCAAGGTAGCTGTGAAGTCCCATGGCACCAAGACCAAAGGTATGAGCTTGGCTATTTCCGTGGTCGATGGTAGGAACAGCTACGATGTGTGAACTATCTGTAACGAAAGTTAAAGCACGAACCATAGCACGGATAGAACGACCAAAATCAGGTGAAGTCATCATGTTGACCACGTTGGTTGAACCAAGGTTACATGAAACATCCGTTCCCATCTGAAGGAATTCTTGAGCATCGTTGATCAAGCTTGGTTCTTGGACCTGAAGAATCTCAGAACACAAGTTACTCATGATAATCTTACCATCAATAGGATTTGCACGGTTGGCCGTATCAATGTTGACGACATAAGGATAGCCAGACTCTTGTTGCAATTTGGAGATTTCAGTTTCCAAATCACGCGCCTTGATTTTTGTCTTGCGAATATTTGGATTTGCAACTAGTTCATCGTATTTTTCAGTAATATCGATGTAGTTGAATGGCACACCGTATTCTTTTTCTACAGAGTAAGGGCTGAAGAGGTACATTTCTTCATTTTTACGAGCCAATTCGTAGAATTTATCTGGTACAACGACACCAAGTGAAAGGGTCTTGACACGAACTTTTTCATCGGCGTTTTCTTTCTTAGTTGAAAGGAAGGCGATGATATCTGGGTGAAAGACGTTGAGGTAGACAACCCCAGCACCTTGACGTTGCCCCAATTGGTTTGAGTAAGAGAAGCTATCTTCGAAGAGTTTCATAACTGGTACGACACCAGAAGCTGCTCCTTCATACCCCTTGATAGGTGCACCAGCTTCACGAAGGTTGCTGAGGGTAATTCCCACACCACCACCAATACGTGAAAGTTGAAGGGCAGAGTTGATAGAACGTCCGATAGAGTTCATGTCATCCGTCACTTGGATTAAGAAACAAGATACCAACTCCCCACGACGAGCACGTCCAGCATTCAAGAAGGAAGGAGTAGCAGGTTGGTAGCGTTGGTGGATGATTTCATTGGCAATATCGATTGCAACAGCTTCATTCCCATCAGCGAAATAAAGGGCGTTAAAGAAGACACGGTCTTCCATACTTTCAAGATAATATTCACCGTCATTAGTCTTTAAGGCATATTGATTGTAAAATTTATAAGCAGCCATGAAAGACTTGAATTGGAAGTTTTGGTCTTTGATAAATTGTGACAATTCTTCCAAGAACTCTGGACGGTATTTCTTGATAAAGGCTGTTTCGATGTAGTTGTGGTCAATGAGGTAGTTGATTTTATCTTTAATTGAATCAAAAACCATAGTGTTTGGAACGACATTTTCTTTAAAGAAGGCATCCAAGGCTTCCTTATCTTTATGAAGCATGATTTGTCCATTAACAGGACGGTTGATTTCGTTATTGAGACGGAAGTAAGTCACGTCTTCAAGATGTTTTAATCCCATAAAATTTCCCTTATCTAATTACAAAAGAAAGGCTTCTAAGTTAGGCCTAGAAGCAGTTTCTTCTGGATGATGTACTAAGATTATGCTAATTGTTTCAGTTTTCCTGGTTGGAAACCTGAAAAGACTTCAGTTGGTGTTTGAATAATAGGAGCTGCGCTAAAACCGAGTTCTTTGACTTGATCGATGTACTCAGGCTGCTCATCAAGATTGATTTCTTTATATTCAACGTTATTACTGTCCAAGAAACGTTTGGTCATTTTACATTGGACACAATTGTTTTTAGAATAAACGGTTACCATTGTGTAACTCCTCTTCAAAATTTAATACTATCTTAGTATATCAGAAAATAAAAATTTGTCAATGATTTAAACTAAATATAGTGGTCTGTTTTTCTAGTCAAGCTCACAAAACACAATATGTAGTGTTTGCTTTATAAAATAGCAATGATTATCCTATAAATCGTTTTTAAAGAAACTATATCCTGTGTTTTATTATCTAGGACAGAAGATTTTCAGCAAGTTATCTGAAAGGAAATTGAAGGAAAATCCAGAAAATGCTTGAAAAAAATCCTAGAAGATGGTATAATACCAAATTGTAAGGGTTATCACATATAACTCAAAAAAAGAAAGAACAAAAGGAGAGTCAAACTATGGCTTCTAAAGATTTCCACGTAGTGGCAGAAACAGGTATTCACGCACGTCCAGCAACATTGTTGGTACAAACTGCTAGCAAATTTGCTTCAGATATCACTCTTGAGTACAAAGGTAAATCAGTTAACCTTAAATCAATTATGGGTGTTATGAGTCTTGGTGTTGGCCAAGGTGCTGACGTAACTATCTCAGCTGAAGGTGCAGATGCAGATGACGCTATCGCTGCAATCTCAGAAACAATGGAAAAAGAAGGATTGGCATAAGGGAAATGACAGAAATGCTTAAAGGAATCGCAGCATCTGACGGTGTTGCAGTTGCAAAAGCATATCTACTCGTTCAACCGGATTTGTCATTCGAGACTATTTCAGTCGAAGATACAAACGCAGAAGAGGCTCGTTTGGATGTTGCTCTTGAAGCTTCTCAAAACGAGCTTTCTCTTATCCGCGAGAAAGCTGTAGGTACGCTTGGTGAAGAAGCGGCTCAAGTTTTTGACGCTCATTTGATGGTTCTTTCTGACCCAGAATTGATTGGTCAGATTAAAGAAACAATTCGTGCTAAGAAAGTCAATGCAGAAGCAGGTCTTAAAGAAGTGACTGACATGTTCATCACTATCTTTGAAGGTATGGAAGACAACCCATACATGCAAGAACGTGCAGCGGACATCCGCGACGTGACAAAACGTGTATTGGCAAACCTTCTTGGTAAGAAATTGCCAAACCCAGCTTCTATCAATGAAGAAGTAATCGTGATTGCACATGACTTGACACCATCTGATACAGCTCAATTGGACAAAAACTTTGTAAAAGCTTTTGTAACCAACATCGGTGGACGTACAAGCCACTCAGCTATCATGGCACGTACACTTGAAATTGCAGCTGTATTGGGAACAAATAACATCACTGAAATCGTCAAAGACGGTGATATCCTTGCCGTTAACGGAATTACTGGTGAAGTGATTATCAACCCAACAGATGAACAAGCGGCAGAATTTAAAGCAGCTGGTGAAGCTTATGCTAAACAAAAAGCTGAATGGGCACTTTTGAAAGATGCTCAAACAGTGACTGCTGACGGTAAACACTTTGAGTTGGCTGCTAACATCGGTACTCCAAAAGACGTTGAAGGTGTTAACAACAACGGTGCAGAAGCTGTTGGACTTTACCGTACAGAGTTCTTGTACATGGATTCTCAAGATTTCCCAACAGAAGACGAGCAGTATGAAGCATACAAGGCTGTTCTTGAGGGAATGAATGGTAAACCAGTGGTTGTTCGTACAATGGATATTGGTGGAGATAAGGAACTTCCTTACTTCGATATGCCACACGAAATGAACCCATTCCTTGGATTCCGTGCCCTTCGTATCTCTATTTCTGAAACTGGAGATGCAATGTTCCGTACACAAATCCGTGCCCTTCTTCGTTCTTCTGTTCATGGTCAATTGCGTATCATGTTCCCAATGGTTGCCCTCTTGAAAGAATTCCGTGCAGCTAAAGCAGTTTATGAAGAAGAAAAAGCAAATCTTCTTGCTGAAGGTGTTGCAGTTGCGGATGACATCCAAGTTGGTATCATGATTGAAATTCCTGCAGCAGCCATGCTTGCAGACCAATTTGCAAAAGAAGTAGACTTCATGTCAATTGGAACAAACGACTTGATCCAATACTCAATGGCAGCAGACCGTATGAACGAGCAAGTTTCATATCTTTACCAACCATATAACCCATCAATCCTTCGATTGATTAACAACGTTATCAAGGCAGCTCACGCTGAAGGTAAATGGGCTGGTATGTGTGGTGAGATGGCTGGTGACCAAAAAGCTGTTCCACTTCTTGTCGGAATGGGCTTGGATGAATTCTCTATGTCAGCAACATCTGTCCTTCGTACACGTAGCTTGATGAAGAAATTGGACGCTGCTAAGATGGAAGAGTACGCTAACCGTGCCCTTACAGAGTGTTCAACAATGGAAGAAGTCCTTGAACTTCAAAAAGAATACGTTAACTTCGATTAATGTGATTAACCTTGTAACCTAGTTGCAAGGTTTTTTGCTACATTTTGGAAAAGTATAGTCCTATAAAGTCCACTTTTCAATGGTTCAGAGGCATGGTATAATAGGGGAAAGTAATTAGAATAAGAGAGAAACCATGTCTAAAGAAATTGATATTGAGTATTACCACCAATTAGCTTTACAAAAGCAGAAGGAACATCGCAAAGTTTTAGCCGATTTAAAGAAAAAACCTCCTAAAAACCTAGACAAGATAGCCCAGCAGATTCACCAAGAAGTCTTTGCGGAGATTGATTGTACGGCCTGTGCCAACTGTTGTAAGACTTTGGGACCCGACTTTAAAGAAGCGGATATTACACGAATTGCCAAGTATTTTAAGATGAAATTACCAGCTTTTGAAGCGGAGTTTCTGCAGGTAGATGAAGATGGAGATAAGGTTTTCAAATCCATGCCCTGCCCATTTTTAGGAGGAGATAACCTTTGTTCTATCTATGACGTTCGTCCAAAGGCCTGTCGTGAATTCCCTCATACTGACCGCAAAAAGATCCATCAAATCAACCATTTGACGATTAAGAATACCTTGACCTGTCCAGCAGCCTATCTCTTTGTTGAGAAATTAAAGGATAAGTTGTAGAGATTTAAAGGATAAAAAATCTCTAATAATAACTAGTAATATGAAGGGAGTACTCCTGTGCCTAGACCGAAAACAAAAGAGGATCTAATGCTGGCCTCTAAGGAAAACTATGAAAAGCTCAATCGTTTCATCTCCCAACTAAGTGAAGATGAGCTACAGACTCCATTTGATTTTTCAAGAGACCCAAAGAAAAAAGAAGCTCACTGGAAAAGGGATAAAAATCTACGGGATGTCTTGATCCATCTTTATGAATGGCATCAGTTGCTTTTGACTTGGGTTTATTCTAATCAAAAAGGTCACGAAAGACCTTTTCTCCCTGAACCTTATAATTGGAAAACTTATCGAGAAATGAATGTCGCTTTTTGGAAGAAGCACCAGAAAACCTCCTTAGAAGAAGCGACTATACTCCTAGAACAATCACATAGGGAGGTTTTAGAGTTGATAGAAGTTTTTAGCAATGACGAACTCTTTACCAAAGGTGTCTATAAGTGGACGGGTGGGACAAGTCTAGGTTCCTACTTTGTTAGTAGCACGTCAAGCCACTATGATTGGGCTCTGAAAAAACTCAAAGCTCATCGGAAGAATTGTAAGGGATAGATGGACTTTTTGAAATTGCAAGAATGAGTTCTTTTAAACGTAATACTCAATGAAAATCAAATTCAAACTGCGTCAACGTCGCCTTGCCGTACTCAAGTACAGCCTGCGGCTAGTTTCCTAGTTTGCTTTTTGATTTTCATTGAGTATAAGATAAAAGCAAAGGGCTATCAAGTGATGTAGCCCTTTTGAGTTATACAAGCAAATTACCATGCAAAAGCTGTCGTTGGAGCATTGAGCGCTTCTAACCATTGCTTATTTTTTACAGGGCAAAGAGTTACGGATATACCTGCCATATCTAGACTGGTCATAAATGTTCCTGATTTTATAAAGGTAATAGTGACTCCTTCAATTTCTAAGAGTTGAAGGATGTCATTGATAAATATGCCCATTTCTAGGTTGGTAGTAGTACCTAGATTATTTACAAGCAATATAAATTGATCACCCTTTTTCCAATGATAGTGCAATCTTAATTTACTTATAATTTCATTTGCAAGGATTTCCGATGATTGGAATGGGACGATACGATAGCCTTCTTCGCCATGTATCCCAATACCATAAGAAATATTTCCTTCTTCCAAGTTAAATAGTGGAAGGGGGGCTTGGGGGAGACTAGCAGCTTTCGTTGCAAAGCCAATTGTTGCGATTTCGGGAGCAAGTTCATGACCTAAATCAGTTAGTTGCTCTATGTCGGCACCATTTTGAGCTGCATATCCTAGGATTTTATGAAGTAAGATTGTCCCTGCAAGTCCCCTTCCTCTAATTTGAAATCTATTGTGAGGTTCAATAGAAATATCGTCGTGTGCTAGACTATAGCCGACTTTAATTCCTTCTTGTCTAGCGGTGTTAATGGCCCAGCTAAATTCTTTGATGTCTGCTTCGAAATTTTTTACAATGATGAAGACACCGTGACCATTGTTTAAAAAACGAATGGACTCTAAGATTTCAGTTCTTGTAGGTGGAGTAAATAATTGGCCATAGATAGCAGCAGTAAGCATTCCTTCTCCCACATATCCAATATGCGCAGGTTCGTGACCGGAACCTCCACCCGACAAGATTGGAACCTGATGAGGATTTCGATTTTTTTGATAGACTAATGGTAAAGTAGGGTGTTTTTCTAATTCGGGATGACTGCTAACAGTTGCTGAAATGTAACTTGAAATAATTTTCTGTTTATGATTTGAAATAAATGTCATTGTGGTCTCTTTCCAATAATTGTCATGATTAGAAAGTCTGGTTGTGGAACTGGACTTTTTTTATTGACGTAAGCCTTCACGATTTCTGCTAGAGCATGTGAATGATAGTCTAACAAAAAACAAGTATAAGCAGATGAATCGATATCAATCTGACCGTATTCTCTTAAAATTTTTGATACAAGCAAGCGACAGTAGCTGATAAAGTGGTCATAGAAGTTATTTTGCCCTTGAATATCAAAAAGTTGAATATAAAAGTCACGCTCTTGTTCGAAATAAAAAAATAATTCTTGTAATAGTTTTTGGCCTGAAATAAAGTCCAAGTTATTGGTGATATACTCGGTTAAGTCATTTTCAAATATCCAGTCGAGCAGTTCATATTTGTCAAGAAAGTGATTATAAAAGGTCTGTCTACGAATGCCAGCTGATTCCATAATATCTACAATAGAGATTTTGTCAAATTCTCTAGTAGCTAATAGATCTCTAAATGCCTTGGCAATCCGTTTTTTTGTAATAAGTGATGATGCCATAGGAAACCTTTCTTTTACTTCCTTCATTTTACCAAAAAAATGTTTGAAACGGGTTTAAAAGGGGACAAATAATAGAATCTGTCCCTTATCAGCCAGCGATAAAAAATATATAATGAAAGCGAAAATAAAGGTAGATGCCGAAAGGAGTTTCTCATGAAAAAAATTATAAATGAACCGACACAGGTTGTTGATGAAATGTTGCAGGGGTTGTCATTCATGCATGATGACTTGGTTCAACGCTTAGATGGTTTTGATGTTATCGTTAGAAAGGCAGAAAAGACAGGAAAAGTTGGACTCATTTCTGGTGGAGGTTCAGGACATGAACCAAGTCACGCTGGATTTGTAGGAGATGGAATGTTGTCTGCTGCTATTTGTGGAGCAGTCTTTACCTCACCTACTCCCGACCAAATTTTAGAAGCCATTAAGGCAGCTGATGAAGGTGCTGGGGTCTTTATGGTCATCAAGAACTATTCTGGTGATATTATGAACTTTGAAATTGCACAAGAACTTGCTGAAATGGAAGGTATTGACGTAGCAAGCGTTGTGGTTGATGATGATATCGCTGTTGAAAATAGTCTCTATACCCAAGGTCGTCGAGGTGTTGCGGGTACTATTTTAGTCCATAAAATTTTGGGGGCTGTAGCTCGTTCTGGTAAATCATTAGCTGAAATAAAGGATTTGGCAGATAAACTTGTGTTAGAAATTAAAACAATTGGTCTTGCCTTGTCTGGAGCAACTGTTCCTGAAGTTGGCAAACCAGGATTTGTTTTAGAAGATGATGAATTTGAATATGGAGTTGGTATTCACGGTGAGCCAGGGTATAAGAAAGAGAAAATGCAGCCTTCCGCACAATTGGCATCAGAATTAGTTGAAAAATTATCTGAAGGTTTCCAACTTAAAACTGGTGAACGATATGGGCTTCTCATCAATGGTTTAGGAAGCACGCCTCTTATGGAACAATATGTATTTGCAAATGATGTGGTAAAATTGCTCCATGAAAAAGGTGTTGAGTTGGCATTTAAGAAAATTGGAAACTACATGACTTCAATCGATATGGCTGGATTGTCATTAACATTGATTCGATTGGCAGATGATGAGTGGTTGGATGCTCTAAATGCACCTGTTACTACACCAGCTTGGTAAAACTCAAGGAGGAAATATCGAATGAATGCTGAACAAGCTCTTGAATGGATGAAGCTTTTTAATGAAAAGATTCAAGAACAGAAAGATTATCTTAGTGAGCTAGACACTCCTATAGGAGATGGAGACCACGGTGGAAATATGGCGCGTGGAATGGCTGCAGTTATGGAAAACTTAGAAGGAAAGCAATTTGAGACCAGCAGTGATGTGTTTAAACTTGTCTCAATGCAACTACTGAGTAAGGTAGGCGGTGCTTCTGGTCCCTTGTATGGCTCTGCTTTTATGGGCATGGCCAAGGCTGATTCAAATTCGAAATTAGAAGAAATCTTACAAAGTGGTTTGGATATGATTGTCAAACGCGGGAAAGCAGAAGTTGGAGAAAAGACAATGGTTGACGTTTGGACTCCTGTTATTGCTGCCTTGTCTGATGGCCAGTTGACTCAAGAGGTTATTGATCAGGTAGTGAATGCTACCAAAGATTTACTTGCAACTAAAGGAAGAGCATCTTATGTAGGAGAACGATCTCTCGGACATATTGACCCTGGATCATTTTCATCAGGATTACTCTTTACTGCTCTATTAGAAACTGGGGTGGTTTAATGGGAAGCATTGGTCTTGTTATCGTTTCACATTCCAAACACATTGCACAAGGTCTTGTTGAACTGATTAGTGAAGTAGCTAAAGATGTTCCGATTACTTATGTAGGAGGAACCGAAGATGGAGGAATTGGAACGAGTTTTGATCAGGTAGATAGGGTTGTTTCTGAAAATCAAGCAGATACTTTACTAGCCTTTTTTGACCTAGGTTCTGCTAAAATGAATTTAGAAATGGTGGCTGATTTCAGTGATAAGAGTATCATCATCAACAGTGTTCCAATTGTAGAAGGCGCCTATACTGCAGCTGCTCTTCTACAGGCTGGGGCAGAACTATCGGTTATTCAAACACAGTTGGCGGAGCTTGAAATCAATAAATAAGGAATCTTCCTATTATTCCTTTTTAGGTGAGTTATTACTTATCTCTACTATCAAAGTTTAAGTAGATTATTACAAAATCAGAAAGGGATTGCTTGGGCAGTTCCTTTTTAATTTAACAGAAGTAAAGCCATAGAGTTTCTAAATTGTGAACCATTCAAAACTAATTGTAATGGGATTATTCTAGCTTTAGAATCCTTCAAAAATTTAGATTTAAAGCAATCAATGACTTAGAAGAGTACGAAAACATTTAGTTTATAGGAATTTTAGTCCTAGAATTACATGGATATTTATGAAGTTGAGTTGTTCGATAGCTAGAATTGTTCTATTCTGAAAGATTTGGGCTGTCAATTGTATAGGATAGTGTTATTCTATGTTAGATTCCAGTAAAAATGATTGGATAAATAATATTAAAGAAAAATCAAAATCATAATTTTGTTTAATATGGTATAATATTTCTAATAATTTAAATATAATGAGGTAGTAATTTATGGATGAAGTTTTATTTTTTGGAGAAGATGACTTCGATATTCTTGATATTGATGGTTATGAACTAAAACCCTCATCGTTTTTTAATAAGTTACCAGAAATAGCCAAACCATTAGTCAAAAATGCAAATAAAATCTTATCTGAAGTAGAAAAAATGTTATATTCTGCTCCAGCCTTTATCAATGTTGTCCAATCTAGTATACCTGAAGAGGTTTTTCAGGCAATTCTTTCTCCAGAACAACGGGAACAAATTGCTCAAGGAGTGTTAAAATTAATGACCAAGAAAGATGGCTCTCTTTTGGCGGTATTAGTAGATACTAATACTAATAAAGTCGTTGGAAATGTACCATTGAAATCTGTTAAGTTGGCACCAGAATTAAATAAAGCGCTAGCCGATTATTCGTCACAAATTCAAATGGCTCAGATTGCAGAGGAGATTCAGAATGTACAATATGCTATCGAGGACGTCAGAAAAGGACAGGAGTCAGATAGACTCGCAATAGCCTATAGTTGTCAACAGAAACTCTTGCAAGCTAGAGAGATATCAGATTCAAACATTAGAACAATGATGTTACTGCAAGTTATTTCAGATGCAGAAGATAGTAGAAATCTCTTAATGCTTAGTCAAAAATCAAATGTAAATTTTATCAAAGAACAACCAGATTCTACTTGGGGTAAGTTATTAAAAGGGGATAAACCAGATAAAATTGAAGCTCGTATGAATGAGATTAGAGATGGATTAGCAGCTGTAAATATCGTTTCACTATCAGCAGCAATAGCTTATAATGAGTTGGGCGAGAAAAAAGCTGCTCAAAAAAGTTTGGATTACTTTGGGAAATTTATTAACGAAACTTATCTCAGTTCTCAGAAATTAGTAGAGAGACTTGATTTACTTGATCCTTCGCCTACAAATTACTGGACAAAAGAATTGCCAAAAATTGAAACTTCGATAATGAAATTGCCAAATAAAACAGATTCTATTGAGACAGAGGTGCTAGAATGAAAGAAATAAAAAAATGCAAGACATGTACTAGGGATTTACCATCAAGTTATAAGCACAATAAGTGCGAATCGTGTAGAAACAAAAAAATAGATGAAGCAAAAAAGATACTTAAAGTTGTTGGACAAGTTGGAAGTGTGGTTACTCCAGTTGTAGTTGGTATGTTGATGAATAAAACTAAGAAAAAGAAGAAATAAACTAATCTATTAAATACCTAGAAAGGAAAACTCTCAAATTGTCCTACAAATTTCTACTTTTCGACCTTGACCACACTCTTCTTGATTTTGATGCTGCTGAGGATGTGGCTTTGACGCAACTTCTAAAAGAAGAAGGAGTTGCAGATATTCAGGCTTATAAAGACTATTATGTTCCTATGAATAAGGCTCTCTGGAAGGACTTAGAGCAAAAGAAAATCAGTAAACAAGAGCTGGTTAACACGCGCTTTTCTCGTTTATTTGCTCACTTTGGACAGGAAAAAGACGGTAGTTTTCTAGCCCAGCGTTATCAATTTTACCTCGCTCAGCAGGGGCAAACGATTTCGGGTGCTCATGAACTTTTGGACAGCCTCATCGAGCGTGATTATGAGCTATATGCTGCGACAAATGGCATTACTGCCATTCAGACAGGGCGTTTGGCTCAGTCTGGTCTAGCACCTTATTTCAATCAAGTCTTTATCTCTGAACAATTGCAAACACAAAAGCCTGATGCTCTCTTTTATGAAAAAATCGGTCAACATATTGCAGGTTTTAGCAAAGAAAAGACGCTGATGATTGGAGATTCCCTAACCGCCGACATTCAAGGCGGCAATAATGCGGGGATTGACACTATCTGGTACAACCCTCATCGTGTTGAAAATCACACACAAGCCCAGCCGACTTACGAAGTCCATTCTTACCGAGACTTGCTGGATTATTTAGATAAACTGTAAAAAGTGGTTTAGAAAGCCACTTTTTGCTATAATAGAGGCAGTAAAAATGAAGGAGTCGGCTATGGGACACTCATCTTGGCATGCTTTGATTAAGGAGCAATTACCTGAGGGTTATTTCGGGAAAATCAATCAGTTTATGGAGCAGGTCTATTCTCAAGGGACTATTTATCCACCCAAGGAAAAGGTTTTTCAGGCTCTCTTGACCACACCCCTAGAAGACGTTAAGGTGGTGATTCTAGGGCAAGATCCCTATCACGGGCCAGGTCAAGCGCAGGGCTTGAGTTTTTCTGTACCTGACTCTATCCCAGCTCCGCCATCCTTGCAAAATATCTTGAAAGAATTGTCAGATGATATCGGGATCAAGAAATCTCATGATTTGACAGCTTGGGCTGAGCAAGGAGTACTCCTTTTAAATGCTTGCTTGACAGTTCCAGCTGGACAGGCCAATGGTCATGCTGGTCAGATATGGGAGCCTTTTACGGATGCTGTGATTCAGGTGGTCAATCATCTAGATAGACCAGTCGTTTTTGTACTCTGGGGAGCTTATGCACGTAAGAAGAAGGCCTTAGTTACCAATCCTCATCACTTGATTATCGAATCAGCCCATCCCAGTCCGTTATCTGTTTACAGAGGATTTTGGGGTTCCAAGCCTTTTTCCAAGGCCAATACATTCTTAAAAGAGACAGGACAAGAGCCAATCGATTGGCTTAGATAAGGAGAAAATATGCCTCAGTTAGCGACGATTTGCTACATTGATAACGGAAAAGAACTGCTCATGCTCCATCGTAATAAGAAGCCTAATGATGTCCATGAAGGAAAATGGATTGGTGTGGGTGGTAAGCTAGAGCGAGGAGAGACACCTCAGGAATGCGCGGCGCGGGAAATTTTTGAAGAAACAGGGCTCAAAGCTAAGCCAGTTCTAAAAGGTGTTATCACTTTTCCTGAATTTACACCTGATTTAGACTGGTACACCTATGTTTTTAAGGTGACAGAGTTCGAGGGGGACTTGATTGAATGCAACGAGGGAACACTAGAATGGGTTCCCTATGATGAGGTTTTGAGCAAGCCTACTTGGGAAGGTGACCATACCTTTGTTGAGTGGCTTTTAGAGGACAAACCCTTCTTTTCAGCCAAGTTTGTTTATAATGGGGATAAATTGTTGGATACCCAAGTTGATTTCTATGAATAAAGGAGAAAGCAGATGCTAGTAATCAAAAACGGTCGTGTAATGGATCCCAAGTCTGGTTTGGATCAAGTGTGTGATGTTCTAGTCCAAGATGGGGAAATTATCAAAATTGCACCTGAGATTAAAGAAGAAGGAGCAGAAATCTTAGATGCTACAGGTCTAGTCGTTGCTCCTGGTTTGGTCGATATTCATGTGCATTTCCGTGAACCTGGTCAAACGCACAAGGAGGATATCCATACTGGTGCCTTAGCAGCCGCTGCAGGTGGTTTTACAACGGTTGTCATGATGGCTAATACTAGTCCAACCATTTCGGACGTGGAGACTTTGCAAGAAGTTCTCCAGTCAGCTGCCAAAGAGAAGATTCATGTTAAGACGGTTGCGACCATTACTAAAAATTTTAATGGGCAAGATTTGACTGACTTTAAGGCACTTTTAGAAGCTGGAGCCGTTGGTTTTTCTGATGACGGTATTCCGCTTGAGAGCAGTAAGGTTGTCAAGGAAGCCATGGAGGAAGCCAAAAAGCTTAATACCTTTATCAGTCTCCATGAGGAAGAACCAGGTTTGAATGGGATTCTTGGTTTTAACGAAAATATTGCTAAAGAACATTTCCATATCTGCGGTGCGACTGGGGTGGCTGAGTATGCTATGATGGCGCGTGATGTCATGATTGCCTATGCGACCAAGGCTCATGTTCACATTCAGCATTTGTCGAAGGAAGAGAGTGTCAAAGTAGTTGAGTTTGCTCAGGGGCTGGGTGCGCAAGTAACAGCAGAAGTAGCGCCACAGCATTTCTCTAAGACAGAAGCTCTTCTTTTGACACAAGGTAGCAATGCTAAGATGAATCCGCCGCTTCGTTTGGAATCAGACCGTCGTGCTGTTATCGAAGGTCTTAAATCAGGTGTCATCACAGTTATCGCGACTGACCACGCGCCTCACCATGCGGATGAAAAAAATGTTGAGGATATTACCAAAGCACCATCTGGCATGACAGGTTTGGAAACCTCTCTTTCACTCGGTTTGACTTATTTGGTGGAAGCTGGAGAGTTGAGCTTGATGGAATTACTAGAAAAAATGACCTACAACCCAGCCAAGCTTTATAACTTTGAAGCAGGTTACTTGGCTGAGAATGGTCCAGCGGATATCACTATCTTTGACGCTAAGGTTGACCGCCTTGTGGACTCCCATTTTGCTTCGAAAGCAGCTAATTCACCATTCATCGGTGAAACCTTAAAAGGGCAGGTTAAATTTACCATTTGTAAGGGACAAATCGTCTATCAAGCTTGATAGGAGTTGGAATATGAATTATTTTCGAAAACGTAGGGAGAGACAAGCAAAATCTAATAGCGGAATTTACTGTCCCGCAGCCAATCGTTCTAAAATTCAATATGAAACTAAAGAAAAAGCCGATCATGCAGTTCAATATGATAATGGAGGTTTAGTTAGAAGCTATTATTGTCGTACATGTGCGTGTTGGCATACTACTTCAAAATCTAATAATCCTCCGCTAAGTTTGAAGAAATATGGTCTGAAACTCTTTGGTTTAGATAAATCAGAAGAATAGAAAGAGAAGTATGTATAAGACAAAGTGTTTACAAGAGAAGTTAGTATTATTTTTAAAAATTTTCTTCCCTATCCTGATTTATCAATTTGCCAATTATTCTGCCTCCTTTGTTGACACTGCAATGACAGGTCAATACAATACTATGGACTTGGCTGGTGTGTCTATGGCAACCAGTATCTGGAATCCTTTCTTTACCTTCCTGACAGGGATTGTGTCAGCCTTGGTGCCCATCATTGGTCACCATCTTGGTCGAGGCAAAAAGGAAGAAGTTGCGTCTGATTTTTACCAGTTCATCTATCTATCCCTGGGTCTATCTGTGTTCTTACTGGGGATGGTACTTTTCTTGGCACCACCTGTCTTGAATCATATTGGACTAGAAGCACCAGTGGCAGCAGTAGCGGTTCGTTATCTTTGGTTTTTATCTATCGGAATTATCCCCTTGTTACTTTTTAGCGTTATTCGTTCCTTGCTGGACTCGCTGGGGTTGACCAAACTGTCCATGTATCTTATGCTTTTATTACTGCCTCTCAATAGCGGATTTAACTATCTCTTGATTTACGGTGCCTTTGGTGTTCCAGAGCTGGGAGGTGCTGGGGCTGGTTTAGGTACTTCCTTGGCGTACTGGGTCTTGCTGGGAATTTCTGTTCTGGTTTTATTTAAACAGGAGAAGCTCAAAGCCCTACACCTTGAGAAACGAATTCCGCTTAATATGGATAAAATCAAGGAAGGAGTTCGTTTAGGTCTGCCTATTGGGGGGACTGTCTTCGCGGAAGTAGCCATCTTTTCCGTGGTTGGCTTGATTATGGCGAAGTTCTCGTCCTTGATTATCGCTAGTCACCAGTCAGCTATGAACTTTTCAAGTCTCATGTACGCCTTTCCTATGAGTATCTCATCGGCTATGGCCATTGTCGTGTCTTATGAAGTGGGAGCTAAGCGATTTGATGATGCGAAAACCTATATTGGTTTAGGAAGATGGACAGCCCTCATTTTTGCGGCCTTCACCTTAACCTTCCTTTACATTTTTAGGGGAAATGTGGCCAGTCTTTATGGTAACGACCCAAAATTTATCGATTTGACAGCGCGTTTTTTAACTTATAGTCTTTTCTTCCAGTTAGCAGATACCTTTGCGGCACCGCTTCAGGGAATTTTGCGGGGGTATAAGGATACAGTTATTCCTTTTTACCTTGGTTTGGTTGGTTATTGGGGCGTAGCAATCCCTGTGGCTACGCTATTTGATTCCCTAACAGATTTTGGAGCTTATTCTTACTGGATCGGCTTGATTATTAGTTTGATTGTGAGTGGGGCGCTCTACCGTTGGCGTCTAACTGTGATTATGAAGAGATTTGAATCCAGAAAAGCTTGATTTTTAGAATTCCTACAAGCAAAAATATCCTTCCTTATCTGCATTATTTTTGCTATAGTTACATTAGTAGTAGGTAGACGAGAACTTCAAAAATATAGAAACAATTGATATTCCACGCTACTTTGCTGGTATCAGACAGAAAGAAAAAGAAGTTGCTTATTTTTAGCAGCTTCTTTTTATGAGCTATATTTTACATAATTTATTTTATGTATTTTATAAACTATCCAGAGCATTCTTTTGTTCATCATTGACGATATGGGTATAGAGGTCAGTGACTTGTGTACTGGCATGTCCTAGCTGATGGCTAACCAAAACTTGCGATTTGGTTGCATCATAGAGCCTAGTTGCTAGGGTATGGCGCAGTTTATGGGGTGTTACACGGACTTTGAAGTCCTCTGAGTATTTAGCAACCATTTTTTCAACGCTGGAAGCATCGATACGATTTGGTACACCTCGGTATAAGGTCAGAAAGAGCGCTGTGTCTGTCTTTTCCGTCTTATAGCGTTGATTTCGAATGGCTAGATAATTCTCTAAATAAGGCTTAGCAAAAGCAGCGACATTGACCGAGTCACGTTTGCCACCTTTTCGAGTGACATCAATAACCATCATCTTGAGATTGAGATCTCTTAGATCCAGATTAACAGCTTCAGATAAGCGAACACCAGACGCCAAGAGAAGGGCAATAATGGCCAAATCACGTTCTTTATTTTTGTTGAATGATGAGAGAGCGCGATTTGAAAGTTGTTGTGGATACTCTTGGTCAATATAAGTTAGAAAACCTTCTGTTTCATCACCTAAAAAGAGTTTTTGCTTGATGTTTTCAGCTCTGGCAGCAAGCGTTTCTTTCTTTTTTTTGGTTGAAACTTTCTTCATTACATTACGATAAAAATAAGGTTCCCCCTGATCGTTTTCAACCTCCTCGGTCAGATACTTGTAAAGACTAGAAAGTGCTGACAAAGTCCGATTGATGGTTGTCTGAGAAACTCCTTGCTTGGTTGTATTAGCATTCAGCAAAGGACGTTCTCGAAGATAAAGGATAAAAGCCTCCATATCTTTCTTTGACATGTTTTCCAAGACAGATAAAGGAATATTAGACATTTTATCAGCGTTTGAGATACCAGACTCTAAAACCCAGCTGAAAAATCGATCATATTCCTTGAGATATTCGTACAAGGTTGTAAAACTGTAAGGAACAGCAAGCTTAGATTGGTAGTATTCCAGAACATACCAGGGCATGATTTGTTTTAGTTTGTCGATTCGTTCTAGTAAAATCTCACGTTTCATGTATTTTCTCCATAAATAAGTCTACTAGTAGTATAGCATAGACCTATATATTTTTCAAGAAAATTATAGTTTTTCGGAAAGATGTTGTAGAGATTTTTAAAAAAGACTTAGATCTTTTTTACTCAGGTCTAAATCTTTGGAGTTATTATTGTGAATAATTATCTAGTGCTTTTTCTAGCTTCCAAATACTAAACCAGAATGAAATAGTCAACAGAATAAGGAAAATAAAAAAGAGATTATCAGTAACGATACTTCTGTTCATTCTACATAACTGAAGAGCTATATAAGGAGCTATGAGATACAAAATACATTGTATAATCGCTATCGTTTTCTTTTTCATGATTTTAATCTTACTGTACAGATTTGATACAGTAAACTCCTTTCTAGCTTTATGCTTTATCGTTCAATTATTTGTATGAGAAATATCTGTAAAAAATAACCGATCTCATTGCTGAGAATCGGTTATTTAAATAAATTAAGTTGATATTTACATAACATAAATTATGTAACAATTATACTATAACAACAAATCTTTGACTTTCCCAATTTCGCTTTTTGGAATAACTAGATGAATCATATCACCCAGATACATTCTGGTTGAGCCGTTAACTGTTTGGCTCTTGCCATTATGGACTTGGGTAGTGATGAGGACGTTGTGTGGTAAGTTGAGTTCATGAACTTGTTTCCCAGCAATTTTATCAGAAACTGGTATTTCGATAAGTGTAACTTCTCCTTCGCTGGATACTTCTTCTGGAAGCATTTTTTCCAGCATGGCTTCATAGACTGGTGCACCCTTGAGCAAATCCATGATAATATAAGAGACAAGAGTGACAAGACCAAGTGGCATGAGGTTGCGAATATCTCCTACCATCTCAGTTACGAGTATCATAGCAGTTAAGGGAGCCTTGGATATTGCTCCAAAATAACCACTCATTCCTAGAATAACAAATATAGGGAATTGATCTTGACTGACAAGTCCAAGATTGACACAAATGACACCAACTAGGGCACCAAGTAAGGAACCGAGAGCCAAAATAGGTAGGAAAATTCCTCCTGGAAGACCACTTCCATAACTAATCATGCTCCAGATAAAGCGAATTAAAAAGTAAGCTAATAGAACTTGAAAACTAAAATCTTGCTCAGTTAAGGAAAGAACCAGCTGATTTCCACCACCAAGGATTTGGGGTAAGAAGATTCCGACTGGTATGATGAGAATGAAGGCCAGAATTGGATAATAAGCTCTATCCAAATGGATTTTTTGACCAATCAAGTCGTAAACTCTTCCGACGTTTAATACAGCTTTCTCATAGAGAAAACCTGAAAATCCAAGGAAAATTCCCATGACGAGATATATCCAATACTGATCTAGGGTCATGAGTGGGATATTGTCTGGCATATCCAGTACGGGTGTTAGGCCAAATATGAGCAGAGAGACAAAGTTTGCTACGAGACTAGCTGCTAGAGTAGATACCCAGAAAAAGCGAGAAAAGTGATGATAGACTTCTTCTACGACAAAGAGAAGACCCGCTATTGGAGCATTAAAGGCAGCAGCTAATCCTGCTGCTGCCCCACTTGCAATCAGGGAACGTTCCTCTACTGGACTGGATTTGAGCCACTTGGCGATACCTTTACCACCAACAGCTCCCAGTTGGATACTTGGCCCTTCTCGACCTAACATAAGTCCACTAGCAATAGCAAGAATTCCTAGAATATATTTTTTCCAAAGAACTCCCCACCAATTGAGGGTCATGAGACCTTTCAGTTCGGCTTCGACTTGCGGAATTCCTGAGCCTTTAATATCTTTTTCAGAGCGTGTCAGTTTGGCACTGAGCCAGCAGATGATTAGATAAAACAGGGCGATAATAAATAAATTAACAAATAAGTACCCTTGATCTTGATAAAGTCCTTGTATCAGGTGGAAGCCCTTTTCAATTAAGAAACGAAAGGATCCGACGATAATTCCAACGACGAGGCCGACAATGATTCCTCGACCAACTTGGGATAGTATAGTGCTGGATGCAAAGGCGAATTCTTTCTTAGAACGGACTATTTCCGACTGTTCCTCCATGGTATCTCCTTTCAATTAACTTTCTTTTTTATCTAAAACCAGTGATTTAATTGGTTCAAAGCTGGTTCGGTGAATTGGGGCAACTCCTAATTTTTCGAGTCCTTCTAGGTGTTTAGCAGTTCCATATCCTGCATTTGCAGCGAAATCATAGCCAGGGAACTGCTGATCGTAGTCTTTCATCAATTCATCACGGGTCACCTTGGCTACTATGGAAGCTGCTGCAATCGAGAGGGAATTAGCATCACCTTTGATGATGGAGGTTTGTGAAATGGGCAACTCCAGTTTCATGGCATCTATCAAAAGGTGCTCAGGTTGAGGACTGAGCTGAGAGATTGCTTCCTTCATAGCTAGTTTGGTCGCTTCATAGATATTGACTTGGTCGATGACTTGATTATTCATGATACCAATTCCGATTGACAGGGCTTGGTTTTGAACGGCTTTGAAAATCTCCAGATGTTTCTTTTTAGGAATTTTCTTGCTATCGTTGAGACCTCTAATTTTACAATTTTTAGGTAAAATAACGGCAGCAGCGACTACTGGCCCAGCCAGAGGACCTCGGCCGACCTCATCGATACCAGCAATTAAGGTCAGTCCTTGCTTGTAAAGTTCTTTTTCATAGGAAAGCATGGATTCCAAACGAAGATCCTCATCCAATTCTGCCTGAATAGCTTTTTTACGCTTGCTGATTTCCTTTTGAACTCCAGAGCGATTATCCTTTTCAAAATCTAAAAAAATAGGGCTTTCTAATTCCTTGACCGTAGCAAGGAGTTCTTTGATTTCTTTAATCGTCGCCATCGAGGTCTTCCAATGTATCTAAGGTATAGTTACCGAGTTTGCCATCACGGACTTCCTTCACGAAGAGACTGTAAAAACGGTCATAGTCGTCACGGAAACCGAGGGCGCGGGTCATGTCCATGATGATGGCCGGTGCTTCTTCTTCAATTTTCATTTGTTTGAAGCGTTCGGCTAGCTTTTCTGGATAATGTTCTTTGAAATAATTGAGGCCAAAAATAGTTACCTCATCCATAGGAAGCAACTGGTCTTTAATAGCTCCAGTCAAGGCCAACTTAAGCGCAACAGTTTCATCCTCAAACTTAGGCCAGAGAATCCCTGGTGTGTCTAGGATTTCAAGGTCCTTATTAGTTTTGAGCCATTGTTGTCCCTTGGTAACCCCTGGTTTATTGCCGACAACTGCAATCTTTTTACCAGCCAAACGGTTCATGAGAGTTGATTTCCCAGCGTTTGGAATCCCGATAATCATGGTACGCAAGGTTTCAATCTTGATACCACGTTCTCTCTGGCGAGCAATCTTATCAGCCATGAGTTTCTTAGCAGCATCCGTCACAACTTTTACGGTTACTTGCTCTTTAGAGTTGATAGCTAGCGTCTGGATTCCTTGTGATTCAAAATATTGACGCCATTCCTTGGTTATTGCTGGATCAGCCAAGTCTGCCTTGTTTAAAATCAAAAGTTTTGGTTTGTCACCAACAATTTTGGTCAACATAGGATTTTGACTAGATAAAGGTAAGCGTGCATCCACCAAAATCGTCACAAAATCAACAAATTTTAAATTTTCCTGCACCTGTCGACGCGCTTTAGACATGTGACCAGGAAACCATTGAATAGTAGCCATTGAGTTTTTTTCCTTTCGTAGCAAGGGGTTAGAGCCCTTATTTTATTTTACTATCGCTTGAACATAGAGAGTTTTCAAATGAATGATGTCCAAACAGTTCTTGTTTTATGATATAGAAATCTACTTTATATTATATCATGACTTCTTTCTTTTGTCCGATGATAGCCTTTCAAGCACTCTATATAGAAAAAAGCCATCAAATGATGACTTTTCAGAGGGAGCAAAAAACTGCCCTCTTTATATTTTAAACATTTAAATGTCTTCTTTAAACAGTTGGTTAAAGAAACCGTCTGTATTTTTAAGAAGGGCTTTGAAGACCTTAGATTTCAAGTCCACTGTATTTTTGAAATGATCTTTAATTTTCGGATCTGACATACCATCAAGATCTTTTTGAACAGCTTCATCAAATAAAGTTTTCAACTGAGCATAATTTGTAATTTGACGACCATCAATTTCAATAGTTTCAAATCCTTTTTCTGCTTTTGACTTAACATCTTTGAAGTATTGTTTCTTCCACTCTTCAAGAGTATTAAATACACCTTTAGATACCTTCTTAATAATGAAATCATCACCTAATAGCTTGTTGTTCTCTCTATTAGCTTCACCTTGGTATTTACTAGATACATATCCGATAAATCCATTTTCATAGCCAAAGTAACCCCACATACGGAAGGCATTATGCTTGAATGATAATGAACCTGGGGCACCTTTACTTGTATTACCACCATAAATACCAGCCATCATATTGACATTGACATAAGCCGTACCAAAATCTTCTGGGTGGAAGACCTTATTGCCTGGATTTCCGTGAATGGTCATGAAATTATTATTTACCAAATCATCAATGGTTTCAAGCTTGGTCATTTTCTCAGCGTCTGTCAAGTCACGCACTTTGTCCCATTGGTGAGGACCACTTAGTTTATTTCTATCCATTGGTCGACGTATTTCACGGTCAATTTTCTTGAACCACTTACCATTATCGCCTTTAACCTTAGGAAGAACAGCTTCAGCTTCAGCATAATCAAGCATCATCATAGCTTCATTGTAGTTCTTCATGTAATGGTCGATTTGGTTACGTGTTTGAAGTTTGTCAGGGTCGGGATTATACCATTGATTTCCATCATTTGGACGATGATAGGCCATGTTAAGACCTAACGCACCATATTCACCATTTGTTGTTGACTTATCAGGAGTTTGCAACATACCTTGAGCAAAGGCTTCTAAATCTGTACCTTGACGATGGTTATGTCCTCCAAAGTAAGCTACACGGTCATTAATGTGTGTGGTTTCATGTGTGAAGGCAGAGATACCAAACGGGTCAAGCATATTGGTTACCATGAAGAATACTTGCTCATCTTTCCACGGTTTATCGTAGATTTTCGCCATCGCTCCCATAGCTCCATTAACTTGATGCCAACGGTTAGTCGGGCCGAATAGTTCACGAATAGGAGATACCACGGTTCCACCTTTTCCATAACCTTGACGATTTGCATCCTTAATTCCTTCATAAGTTTGATTATCCCAAACAGGTGTTGGTACCATATACTCGCTCTTCAAGAGTTTATTACGAACACTTGGAAGAGCTAAACGAGACCAGAAATCAAGATAAGTTTGTTGTGCTTTAGCGACTTCATCAATACGTTTCTTCAATTCCTTACGTTCTTCTTCAGTGTTTTTACCATATCTCTCAAATGAACTATAAGCTAAAGTGTTATAGGTTGAAATCATAAAGATATGAGCTTTCTTTAAGTTGAGCAATGGTAAAATCATACGACCGTGAATATCATTGTTTAAACCATCAAATACACGGTGACGCTTATCTTTAAAGGCTTCTGTACTTGTTTCAGGTTCTACTACATAAACGTTTTTCGCAGAATGAATAAACCAGTCATTCAAATCTTTATCTTCTGTAAATAAACGCATATTATAGTCTAAGAAGCTACGTAAATCACCTTTACCAGTTGCACCAGCAATCACTTCTTTGTAGGCATCTTGTGTACGGTCACCTTTCAAGAAATGTTCTCTTGAACCAATTTGAATCAAACGGTCTAGTACACTTGGTGTCTTACCATAGAAGTCCGGTTTGAACATCATGATATCCTTGATACTCAAATCACCATATTTGATATCATAGTAACGATTAAGATAAGTCAGTCCCATTATAATCTTAGCTTTATTATCTTCTACTTTCTTGAGTAGCGATTTCATCGCGGCAGCATCAACGTTTAATTGATGGTCTTCATTTTCGACCAAGGCTTTGACGAACTTATCTAGATTTTGCTTCACTTCGGCAAAACTTTCTTCTAAGTATAGATTACGAATATATCCATCTTTACGAGCATTTGTATTTTCTTCTGACTTCTTACGTATATCCATTAATGCGCGTACTTCAGCTGAAATTAGGTCAACACTTGAAAGTCTTTCTTTAACATCAGCAATCAATTTATCACGATTTTTAACAACCATATTTGGTGTGTAAACCACATCATCTAAACCATCAATACTATACTCACGAACTTGTTTCACCTTAGAATCAGCAACTGCTGTCACGTTCATTTCTTCTTTGGTGCCATCCGCATAGTGAAGCATAATCTTATCAATATCTGATAAGTCCGTCACAAACTGACCATTCTTCATACCTGTAACAGATAACACTTCTTTAGTCATTAGGTTTGAACTTGTAGCCAATCTGTTACCTTGGTTTACAATCCATTCCTTATTGTAGAAGGGTTGTAGTTTCTCGATGTTGTGGTATGCCTGCTCACGCGTTGCGTCATAATCTTGAGTTGTTTTATACTCATTATCACGAGTTGTTAGGTTGTTAAGTGTATTCACAAGTGGGTCTGTGATTTCATACTTATCAGCAGTGATATTGAAGGTGGCAATACGTTTATCAGCTTCAGCTTGGTCTACACTCTGAATTTGTTTTGAACGTTTATATGAAACATTGCCTGACGCAATATCTCTCACATATACATTGTTCTTGAAGTAATAGAATCCAAAGTCTGGGTCGCCCGAATCCACTAAACCAGAACCGTACATGATTTCACCATTGTTTACTTTCATCATGCTGACGTTGTTTTCAACCCATCCCCAATTGTAGTTGTCGTGAATGAGCCCACCACTTTGGTTATTTGTTTTGAGAGTCATGGATCCTTTAACAACGGATTTAGTCAAGTGACCTTTTTGTTTTACATCCATAGGGTTTACACCGTGGTCGATTTTCGCAATCAGTCCACCGAATTTAGCGTTGTTTGCCTTAATATTCGCATCTACATAAGAGCTATCAACATTACTTCGCCAACTTTCGCTGACAAGTCCACCAGCCCACCAACCTTTGTTACCCACACTTTCGATTTTACCAATGAAAGCAACATTGCGCATGCTGGATTCATCAAGTTTGTTTACCATACCCGTCACGTCATTGTTACCAACAACTTGGCCAGTCACTTTGATATTTTCAATTGTTGAATTCTTAAAGTTTTCACCGAGTGGTGCGGTTCGGTCTGCCCAAGGCATGTTTATGTTTACATTCCCCAGATTAATGTCATGAATGTGAGCATTTTCAGCTCTTGCAAATAATGGCCGTGCCAGATTATGGATAGTGAAGTGATTGCTTCCATCACTCAATAATTTTCCTTTGAAAACATTCGTCACATATGATTTGTTCGGGGTTGGTGTATTAGTTGCATTTAAGTCAGCCCCAAGTTTAAACTCACCATCAGGTTTTTTCTGCATATCTTCAATGAGTTCTTTGAAGTTGTAATATACATTTCCAACCTTTGGTCGTGGTTTTTCCATGTAATAAACGTACTCATTACGTATCTTGCTTGGGTCAGTATGCTGAATAAGGTCAACAGCTCTTGCGGTTACTTTGTAGAGAATTTGACCAACCTGATTAATCTCTTCGATTTGATCAACTGCTAAACGAGTCACTTTGTTATCCCGAGACGTCACTTTGAGATAGTATTTTTCAGTCTCTGTTGGTGTCTCAGTCAGGAAGTCCTTCAATGTTTCTGTTCCATCTTCTTCGACTTTTACAAGATTTGTTGAGGTAATATTTTTCAACTCAATTTTTTTCAAATCCAAGCGAAGTGGTTTCTCTTCTAATGTTGCAGTTTCTTCTCCCTTACCACGGTCATAGGTCATAGTGGTTTCTATCTTATAGTCCTTGTAGAATTTTAAATCTTCTACCTGCTTATCTAATTGCTCTGAAGTTAAATCTACTGTTTTGACAATTTCATTTCCATCTTTAATTGTCGCAGTAATTTTATTGATCTTGACTCCATCTGTATTAACCAAATGATAAAAAAGATTTGCGGAGCGGTCTAATACATTTGTATCTGTTCGCTCCAAAGTCAAAACAGGAGCCGTTTTTTCTTTAGGCTTTTCTTTTGTACCTTTTACAAGAATTTCAGGCTTCATTTCTTTCAAGATAGTTACTGTTTCAACTGGTTCACTAATTTTTTTGCCATGTAACTCTTCATAGCTAGTAACAATTTGACGTTCGCCATCCTCACCAACTTGTTTAACAGAATCATCGCCTATAAATTTGCTAGGATCAGATTCTTCTGTGATAGTTTTAGGAATAGTCTCTTTACGAATATCGGTATGTAAAGAAGGCAACTCTTCTCTTTCTGATGCAACTTCTGAAACTGTAGATACTGGTTCAGTGTATTCTGTCTTCTTGCTAATAGGTGGTTCAAGTAAGTTTCCTTTTTCATCCACTCCTATTGTACCTACTGGTTCCGTGTATGCTGGTTTTTCGCTAACAGGTGGTTCAATCAAGTTTCCTTTTTCATCCACTCCTGTTGTACCTACTGGCTCAGTATATTCTGGCTTTTCGCTAACAGGTGGCTCAAGTAAGTTTCCTTTTTCATCCACTCCTGTTGCACCTACAGGTTCAGTATATTCTGGTTGCTCAGTTTTAGGCACTTCATCTGGACCTGTACCTACAGGAGCTGTGTACTCAGTTTTCTCTACTTTAGGAGCCTCGTCTGGAACAGTACCTATAGGTTTAGTGTATGCTGGTTTTTCATGAACTTTTGGTTCAACTAAATTACCGCCAATTGGAGCTGCATATTCTGGTTGCTCATGAACTTCAGATTCTACCAGATTACCACTAGCTGGTGCTGTATGTTCTGGCTTCTCAGCTTTAGGCGCCTCGTCAGGGACTGTGCCTACCGGTGCAGTGTACTCTGGCTTCTCTGATTTAGTTGTCTCGTTTGGAACGGTGCTTACAGACTCTGGATTTTTAGGTTTTTCTGCTTTAGGCGCTTCATTATGAACACTTTGAATTTCAGACTTTTCTGACTGAGTAAATGATGTGTTTATTTCGCTTTGAATAGAACGAATCATCGTTTTATCTGGCGCTAGAATATCCTTTGTCCCCTCATCCTTATGTTGAATTTCTGAAATTGCATCATCATTAAGGGGTAGGTATCCAATATAACGATATCCAGCAATTTGAACTACTCCTTCATTACTTGGAGCTTTCAAAGGATTGCTTATATCGAGTGCTTGTATGCTAGAAAGACCGATTAGTCCAATCGTAGTAACTAAGAACAGACTAGCAACTTTTTTCTTTTTATGAACTAAAAGAACTAAACTACCAATAGCTAATAGACCTAAAGCTGTAAGCACAGAAGTCGATGAACCTGTTGCAGGAAGAGTTTCCTGCTGATAAATAAGAGCATAAATTTTCTCATTATCAGTAGGAATTCCTGCCTGAATCTTTGTTTGTTCTTCTTGTGTAAGAGAGCTTTTTTCAATGTAATGATAGGTAGAAGCATGAATGATTGAC
Source organism: Streptococcus sp. Marseille-Q6488 (assembly GCF_946902925.1). Classification (NCBI taxonomy): domain Bacteria; kingdom Bacillati; phylum Bacillota; class Bacilli; order Lactobacillales; family Streptococcaceae; genus Streptococcus; species Streptococcus sp. Marseille-Q6488. The sequence goes on along the minus strand of NZ_CAMPPZ010000001.1, from coordinate 42,746 downwards.
GGTGCAACCAAGATACTTCCGAGTAATACCGAACCAACAATCCCACAGATTTTTCGGATCGAAAATCGTTCTTTTTTAAATAATGACAAGCGTAATCACCTTCTTTAATTTTATTTCCTAATAGTAAACACTATTTTTTATTCTCAAAAATTGAACTTCTAAAATCACCGGTTTGGTCAAGATAAGCTTTAAAGATCGCTTTTTTCAGTTTAAGAACTCTACTATATTCAGGATAAATATTTACACGTTCATCCTCTGCATCAGCTTTGACAGCAGCAGTTATCATACTTTGAAGCTCTTCTATATTTTTTATTGTCACTCTATCTTTTCTGAACCAATTTCCATTTGGGTTATCGAAGCTAATGCTCATTAATTTATTAAATTTAGCTTTTCGCTCTTCATACATTGCTTTTTTAAAGTCTACCCAAGATGAGTAACTATTATTAAATATTTTTTGAAGTACTAACTCATCAGTTACATTACCAACTTCCTTACCATATGACTTAATCACTTTACCTTTAGCTTTCGCTTCTTCTGCGTATTGATTAGAAATATATGGTACCATTCCATCTTTAAATCCTTTTGCAGCTAACAATTCAAACGCCATACGACGTCCCATTAAATCACCCGGCGTTCCTTCATTATTACTTAAAGCTGAATATATTGGTGAAAATAGTTTAATTGTATAATAGCCATTTCGTTTAAAGGTATTATCATTGTCATTTTCATATCCTCTTCTTGTAATAACATCATTTTCAATTAGACTATTAAATGTCGTTAATTTGCTAAGTTCACTTTCATTTAAGTAACGAATAGTATTAGTTGCATATACTTTACTTCCGTCTGGATCCGGTTCAAATTTATTTTCTATTTTTCTCAACAACTCATTTTTCTTAGAAATATCTAAGTTAACAACAGCATTACCTTCTAGATATTCTAGCATATAAATTACATCAAACATATTATGCATATATTTTTGCAAATCTTCTGCATTATTAAATCGTTTTGTAGGATCTTTCACCTGAAGTCTAGTTGGATCTTCTGATTCTTCATACTTCAATATAGAGTTAATCGTAATAGTAGGATCATTTGGATGATCCGGAGCTTGTAATAATCCTTTTGCATAAAATTCTGGTCCAAGTCCATTTCTTCTTCCATAGCCTCCAAGATAAATTTCTCTATCTGAGTTATGTGTCATTTCATGTGTATAAGTTACCGCACCATCTTTATCAAGCATACGATAAGCCATATAATAGAATGCATCCCCTGTAGCGTATGCTCCATTAGAATTATGAACAACATTATTTCCTGCCGGACCGAAGAAATGTTTTATTGCTGGATGATTAGTTTCAAAAGTTGCTTGGTATGTATCTTTTTCGCCTTTATCATCTGTACCAAATCTAAATGCATCATAAACTAGAACACTTCTATATAATTTTTCTTTATTTTCATTATCTAGAATTTTATACCAATAATCATAGTGATCTCTAAATCTAGCAGCCGCTTCTCTTGCTTTTGTTTCAACATAGTCATTTAAATTAGTTCCTGCTGGATGTTCTTTACTTCTATATCTATCATAAGCACCGAAACCTATAGTCGAAATGTTCGCTATGATAAACACAGATTTTTCAGGTAATGTTAATAGCGGCAATACCATACTTGGATATTTCCATGATGGGCTAGTTAATCTGTCATATACTCCAATTGAATATGGACTACCAGCTATTGATTGCTTATCACTTACCTCTTTAATTGCAGATTTTTCTTCTACTATATAAGCTTTAGTTTGTTCTTTAAACCACTCATTATTTGTTTTATCTGGTACAAAAGCTTTTCTATATTTTTCTAATGCATCAAATAAATTATTAGTTTTATAATTTTTCGCTAATAAAACGTTATAAGTTATAACATTATTTTTCGCTAGTAAATTATTATATCCAGATTTACCTAATTCGATAACATTATCTAACGCTGAACTATTTGATTTACCGAAGAAATCCAAGTGGTACATGACTAAATCTTTCGCTTTTGTTTCACCATATTTGAAATTATACCAACGCTCTAAGTATGTTAATCCTAGAAGTAGAGCTTCTTTATTATTTTTAATTTTTTCGATTACATAATTATCTATTATCTTATTATTATTTTCAGCTATTGCAGCATCTGAAGTAAGAAGTTTTGTCAAACTATCTTTCAAATTAGTTTTTGTGGTATTGAATTGTTCTTCTAAATATAACTCCGTTAAACTAACATCCTTAGAAACATCTAATACTTTTCTAATTGCCTCTGATTTATATTCTACACTATTTAATGCTGGTAAAACTTCTCCTAAAATATTATTATAATTGCGAAGTAATGTATTCGGTGTGTAAATTAAATTTGTACCGCCTATTCTATACTCTGCTACACTTGAAAAATCACTTTGATATTCTATATTTTTTGTCTCTGATGTATTGTCCGCGTAATATAGTAACAGTTTATTTATACTTTCTTTGTTTTTGTTAATATCACTAAGTACTTCATTATCTTTCATAGGAACTACTGACAATAATTCCTTATTATAAAGGTTACTACTTGCCTCTACTAAATTTCCGTACTTAACTATTGTTTCTCTATTATAGAATGGTAATAGTTTTTCTATATTTTTATATACTTTTTCTTTTGATGAATCAGCATTCTCAAGACTTCTATAGTCAGTTACATATCTAGAAGAGAAGTTAAAATCTTCTGTTTTAGTAGTATTTTTAGATACAAAAGCAGCTTTTTTCTCTCTAATTTGTGCGTCTTCTAATACTTCTCCTCTTTGAACATCAGAATCCTTAGTTAAGATTTCATCATCTTCTTGTACTACGTTTACAACCTTATTATTTTTGTTGCTATACACATGATTTGCTTTCATGTTAGTGAAATCTTTTCCAGTTATAGCATTACCGTTTGTAACATTAACGTCGCTTAGTACATTAGAAAGTCGACCAGATTTTTCTAATCCTCCAGCTGGATCCCAAAGATTACCAACTACTCCACCAACGTTTGCAAAACGTTGCACATTATTAAGATTTCCTTCAGCATAACTATTACTAATTAGTGCACTATCTTCTACTGCACCAACAATTCCACCAATAGATTGATCCCCTTTAGTTGCGTTTGATGCTAAATCAATTGATGCGAACGACTTATCTATTAATCCCCTCGAACCAGAAAGTTTACCTACTAAACCTCCGATTTGATAACTAGCAACTGTTTTATATGTATTAGTTATTCTACCTGTATAGCTACTGTTAGAAATAGTAGAATTATTAACTTGTGATACTAATCCTCCAATTCCATGTTCCCCAGCTATTGCTCCATCAGCATGAACATTATCAATATGGGTATTGCTATTCGCTTCTTTTGCAAGTGTTGCAGCATCTTCTTTTGCTGAAATATTGACATCTTTTAGTGAAAGTTTTTCTACTGTAGCACCATTTAATCCTCCAAATAATGGTTTTTTCAAATTATAAATAGCGTAATATTTCTCATTATTTGTTCCTACTAATGTTCCATGGAATACATTATTCACATAACTTTCTTGACCATCTGGAAGTTCAACTTCACGAGCATCCATAGTTGCACCTAAACGGAATGTGCCATTAGGATTGCTATTCATTGCATCTACTAAATTTTTAAATGATGTATAGACACCAGTTTCACTTTGCTGAGTTTTTGGTAAATAGTAAGTATAATTTTCTAGTACATTATTATTTTCATGATGTATCAGATTATTTGCACTCGCTACTATCTTATAAACATCTCTATTATCTTTAGTATCATTAGTAATGCTTGTAACTGGTAGCATCACATCTTTAAAGTTCTCTGATTTAACTTTCATAAAGTAATTTTCTGCATTACTTGGTAAAGAAGCAAGTGAAGTTACATGTCGATACTTATTACCATCTTTTGAATATAGTTCTACAGAAGATATATTTCTAAGTTCTAATTTCTTAATAACTTCTTTTTCATCTTTAGCGTCATCTTTTTTCTCATCTTTATGACGATAAAGTTTATCGTATACTGGGGTAATTTCATTACCTGCTATAATGCTCTTAATCCAAGCTAATTGTGTAGGAGATAAAATCAATCCGCCTGAGCGATTTTGTGCTCCATTTTGGTGGACACCAATGACTTCACCATTAGCATTAAATATTCCTCCACCACTCATACCAGGATTTCCACCTTGATATTGAACACCGTAGGTGTTATTCGCGTATTCTTGTTCCATTTCTACCGTAGCATCTTTTAAGTGCGTATATTTCCCAGCTGGATATCCATGAACATTTAGTTTGTCATTAAGATTTACTTTAGTATAATTTTTAACTAATTCTACATGTTCTCTGCCAGTTGTTTCAGGTAGCTTAATCACTGCTAAATCATAGATAAATCCTTTTGGATAATCTTTTTTATTATAAAAATGAATATTGTTAGCAGTAAATGTTCCTTTTTGTCCATCAGGAGTCACCCACTCATATACGTTTTTAGATTTATCACCTCTAAATTCGCCCGTAGTATTATCAGTAGAATTATTAATGAAATTATGTGCTACTGTTAAAAGTACATTTGGTGCAATAAAAGTAGCTGATCCTACTCCAGTAACCTTCGACGAATCTGTAATAAAGTTCATATTAATTAATGCACTAGATTTTTTCTGAATACTCATTTCTTCTGGTGTATTAGTATTTTCATTATTTGGTTTAGTATCTTCTGCACTAGGTTGTTCGATTTTACCAGTATATTCTTTCGGTGCTTCTACTTTCTCTGGCTCGACTATCGCTCCAGACTGTGGACCTGTGTATTCTGGTAGTGGTGCTACCTGCTCTGGTTCAACAATAGCTCCGGCTTGTGGTTCTTTATATTCTGGAAGCGGTGCCACCCGTTCAGGTTCTCCTTTATCACTTACCACAGTATCTGGCAACTCTGGTTGGACTTCTGGTACGCCTTTATCACTTACTACAGCTTCTGGCAATTCTGGTTGGACTTCCGGTTCTCCTTTTTCAGCCACAACAGCTTCGGGTAACTCTGGTTGAACTGCTGAGTCACCTTTGGCGCTTACAACTGCTTCTGGCAACTCTGGTTGGACTTCGGGCTCACCTTTGTCGGCTACAACAGCTTCTGGTAACGCTGGCTGGATTGCAGGTTCACCTTTGTCGGTTACTACAGCTGCTGGTAGTTCAGGCTGAATTGCGGGTTCAACAATAGCTCCAGACTGTACGTCCTTATGTTCTACACCAGTCTCAGGTTGTTCCGTTATAACTTGAGTTTTTTTAGTACCTTTTTCGACTATTCTTGAAACAGGCGCAGTCGTTGAAGTTGAAACAATTTCTCGCGAAACTTCTTCCTTGTTTACAGAGAATATTCTGATGACTTCAACTTTTTTACCTAATGTACCTTCTTGTTTTACTCTTACAGTTCCTTCAGCTAAATCAGGATTCTCCTGAACTTCTTCTTGAAAATCTATTTTTTTCTCTATAGTTTCATCACGATATAAGAGTTCAGGTTTGTTCAATTGACCTGATAAAACTTCATCCTGTGGATTTAATGTATTTACCCCAGTCTTTTCTTTTGGAGAATTCTTCTCCTCTTTCTTCGTTTCTAGATTCTTATGTTCTGCTAATTGTGCTTGAGAATCTGAAGATTGTTTCTCTTCTTTTCTTGGATTCGTTAATTCTGTAGAAAGAGGTTTTTCAACTACTTGAACTTCTGTCGGCTTAGTTGAAGAAGCTGTTTTTTCTTCCTGAATATCTTGTACTTTGGGATGGTCTACAAAATTCGGTGTAACACTATAATCCACCTTTTGTTGTTTTGTAGGAGTGGCTGCTGATTTTTCTTGATTATTTACTTTAGACTCAGAAGTTATGTTTCCCTCTTTGATATATCCAACATATCTGTAACCTGAAATATCTTTAGGAAGAGGTAATTTTTCTCCAGAGGTCAATTCATAGTCCGTATTGTAATTCAGTAAAAGATTATTTTCTAAAGCATGAGCTGAAATTAGGACACCATTTCCTATCCCTGCAACCAATACTAAATGTAGTACCGTTTTGTTCTTAACTTTTTTCTTGGAAACAGCAAAAATTAAAATCCCCAGAGCTGCTAAGCTAGTACCAGCAACTAAGGCTTGCATCTCATTCTTACTTCCGGTATTTGGCAATTCCGCCAGTTGATTTTGGGAATTTAACTTATAAACAAGATAATAAGTCTCATCATCATTCTCCACGTATGTCGGAATATCATAAACGAGCTGATTCTTTTCTTCTGATGATAGCTCTGACTCTGTCACATATTTATAGTGAACTCCCGCAGTTTCCTGAGCATCCACAGATGAACTAGCTAATACAGACATAAAAAATAAACTTGAAATCGTTGCAGATACAAGTCCTACTGATAATTTTCTAAATGAAAAACGTTCTTGTTTTTCACCAAAATACTTTTCCATGATTCCTCCTTGAAATACAATTTATAAATGTTACAGAGACCTTTATTATATTAGTGTATTATCTATAAAAAAGGCAATATACCTTAATTATACTCTTTATTTACCGAAATGTCTTAAAATTGCGTAGCGTTTTCATACTTTGTTTTATATTATTTTGGGGATACAATAACACCTACCATGGCATTTCCACGGCAGGTGTTACTCATATCACTAATCGTTCTAAAAATGGTTTGAGGCAGTTGAGGAGAATACCTTCTATCCAGCTTTCTTGTGCTGAGGATAGATGTTCTGTCTGGAGGCTTTCTTTTAAAAAGTCTCGGACTTGTTCTGGTGCGATTTCAAACTCAAAGGCTTTCATTTTATAGAAAAAGTCTAGCAGATGGTCTGATAAGTATTCAGTTGAAAAAGGCACTTCTCCACTTTTTCGATATTCTAATAAGAGCCGAGCAAATCGGGCTTTTTCTTCAGGAAGCTCACGAAAATAGGAATTGAGGAGCCAGGTCTGCTTCTGCTTTCTTTCAATTGGATCCTGACTAGCAATTCGTTGGTCTTTTTCCAGCTCTTTTTGGTATTGTTTGGCCTTGATAGCCCGTTCTGTCCGATTTTTACCAAAAAGAATTTTCTCCCACTTGCGTTCTTCTTGAGTCAGTGTCTCTGTAAAGCCAAAGTAATCTTGATAGGCACGCTCTGCTGGACCCATGGCTAGAACCAGATTGTCTGCATATTGCTTGGCGATTTTATCCCTCTTCTTGCGCTCTTTCTCTGCCTGAATACGGAGTTCTTGTTCGTAGTCAATTTTCTCCTTACCTAGTTTGACAAGGTAGAGTTGGTCATCCGATTTCCCAAGTAAAAAGGGTTTGATACACTTTTCAAGGACTTCTTCCATCCGAGCCTTTTTCTTGGGCTCTGCCTTGGTCCAACTTCCTCCCTGAAAGACTTCTAGGAAGAGCTGGTAGTCTCTCTCAGGTGCAAATTGATTGCCACGATTGGGTTTGAAAACACCTTTTTCCCAGAGCCATTTTAGAAGTCGCTCGTCAAAGTCACTTTTATTGACCTTGATTTTCTCCTTTTTATGGGCTTTTCTGGTCAGATTTTCAACCTTTCTGAGCAGTTTTTCTTCCTCTTCCAGTTGCTGGTCAAGGGACAATCGATGAAAATGACGAACACAGTCGCTACCAATTGGAAAGAGGCGTTGACCTGTGACACCGTTAAAGAGTTCGTAGGCGTACTTGATGGCATTTCCACAGACACAATTGCTACGGCCAATACCGTTAAAAATCAAGGAAACTTCATTCCACTCCTTGGTAGCTTGTTCCCAAGTATCAGCTTTTGAAGCCTGTAAAACTGCATCATGCAGGGATTTTCTAACTGGAAGTGTCATGAGGTCTCCTTTCTAGATTATACTTTTACAACTTGAACCTCGTCTTTACCCAGTAAAATCAAGTATTTCTCAATATTTTCAATCGAATAGGCTCGAGATAAAGCCTCTCCGTATAGGGCTAACTGACCACGATAGCGGTCTATGAGTTGACTTGGATCATCATAGCGATCTGTCTTATAGTCGAACAGAATAATCCTGTCTTCATAAAGTAGATAGCCATCAAGGATACCACGGACAACAAAGTCTTCCTGACTCTTTTGGTCTCGTTTGAGCATGGAGAAAGGTTGCTCACGGTAGAGATGGTTGGTATGAGCGAGAATTTCCTGACCAAGTGCTGTATCAAAGAATGAAAGAATTTTAGCAAGATTGATCTTGTCTCTGACAGCTTGGCTAGTTTGAACTTGTTTGAGAGTTTCTGTCAGGCTAGCAAGTGTTGGTCGCTGACTGAGGTCCATTCTCTGCATCAGTTCGTGGGTAGCACTACCAATCTCAGCTCCTGTTACCTTTTCTTTGGTTGAAAAATCTGGTAAATCAAAGCTGATTTTCTTGCCTACTGACTGACCTTGACCTGCAATCTCAACACCCTCCATATCCATAACAGGTTCATAGAATTTCTTGATTTGACTTGGGGTTTGAACACTAGGAAGTTCAATGGCTGCACGGTGAAGAGTATTATAAACTTCCACCTCCTTCAGCATTTCAAGAGCTTCTTTAATGGTTTCTGACTGACGATTGTCTGTTTGGGAGCTAGCTTGGAGATTACTCTTGGTTTCCAACTGACCAATAGCTTCTTTAGTCAGCTGATCTTCGCCAATAAAATGATAACTAAAGTTGAGATGATCCTTGGCAAATACCTTGCTGATAGCCCAAATCCAATCTTGGAAATTCCGTGCTTGCAGTCTAGTATTGCTATTTAGTTTCCCATTTTTGGCTGCTGGGTATTCCTTGGATTCCAACTTTTCACGAGAACCTTTACCGACAAGATAGAGCTTTTTCTCAGCCCGTGTCATAGCAACATACAGTAGACGCATTTGCTCAGAATAGCTTGCCAGCTGTAATTCTTCTTCGTTCTGTCTATAGGTCAGACTAGGAATGGAGAGTTTGATGGTTTTAGGATAGTGATCTTCCACTGCTCCTGTCTCCATTTTGGCAATATATTTGACACCAATCCCATTTTTACGGCTGAGAATGACCTCTGACATAGAGTCTTGCTTGTTGAAATCTTGATCCATATTGAGGATGAAGACGTAAGGAAACTCCAGCCCTTTACTCTTGTGGATGGTCATAAGCTCTACTGCATCTTTTGGCGGTGCGACGGCCACGCTTGCAAGATCGTGCTGGGCTTCTAAAACTTGGTTAATCATACGAATAAAACGCGACAAACCTTTGAAATTGCTCTTTTCAAACTGGTCAGCTCGCAGTGCTAGGGCATAGAGATTGGCTTGTCTAGCAGGACCATTGGGCAAAGCCCCAACATAGTCATAATAAAAACGGTCGTTGTAAATCCTCCAAATCAAGTCATAGAGGGAGTGGGTTTTGGCATACAAGCGCCAAGAAGCTAGTATATCCATGAATTGCTCTAGTTTTTCAGCTAGAGCTGTGTGAATCAAGCCTTTTTGACTACTTGCCAGTTTTTGAGTATTGACCAGTTTCTCATAGAGATTCTCTTGAATTTTATCATCTGCTTTCTGAAGGGACAAACGTGCTAACTCGTCTTCGTCAAATCCAAACATTGAAGACTTCATAAGGGCAACCAAGGCGTAATCTTGCAGGGGATTGTGAATGACACGAAGGGTGTCTAGCATGACTTGCACTTCTAGGGATTGGAGATAATTGTTTTGCTCTCCGTCAGTTTTGACAGGGATCCCATACTCAGACAGGGCGAGGAGAATCTGGTCATTACGACTGCGACTGGAGGTTAGAAGGGCAATTTCCTTAAAGGTAACACCTTTTTCCTGATGAAGTTTAAGGATTTCCTTGATAACTAAGCGCATTTCACCTGTTAGTTTCGTTTCTGCCTGCCCCTCTTCTTCCTCACTTGTGTCGTCCTTATCGTAGATGAGAAATTCTGCCTTGTTGTCTGGATTAGGAGTCAGTTTGGTATTGGCAAAAACAAGCTGGTGCATGTTATCATAGTTGATTTCGCCGACCTCTTGGTCCATAAGGCGTTCAAAAACATCATTGGTTGCTGATAGCACTTCGGAACTACTACGGAAATTTTCCTTGAGGAGAATGAGCTTGCCCTCTTTTGGATTTTGCGCATAGCGTTGGAACTTTTCATTGAAAATCTGCGGGTCTGCCTGACGGAAACGATAGATAGATTGCTTGATATCTCCCACCATAAAACGGTTGTGGCCATTAGAAAGTAATTCCAGCATCCGTTCTTGAATATGGTTGGTATCTTGATACTCGTCTACCATGACTTCATGGAAGCGCTCCTGATAAGCCTCACGGACTTGCGGAAAATTCTCCAAAATCTCAATGGTATAATGGCTAATATCAGCGAATTCAAAGGCGTTTTCCTGGCGCTTACGCTGACGATAAGCTTCCACAAAATCACTCATGAAAGTTTGGAAAGTCTTAGCTAGTTCCCAGGTCTCTCCATGATAACGTTCTTGATAGTCGAGAATGGTTATCTGGTCTGACAGTTGTCCTAGTTTAGCAAACTGGGACTTTCTCTCTTCGTTGTAGGCATCAGCCAGGGGCTTCAAATCAGCCTTACGACTGGCATTGGTCAGAGCTCGACCGTTTTTCTCTTTCGAAATCGCGACAACACGCGCAAGCACTGCTTGGTAAGCCGGACTATCGGATTCCTGATTTAGGGAGCCAATTTCATCCAGAATCAACTGGACATTTTCTAAATAGGGAGCCTTAGGAAACTCCTTGGCATCATTATCCAGATGATAACGGAAAAAGCTTTCCAAATCCCAAAGGGCTTGCTGGATTTGCTCAGTCAGTCTTTCTTTTTCACTGCTAAAATCAGCGTTTTCAAAGCCTTTGAGGAAAGATTCACTCAGCCATTTTTGAGGGTTGCTGGTGGATTGGAGGAAGTCATAGATTTTATAGACCTGCTGGCGCAGACCACGTTCATCCTTGCCGCGCCCTGCAAAATTTTTCAGCAAATGGCTAAACTTCTTTTTCTGCTTACCTTGGTAATGGGCTTCAAAGACCTCATGGAAGACTTCATTTTTTAGAAGGAGTTGCTCGCTCTGGTTTTGTAAAATCCGGAAATTAGGCGCAATATCAAGCAGATAGCCATGTTTGCCAAGGAATTTTTGTGTGAAAGAGTCCATGGTACCAATGGCTGCGTTGGGTAGGTCTGCCAACTGGTGTCCTAAGTGTTGTTTGAGCTCGACATCACTACTTTCTTGGATTTGTTGGCTGATTTTTTTCTCCAAACGTTCCTTAAGCTCTGTGGCAGCCTTGACGGTAAAGGTTGAGATAAAGAGTTGAGAAATTTCGACACCACGCGCTAACTGATCCAGAATACGCTCGGCCATAACAAAGGTTTTACCAGAACCAGCCGACGCTGAAACCAGGATATTTTGACCAGAAGTGTAGATGGCTTCAATTTGCTCGGCAGTTTTCTTTTGTTCCTTGCTCGAATTTGCTTCAGTTTCTTGCAGTTTTTGAATCTCCTCCTCAGTTAAAAAGGGAATAGACTTCATCGATTCAACTCCTCTCTTATTTTTTCAAACCAAGCTTGCTTGAGTTTCTCTCCGACCAGACGTTTGCCGTCAGCCAAGTTCAACTTTTCTAGGAAACGGGCTTGGCCCAAGTGGTAATTGGCTTCAAATCCTGTGATGGCTTGATGTTGCTGAACATACGGTGCAATACTTCTGCCATTTTCAGTATAAGGGTTAATGGCGAACTGACCTGCTAAAATCTTCTCAGCTGCTTTCTTGTAAAGATGGGCATTGTAGTCCAGTAGGAGCTGGAATTCCTCCTCCGTCAGCTGATTGGCCTTGTTTTTATTGTAAAATTCGCCCAAATGATTGCTTTCTTTTTCTAAAAAGAGCCCTTGGTATTTCATTGACTTGCTAGCTTCTACTACTGCACCTGCCAGACTTTTAACGGCCATCAGAGATTGGACGGGCTCAGCCATTTCCAAGTACATGGCACCGAAAAAGTTCTGTTCCCCCTCTCTTTTTAGGGCAGCTAGATAGGTTGGCAGTTGGGAATTGAGCCCATTAAAGAAATGAGGAAACTGGAACTGGGTCAGACTGGATTTGTAGTCTACCACTCCAATCGCTCCATCAGCTTTCAAACGATCAATCCGGTCAACCTTACCTCGTACAAAGACACTGCGTCCATTGTCCAATTGAATAAAGGCTTGCTCTTTCCCACCGAAATTCTCTTCCTCTTTGATGGTTTCGATGGCTGGATTGTGTCGGAGAATATGTCCAGTTGTCCGTGCAACATCAAGCAAAACTTCCTTGGTAAACTGGGCTTCCAAACTTTCCTGATAAATAGCCTCAAATTCCCGCTCTTGACTGGTTTCTTGAATAGCCTGTTCCAGACGTTGGTCAAAGGAATCTTCATCAGGCAACTGCAAGGCACGTTCAAAAATGCGGTGCAAGAAATTCCCATGACTACGGGCATCAGGACGCAAACGTAATTCCTCCTGCAAGCCTAAAACGTAGCGGAGGAAATAACTGTATTCATTGCGATAAAACTCCGTCAAACCAGATGTAGAGAGGTAAAATTCCTGTTCAGCAGGATAGAGAGCCTGTAAGGTGTCCTTTGCTAAAGGTTTACTGCTTGGGCTGGTTGGGATGGCAGGATTTTCCAGACCTTGCTGGTCTAGTTTTTTACCCATGACACGCGCCAGAACCTTGACAAAGGTCAAATCTTGACCAGCATCTCTCATCTCGCCCTGCTGGTGATAGGCAACCAGACTAGACAAAAGACTGTGATAGGACCCCATATCCTCCTTAGATAGCCCTTTGTGATTCATCCTTTTCTCTTTCCGCCTAAATCCAAAATGGACCAACTCTTGAAGATAGGCAGATTCCTTACTTTCACTTTCATTAAAAAGGCTTGGAGATGACAAGACCAACTGCTTACGGGCAGAATTGACCAAGGAAAGCATAGTATAGCGATTTTTCTTAAGATTTTCACTGCTGGCAATTAGCAATTGCGCCCCATCTTCTGTCGCTTGGTTTAGGCTCTGTCTTTCTTCGTCTGTCAAAAGACTGGTATTTTGCGCGATTTTTGGTAAATTGTCCTGAGTCAGTCCAATAGCATAGACAAAGTCAGCAGTCAGTGGTGCAATCAAATCGTAACTCTGCACCAGAACAGTATCCACTGTCGCTGGAATAGTGTGATACTGAGACAAACTCATTCCAGAATGGAGCAAGGCTAGGAAGTCTTCTAGACTAACTAGTGAACCAGCAAAAACAGTCGCAAATTGTTCTAAAACGTGACAGAATGCCTTCCAAACTTCGGCTTGTCTTTCCTGTTCTAGGACTTCCATGGTGGCTGTCAAATCTTGTAACTGCTTAGTTACTGCTCCTTCTTTTAGAAAGACATTCCACTTTTGCAAGAGATTTTCAGACTTTTGTTTTCGGCTAGCAAAAAGAGTCTCAAGAGGTGTTAAAACACGCAGACGAAGAGCATTTAAACGTTCCAGATTAAATTTTCCATGATGGGATTTGGTAAAGGTTCGCTGAAAGGCTGGCAAGCCATTGATACCAAGATAACGGATATATTGCTCAAAAGCATCAATATCCGCTTGGCTAAGATCAGTATACAAACCTGTTCTGAGAAGATTTATCAAATCTTCTTGACGGAAACGATAGCGTTTTAAAGCTAAAATAGACTCAACAAACTGTGTCAAAGGGTGGTGCGCCATGGATTCGCTTTTGCCTAGATAGAAAGGAATCTGATACTGGTCAAAAATCGTTTTTAGAGATAACTGATAAGAAGCTACATCCCCCAAGAGAATACGAAAATGCTTGTAGCTCAGGTCTGAGTTCTCATGCAATTTCTGACGAATGCTACGGGCTACTAGCTCCAACTCTTCCTTTTGCGTCAAGCAAGACCAGATTTGTAAGTTTTCACGGTCCTTATCATCAATTTCCAAGGAAAGTTCTGAAAAGTCATAGGACGATTCCAATAAACGAGAGACCTTGTCAAAACTATCCATCTTCTCATGAGTCTGAGAACGGTCTTGAGCAGGCGTTTGGTATTTAGAAGCTAGATGATGGAGAAACTCCACACTGGCTTGGTAGAGATTGCCTTCAGCGAATGGGCTAGTATAGGCTTTCTTACTAGCATAAGCCCCAATAACAATCTCAACACCCTTAGCATAAACTAAGTCCACAATCCGCTCCTCCTCAGCAGAAAAACGGGTAAATCCATCAATGACTAAGGCGATTTGAGTAAAATCACTACTAACTTTGTTATTCTCAATAGCATCAATCAATTGAGACAACTGACTTCCTTGAGCCAACTGGCCTTGATTGAGATAGGCCGTTACCTTCTCAAAAATCAAGAGTAAATCAGATCGCTTGTCCTCATCCGTCAAACTCTCCAAGTCTAAAAAGTTCATCTGAGCCTTGGTCATCTCGTGGTAAAACTCAATCAACTGCTGGATAAATTGAGGATCTTGCTTGATAGCGCCATAAACACGTAAATCCTTAGGATCAAGTTCGGCAAGGCATTTGTAAAAGGCCATCCCAAGACCAATATCATCAAGACTGATCTTGGCAGGCAAATCATTCAAAATCAGGTAACGAGCCATTTGAGTAAAGCGCGTGACGGTAATCGCAAAAGAAGCCTGCTGGGACAAGCATTCCAGCACGGCGCGTTCCTTTTCAAAAGAAAGAGAGTTAGGAGCGATATAGAAGACTCGCTTGCCAGCAGCAACTAGCTCTTCTGCTTCTCTAGTTAGAACCTCGGTCAAAGAAGTCCGAATATCAGTATAAAGTAATTTCATCTCTGCCTCGTTGGAATTTTTCATTACCCTATATTATACCATGATTAGTCTCGTAAATCTGTTAAAATATTTAGGCCATCCTTTCTTTTATTCATCATCTGCTAAATCTGCTAGATCTTAAATACTTAATTTTACTTGTATTATAGATAGAATAAATCTGCCTACTGAAAATCACATAATGAAAAAAGCCTCGGTAACAAGGCTTTGAGTTTTATGATTGTTTCTTAGGTACGGAATACACTTCAATGTGTTGTCCTAGTACCTTGATGTCGACTGGTAGATTATCTGATTTATCGCCATCAACATCCGACTCTAATTCGATATCAGAAGAAATTTTAATAGTACGTGCCTTTATATATTCAATATTTTCATTCTCTACAAGATCTCCTTTTAACAAATCCGGAATCAAAGATAATTTAGAGAATATAGAAGCATCTTTCAAAATTAGAATATTTGCATATCCATCCTTGTTTTCTTCAAAGATTTTTTTATCTGCAAAATAATTTGTTAGAAGTACTAAAACATGACTTGCTTCCCCAAGGTAATTTCCATTTTCGGTTTCAACTTTAATGTTAAAGACTTGATCTGTCATGACAGACTTCATGGTATTAACTGCATAAGCCAAGATACCAAATTTCGTTTTATCTTCAATTTCAACATTATGAATGGCTTCAGGGAGAGACCCGATACTAAAGATATATCCAAAATAGTGACCATTTGCTTTTCCGATATCAATCTTATCAGTTAAATTGAAATCTAGTTCTTCAATAGCTCCGTCAATATCTTGATTGATTTCTAAAAGTTTTGTAATCAGGTTACCAGTACCACCTGGTATAATTCCCAGTTTAGGAATATAGTCCCTTTCAGCAATCCCTGAAATAACTTCATTGACTGTACCATCTCCACCAAAAACTAGAATTGATTCATATCTTTCTCTAGCAGCTTCTTCTGCGAAATTTGTAGCATCTTTGGCTTTTTGAGTAATTTTAGTTTCCACATCATCAAAATACTCTCTTGCTTTATTCTCCAGCTTCTCTTTGTAATCTAAAGCTTTTTCTCCTCCAGAAGTTGGATTGATAATTAGCATTATTTTTTTCACTCTGTATTTTCTCCTTAAAATTGAAATAGAAAGGTTATTCTCGATGAAAATCAAGGCGTAAACTAGGGAACTAGCTGTAGACTACTCACGACACTGTTTTGAGTCTGTATATTAGCCTGACGTGGTTTAAAAAGATTTTCTAAGAGTATTAACCTGATGACACATGATATTTGCGTATATTGCTATTATACAATGAAATGTTAAAAAATAGAAATAAATTGCTTTTAATATCGGTTTTTATCTCATATTAAAAAATGATCTATTTTTTACTAGTAGGTTGTTCTTAATCATCCAAATTAGTCTCTCTCCTCCACACGATGGAATATAGTTTGTAGATATTATTGCTATTTTCTAGTTCCGGATAAAGATAAAACTCACTTGAAAGAATATTTTCCCCATATATAAGTCAGTCTTTGTCTGACTAGCTACTAGCAGATAGACGAGTTAATGTTTAGTGTCTATTTATGAAAATAAAAATACTTCAAAAGTCAGTTCAGCTAAGGATGAAAAAACTCAATTTTTAAGAGAATATGAAATGATACTCAATCAAAATCAAATAGCAAACTAAAAAGCTAGCCACAGCTTGCTTAAAGCAGGACTTTGAGGTTACAGATCAAACTAACGCGGTCAGCTCAAGACACTGTTTTGAATGTGTAGATTAGACTGACATGGTTTGAAGAAATTTTCGAAGAGGATGAATATCTCTATAATAAAAGGCATATTATCAAGTGTTTTTGATACCTGATAACATGCACTTTTCTGATTTTAAAGATTTTGCCAGTTTTATTATCATTTAAGATAAGACGCTTCCATCATGTTTTGCATCATCATCAACAAACTGTTCTTTTACCAAATCCTTGATATCACTTTTGATACTTTTAGTATCTATAATAGAATCTTCACCGAGTTGGTGAAATGTCGCTTTATCTCTAATAGTATATTCTTGTTCATCGTCATATTTTTTAGTTATCAATCGAATCATCTTTCGTCTTAAAGATTTTTCCCCTTTGATGTTTCCTCTTTCTTTTATCCATGCCACTGCTAAAATGACCAGCATTAGACAACCGACATAACCTAAAAGAGGATACATAATGGAGACTAATTCTTTAAATCCCATAAAAGATAAACCATATCCTATAGCGACCGTAGCAATTAGAATAGGGTAAAAGCGCTTAGGTTTGTTTGAAGAGAAACGTTTTGCCAAGGCATAAAATAAACTGAAAGCTGTATTAAAAATAAGTCCAAAAATAATTAGAGCATACAACAAAGAAAATAGAGGATGAATTTGCTCCGCAATGGTTAACATAGGAATATCAACAGTTGAAACAAGTTTTATATTGGCGTATAAAATACCAGTTGCTACGGTAATAATCAAACTAACTACAAGTCCACCTAAGAGACCACTTTTTTCCGCAACACCAATTCTCATGACAGAACCTCCTAAGACAAATGCCATGGATACACCAGTCATAACAGTTAGTGCGAAATAATTTAGTAAAGAAACCCATACATTGGGCATCGGAGAAGAAAGTGTAGCTGTGATTGCTTCTAATTCTTCAAAATCAAAACTTTTCCCTACGAAAGTATGGACTGCCATAATGATAATCATGACAAAGACCAAAGGAGTAAATATCCCAAGAACGCTGGTAATCTTTTCAAAATTAAGAAAACTGACAATAATGACCAAGATAGCACAAATCAATCCTCCCAACCAAAATGGCAAACCAAATTGTTGGTTAAGGTTTGAACCAGCCCCAGCAATCATAACAAAACCAATTACAAAGCAGGAAACAATTAAAGCAAAATCAAGAATCTTATTAGTAATAGGCCCGGCAATTTGGGAAAGAACTTCAAAATGATCATTTGAACGGAAATAACTTCCTAAGGTAATGATAATTTTACCAAAAATAACACTTATGATTCCAAGAACAATCGTTCCAATGATACCCCATTTACCAAAACTAACAAAGTATTGCATTAAATCTTGGCCTGAAGATAGTCCAGCACCAATAACAACGCCTACATAAGCCAATGCTATATTTAAAATACGTTTTAACACTATTTTCTCCTAACCGTTATCACTACAATCAATGATTGTCTATTTAGTATACTATTTTCTTATATTATTGTCAAAAATATAGGTATTAGAACCATGTACATAGAAATATTTCTGTACGATATAGCAAGATAACACAAGGACTAGTCAGCTACTAATCAAACTTCTATCCTCCTAAATTGTTTGGAGATATTAGCTGCTCTTACGTCAGACAAATATCACAAAGATAGCAAGACATTAGACATCCACACAACATTCAACCGATACATTCCAGATGATGACGGTACTAAGACTTTTGCAAGATTTCGAACTACCCACTTAACTAAAAGAGAAATTGAGATACTAGACAAAATGATTGAACTGAACCAGCTCAGTGAAAATACTGACCTAAATTGGTACAAAAGCACTCGTATATTCGTCACAAACATTGGTAGGCCAATCCATAGTTCTATTCTAAGTAAATCTCTCCATCAAACAAACGAACGCCTTAAAAAACCAATCCCCAAACATCTGTCCCCTCACATCTTCAGACATACAACTATTAGCATTTTAGCTGAAAATAAAATTCCTCTAAAAACAATCATGGACAGGGTTGGCCATTCTGATTCTGAGGTCACCACTTCCATCTATACCCACGTCACAAAGAACATGAAAGATGAAGCAATCAATGTACTGGATAAAGTTATGAAAAAGATTTTTTAAAAAGTTTTGCCCCTTTTTTGCCCCCTAAATACAAAAATAGCCCTTCGGATAAAATCCGAGGGGCTATAAACGTTGTTAAATCAACGATTATTTCTTAAGGTTGTAGAATGATTTCAATCCACGGTATTCAGCTACTTCACCAAGTTGGTCTTCGATGCGAAGCAATTGGTTGTATTTAGCGATACGGTCTGTACGTGAAAGTGAACCAGTCTTGATTTGTCCTGCGTTAGTTGCAACTGCGATGTCAGCGATTGTTGAATCTTCAGTTTCACCTGAACGGTGTGATACAACGGCAGTGTAACCAGCTTCTTTCGCCATTTCGATAGCGTCGAATGTTTCAGTAAGAGTACCGATTTGGTTAACTTTGATAAGGATTGAGTTAGCAGCACCTTCTGCAATACCTTTTTCAAGGTAAGAAGTGTTTGTTACGAAAAAGTCGTCACCAACCAATTGAACTTTACCACCAAGACGTTCAGTAAGAGCTTTCCAACCGTCCCAGTCATTTTCATCCATACCATCTTCGATAGTGATGATTGGGTATTTGTTTACCAATTCTTCAAGGTAGTCGATTTGTTCTGTAGCAGTACGTACAGCTGCTCCTTCACCTTCGAATTTAGTGTAGTCGTAAACTTTACGTTCTTTATCGTAAAATTCTGATGAAGCACAGTCAAATCCGATAAATACGTCTTTACCAGGAACATATCCAGCAGCTTCGATAGCAGCAAGGATAGTTTCAACACCGTCTTCAGTTCCTTCAAAACGAGGAGCAAATCCACCTTCGTCACCTACGGCTGTTTCCAAACCACGAGATTTAAGGATTTTCTTAAGAGCATGGAAGATTTCAGCACCCCAACGAAGAGCTTCTTTGAATGATGGCGCACCAGCAGGTACAATCATGAATTCTTGGAAAGCGATTGGAGCGTCAGAGTGAGAACCACCGTTGATGATGTTCATCATTGGAGTTGGAAGAACTTTAGTGTTGAATCCACCAAGGTAGCTGTAAAGTGGGATTTCAAGGTAGTCAGCGGCAGCACGAGCTACAGCGATAGACACACCAAGGATTGCATTCGCACCCAATTTACCTTTGTTAGGAGTACCGTCAAGAGCGATCATAGCACGGTCGATAGCTTGTTGATCACGTACATCGTAGCCAATAATAGCTTCAGCAATGATGTTGTTTACGTTGTCAACAGCTTTTTGTGTACCAAGACCACCGTAACGAGATTTGTCACCGTCGCGAAGTTCAACTGCTTCGTGTTCACCAGTAGAAGCTCCTGATGGAACCATACCACGTCCGAAAGCACCTGATTCAGTGTAAACTTCTACTTCAAGTGTTGGGTTACCGCGTGAGTCTAGGACTTCGCGAGCGTAAACATCAGTAATAATTGACATTTTTTACTCTCCTTATGAGTTAAATTTTTTACACCTCTATAATACCTTAAAACACCTCCTTTTTCAAGAAAAAACGTTATCTTTGTGCAAATTTTCCTTAACTTTATAAAGTAATCGCTTTCTTTTGTCTGTTTTATTCTATCTTTTATGATATACTGTTTTCATGACAGATTTATCAAAACAATTACTTGAAAAAGCTCATGGTGGGCCAAAATTAAATCCGGATGAGCAAAGACGCTATCTTGGTACCTTTGAGGAAAGAGTTCTTGGATATGCAGATATTGACACAGCAAATAGCCCTCAGTTAGAAAAAGGTTTTTTATCTATTTTAGAAAATCTTCAGGAAAAAGCAGAGCCACTATTTGTAAAGATTTCACCAAATATCGAATTTGACAAGCAAGTTTTCTACTTAAAAGAAGCTAAAGAAACTGATAGTCAAGCTACCATCGTATCTGAAGAGCATACTTCTTCTCCTTTTGGCCTGATTATCCATAGCAATGCACCAGTACAAGTAGAAGAAAAGGACCTTCGACTTGCTTTTGCAAAACTTTGGGAAGTTAAAAAGGAAGAACCTGCCAAAACATCCTTATGGAAGAAATGGTTCGGCTAAATCTTACTCAGACTTAATAAACGCCCAATATTGGCAGCCGTGTGCTCCAGATAGAGACTGGCATTTTTCAAACTATCTTCTAAAGGTTCACATTTCTCCAAAATAGAAAAGGCAGCTTGGATATTTTCAAATGGTAAAGGAGGTAAATCGTCAGCAAGACTACCACAAATAGCAATGACAGGAACTCCGACAGGGGTTCTTTTTGCAACACCTATAGGCGCTTTACCTGCTAAACTTTGACGATCTAGCCTTCCTTCTCCTACAACTACCAAGTCAGCATGTGAAACTTTCTTATCAAAGTTAATTAAGTTCAAGCAGGTATCAATCCCAGATACGATTCTTGCTTGAGCAAAGGCACACAAACCGCCAGCAATGCCTCCACCAGCTCCTACTCCTTTAATTTCCAATGTTACAGGTGAGGCTTTTTCATAAAAATCTTGGATTGCCTGATCTACGACTGCAAACATAGTAGAATCTAGGCCTTTTTGTTTTCCAAAAATATAGGTCGCACCTTGATGACCACATAAGGGACTCACGACATCTGCTAAAATACGAATTTGCACATCTTCAGGAATTTCACAGCGATTTTCTGTTGACATAGAAGCTAAGTTTAATAAGGACTGACCGCAAGTGGGCAAGACATTTCCATCCCTATCATAAAATCGATAACCTAAACCAGCAGCGATCCCAATTCCTCCATCATTACTGGCCGTACCACCAACACCGATATAGATTTCTTTAATCCCTTGAGCAATGAGATGACGAATCAACTCTCCAATACCACAAGTCTGGATTTGAAGTGGATTTCGTTTCTCTATCGGAATTTTTCCAAGGCCAACTAAATCAGCAACTTCAAATAGTGCCAGTTGTTCTTTTTGAAAATAGCGCATGGTTTCTTTTTGACCAAAAGGTCCTGTCACTCGGATCCATTTTTCTTCAAGGTCAAGAGAATGTCGAATGGAATCTACTGTACCTTCTCCCCCATCACCAACAGGGCAGAGGAGACATTCTACATCTGCTATCGATTGTTGGAAGCCTCTTTTTATTGCTTCAGCTACCTCTTCAGCGGTCAAGCTTTCCTTAAATGAATCTGGTGCAATTACAATCTTCATATTTTCCCTCATTCTAAACAGTCAATCAAAGGTAGAACTTCTAAAAAATCTCTCTTGTCAACATGATGTGGTATTTCTTTTCTGAGTACTTCTTTGGCACAAAAAGCAATTCCCAATCCTGCTGATTTCAACATCAATAAATCATTGGCCCCGTCACCGATTGCAATCGTTCTTTCTTTAGGAAGTTTTAGTTTCTCTCTCCATTTTGCCAGAGTCTCTTTTTTGACCTCAGGACTTATAATTTGTCCAACTAATTTTCCTGTTAGAAGATCATCTTTGACTTCAAGTTGATTGGCAGAGAAATAGGCAATACCAAGAGATTTTGCTAATCTCTCAACTATTGGTGTAAATCCACCAGACACCAGACCAACTAGGATGCCATTCTTTTGGAGAATAGAGATAAATTTCTGGGCATTTGGCGATAGATGAATTGAGTTGAAAACTTTATCAAAGACCGAAATAGGAAGACCTTCCAAGAAGGACACTCTTTTTCGTAAACTGCTTTCAAAGTCCAACTCTCCTTGCATTGCCCGACTTGTAATCAGCGAAATTTCCTCTTCACGACCTACCTCTCTTCCCAAAAGATCAATCACTTCTTCTAAGATTAAGGTTCCATCAACATCCATGACACACAAGCCTTTTACTTGAGACATCAGTTCTCCTCTCTAAACAGCCTAAAAATCGTATGAAGTCATCATACGATTTTATCTATTAGTTAACTAAACTATGGTACAAGTCAAGATATGACTTGCAGGCTGTATCCCATGAGAAATCACACTCCATAGCTTGTTTTTGTAGGTTTCTCCAAATGTCTGGATGGTTTCTATACAAGTCCAAAGCTGTTTGGAAAGTCCAATTTAACCAGTAAGGAGATAGATTGTCAAAGCTAAAGCCAGTACCGCTTCCTTCGATTGGATTGAAAGCGCGAACTGTATCTCGCAAGCCACCAACTTCATGGACCAATGGCAAGGTTCCGTAACGCATCGCCATCATTTGAGACAAGCCACACGGTTCAAAACGACTTGGCATGAGGAAGAGGTCACAAGCAGCGTAGATTTCTTGAGCTAGTTTGACATCAAAAGTGATATTTGCTGATAGCTTGTCTGGGTAAATCTGAGCAAACCATGAGAAAGCTCCTTCAAATGCTGGATCGCCAGTTCCCAAAAGAACAATCTGAACATCATTTTGCAAGATATGGTGAAGACTTTCGACCACCACATCAAAACCTTTTTGACGTGTCAAACGAGAAACAATTCCCACCAGTGGAACGTCAGATCTAACTGGCAAGCCAACTCTTTCTTGCAATTTTGCCTTATTTTTGGCTTTCCCAGACAAATCTTCCTGATTGAAATGATAGTCTAAAAGAGCATCCGTCTGAGGATTATACAGGTCAGCATCAATCCCATTCACGATACCAGACACCTTGCCAGACTCCATTCGAAGAATCTGATCCAAGTTACATCCGAACTGACTGGTCATGATTTCATGAGCATAGCTAGGTGAAACGGTTGAAACACGATCCGCATAGAGAATACCTGCCTTCATCCAGTTTAAACAGTTGTTCCAGCGAAGGGTACCATCAGCATAACGTTCAAAGCCAACTCCAAACAAATCCCATAACATTCCTTCTGAAAATTGTCCTTGAAATTCCAAATTATGAATGGTTAAAACAGTTTTTATTCCTTGATAGGCTCGAATCCAACGGTATTTTCCCTTTAACAAGAAAGGAATCATAGCTGTATGGTAGTCATGAGCATGGAGAAGATCAGGAATAAAGTCAATCCTTTCCATAGCCTCAATGGCAGCCAGTTGGAAGAAAGCAAAGCGCTCTCCGTCATCAAAATCACCATAAACATGACCACGGAAGAAATAATATTGGCTGTCAATAAAGTAGAAGGTTACACCGTTTAAGACGGTTTTCTTAATTCCACAGTACTGTCTGCGCCAACCAACACTCACCTCAAAATGAAGCACATCTTCAATCTGATTTCCAAATTTAGCCTCTACCATGTCATAGTAGGGTAAAATAACTGCAACTTCGTGCCCAGCTTTTACCAGTGATTTTGGAAGAGCGCCAATGACGTCTCCCAGACCACCTGTTTTTGAAAAGGGTGCACCCTCTGCTGCTACAAATAAAATTTTCATGAATGAATATCCTCTGTTACTTTGCTACCTTTCTTAACAACAACTGGATGTTCTGCAGTTCCTCGAATCACAACACCAGGCTCAACTTCAACACCCTTGTCCAAGATAGCATATTCAACCTGAGCTCCTTCTCCAATAACAACACGAGGGAAGAGCAGGCTATCTTTAACCAGGCTATCCTTATGTACATGAATATTACGTGATAGAACAGAATTTGCCACTTGACCTTCAATGATACTACCAGACGCAAACTGAGAAGTGCTTACTTTAGATGTATTAGCATAGTAAGTTGGCTCTTCGTTTTTGACCTTTGTATAAATCTTTTGGTTTGGTGAGAAAAGAGAATAGAATTTCTGTGATTCAAGCATATCTTTATTAGCTTGGTAATAAGACTCTACAGAATGAATATTTGCAAGGTAGCCTGTATACTCGTAGGCAAAAGCTCCTTCTTTGGCAGCTAAATCACGTAAAACATAGCGCAACTTCTCTGGATGTTCTTTTTTAGCTTCTTCTTCCAAGCGTTCAATCAACCAAGGTGTATCAACGACAAAGATATCTGTAGACATATTGAACATTTCAGCTGTTGACTTGCTATCAAAGAGTTTATGAGAAAGAACATGGTCTGTTTCATCCACTTCCAAGATTGCATTTACTTCTGAAATATCTTTCTTAGCTAGTTTTTTATAAACTACAGTGATAGGCCCTTTTGTTGTACTATGTAGGTGGAAAACTTGGTTCAAATCAATGTTAATCAGGACATCGCAGTTGAGGGAAACCGTTTGGTTTGACCCAGAACGTTTCAAATAAGTAAGAAGCTGTTGGTAGTATTCTTTTCCAACTGTGCTACTTTCTACACGGGTATTGTAAATCCCTAGATAGTAATGGCTAAGAAGGGTTGATAAGCCCCACTCGCGTCCTGAACGAATATGGTCAAAGACTGAGCTGATATTATCCTGCTGGAAAATACCAAAGACACTACGAACACCTGCATTAGCAAGGCTTGAAAGTGGGAAGTCGATCAAACGATATTTCCCACCAAATGGCAAACTTGCTACTGGACGGTGGTCCGTCAATGTCGACATATCATGAAAACCAACTGTATTTCCTAAAATGGCAGAATATTTATCAATCTTCATCTGTTGCTACCCCCACTACTTCATCATATCCTACAACTTGTACTTCTTCTGTTCCATCAATTTCGACACCGTCAGAAATAATCGCACCTTCACCAATAATGGCACGTTTAATCTTAGCTCCTTGACCAATGATAGCTCCACTCATGATAACTGAATCAACAACTTCCGCTCCTTCGCGAACTTGCGCGCCTGTTGAAAGGATAGAATGTTTAACAGTTCCATCAACGAAACATCCGTCTACAACTAATGAGTCTTCCACATCAGCATTTGCCCCAAGGAAGTTTGGTGGTGAAATCAAGTTTCTTGAGTAAATCTTCCATTGACGGTTACGACTATCCAAGGCATTTTCTGGAGAAATGTACTCCATATTCGCTTCCCAAAGTGACTCAATCGTACCAACATCTTTCCAGTAACCGCTAAATTCGTAAGCATAAACACTTTCACCTGACTCAAGGTAATTTGGAATGACATTTTTACCAAAGTCTGACATATCTACATTGCTCTTTTCAGCAGCGACTAACATATTACGAAGGCGTTGCCAATCAAAAATGTAGATTCCCATAGAAGCTTTTGTAGATTTAGGTTGAGCTGGTTTTTCTTCAAATTCAACAATACGATTGTTGGCATCAGTATTCATGATACCAAAACGGCTTGCTTCTTTAAGAGGGACGTCTAAAACTGCTACTGTCAAGCTGGCATTATTATCCTTATGAGACTGGAGCATATCATCATAGTCCATTTTGTAGATGTGATCCCCAGACAAAATCAAGACATACTCAGGATTGACACTGTCGATATAGTCGATATTTTGGTAAATAGCGTGACTAGTCCCCTCAAACCAACGATTTCCTTCACTGGCAGAATAAGGTTGGAGAATAGAAACACCAGAATTGATACCATCTAGTCCCCAGCTTGAACCATTCCCAATATGATTGTTGAGAGCAAGTGGCTGGTACTGTGTAATGACTCCAACATTGTGAATCCCTGAGTTGGCACAGTTTGAAAGGGCAAAGTCAATGATACGGTAGCGCCCACCAAATTGCACAGCTGGTTTTGCGATGCTTTGAGTGAGTTTACCGAGACGAGTTCCTTGCCCACCAGCAAGAATCAAAGCTAACATTTCATTCTTCATTTTCTACTCCTTTTTGGTTTTTACTTGTGACGGTTTTAGTGGACTTCAAGCGACGTTTGATTTTCCATACACTAGCTCCCATAGCCGGTAGGGTAAAGGTTAAGGTCTGCTCATAATCTTTCCATAGTCCTTCTTGCGTTTGAACAGTTTGATTATGTTCTTTCCAAACGCCTCCCCACTCTTCTAACTCAGTATTCCAGACTTCTTCGTAAATTCCTGCAACGGGTAGTCCGATTGTAAAATCTTTCCGTTCAACAGGTGCCATGTTAAAGATACAGACTAACATTTCTCCCTTTTTACCCTTACGAATAAAGGAAAGAACACTCTGGTCTCGATTATCCGCATCAATGATTTCAATACCATCATAGCTGGTATCAATTTCCCACAGACAGCGGTTGTCTTTGTAAAACTGATTTAGCTGAGAAGTGAAATACTTCATCTTAGCATTCATTGGGTCTTCTAGGTTAGACCATTCCAACTGCTCTTCAGATTTCCATTCTAGGAATTGGCCGTATTCGCTACCCATGAAGAGCAATTTCTTACCAGGGTGACAAATTTGGTAAGTGTAGAGATTGCGCAAGCCTGCGAATTGATTGTAACGATCTCCCCACATCTTATGCATCATACTCTTCTTGCCATGAACCACTTCATCGTGCGAGAATGGCAAGAGATAGTTTTCATTGAAAACATACATAAAGCTGAACGTCACCAAATTAAAATCATACTTACGGTAAATTGGGTCTTCTTCGTAGAAACGGAGGATATCATTCATCCAGCCCATGTTCCATTTGTAGTCAAATCCTAGACCACCAAGCTCTTTCATTCCCGTAATCTTGGTTGCAGACGAACTTTCTTCTGCAATCATCATCACATCTGGATATTCTAACTTAATAATGTCATTCAAGCGTTGAAGGAAATAATAACCTTCATAGTTGAGATTTCCCCCATCTTTGTTAGGTGTCCATGGAGCATCATCATAGTCCAAATAGAGCATGTTGCTAACAGCATCCACACGAATACCATCCAAATGATAGACATCAATCCAATGCTTAATACAAGAAATCAAGAAGGACTGGACTTCATTTTTTCCAAGGTCAAAGTTAAGGGCACCCCAACCATAGTTATGAGCCTTATTATGGTCTTGGTATTCAAAAGTCGGTGTCCCATCATAATAGGCTAAGGCATCATCATTGATGGTAAAGTGACCAGGTACCCAGTCCACAATAACCCCAATATTATGGATATGACACTCCTCGACAAAATCTTGAAACTCCTCTGGTCGACCATAAGCATGCTCTAAAGCGAAGTACCCCATGAGCTGATAACCCCAACTCAAACCGAGAGGGTGGGACATCAAAGGCATAAACTCAATATGAGTATAGTTCATCTCAACTAGGTAAGGGATAAGTTCATCCTTGAGCTGGGCAAAACTATAGGGACTACCATCAGGATTTCTTTTCCATGAGCCAGCGTGAACTTCATAGATATTGACAGGACGTTCAGCAAAGCCCCAACGTTTTCTTCGTGCCAGCCAAAGTCCATCCCTCCATTTCTTCTCAGGAAGCTCTGTTACGATTGCCCCTGTTCCTGGACGAGCCTCATATCTGACAGCAAAAGGGTCAATCTTCATCAGTTGATGACCATTTTGACGTGTGACATGATATTTGTAAATATGCCCTTCTTGAGCCATATTGGTAAAGACTTCCCAGACCCCAAAGTCATTTCTTACCATTGGAATCTGACCCTCAATCCAGTTGGTAAAATCCCCCACCAAGTGGACAGCCTGAGCATTAGGTGCCCAAACACGGAAAGTATAGCCATACTCTCCATTCACTTGCTCTTTATGTGCTCCTAGATAATGCTGAAGGTGAAAATTCTCTCCTGTCATAAAGGTGCGCAAAGCTTCTCTTTTATCCATAATACCCCCTCTTTTCTGTAAGCGTTTTCTATGTTTTTATTATACTACCTTTTTAGAGAAGATTCAAGTAAATTACTATACTTATTTAAAATTATTTTGAAAATCTACAAAAAGTTCACTTTCTCGTTCAATTGTAAAGCAATATTTTTTCAAAAAAATGTGAAAACGCCTTTCTTTTCTCTACTATAATACCAAAAAGTTCGGATTTTTTCTATGATTATTATTGTTTTATAGCAAAAAAATAAAACCAGGAAAACAATTTCCTGATTTTACACATTTGATGAAAATATTTATCAACTTTTCTATACAAGTGAGTTGTTAGCTAAGCTCTTTCTATTCGTTCACTTCCAATAATGTGTTAGAATAGCGAGATAGATGGTCTTTATAAAACACTCAAGACGGCTAGACTAATATCATCTAAAACATTATCTTCTTTTGAACGACTATTGGTTACCAACATGGCTAAATTTCCTGCATTCTCAAACTGATAGGGTTCGGATTTAGCATTCACAACAACCAAGAGGTGTTCTTTCCCATGAACTTCATAGATAAGGCAGCCGCTATGTTCAATCGCAGAATGCACAAAGACATGATGGTAAATTTCATCATAGCTAGAGTAAGAAAAGGCACCAGTTTTTGTCTTCAATCGGATGACTTGACGGATAAACTCAATACTATCTTGACGCTCATTGATCAAATCCCAGTTGACTTGGTTCACACTGTCAGGAGCATTATAGCTATTCATCGCACGCTCTCTATCATCATGGGTCAACTCACCATTCTCACCAGTCGCAACCAGTTTGGTACGACCAAATTCTTGACCGATTTCCATAAAGGCCATTCCTTGCATGAGCAGATTCATGGCTGTGGCTGTCTCAACCTTGCGCATGATTTGTTCTGAACTTTGGTCTGGATGAAGAGTTGCCAATAAATCGTGAAGATTGTAATTGTCATGGGCTTCTACATAGTTAAGCACCTGATTTGGATGTGTATAGGTTCCTAATTCACGACTTCCTAGGATTGCTTTAGCTAGAATTGGCTCTGTCGCAGCACCACTGACAAAACCTGATTTAATTGCACCGTAAACTTCTCCACCTTTGACAGCATCACGCTGATTGTCATTAAAGAAACCAATGTTTGGCATTTCGTAGGCGTTGTCTTTCTTAGCCTTATCATAAGGGGCAAGACCTGTTCCCATATCCCAACCTTCTCCATAGAGGATAATGTTAGGGTCAATTTCATCCAAACTCTGACGAATCATCTGCATGGTCTTGACATCATGAATCCCCATCAAGTCAAAACGGAATCCGTCAATATTGTATTCCTGCACCCAGTATAGAAGAGAATCAATCATATACTTGCGAAACATTTCGTGTTCACTGGCTGTTTCATTTCCAACACCCGTTCCATTCTGGAAGGTACCGTCTGGATTCATACGATAATAGTAATCAGGGACAGTTGTTTGGAAAGGTGCATCAACAACTGAAAAGGTATGGTTATAGACCACATCCATAATGACACCAATACCCGCATCGTGGTAAGCTTGAACCATGGTCTTCAAATCACGAATGACCTGAGCTGGATCATCTGGATTAGTTGAAAAACTAGTTTCTGGTGCGTTATAGTTTTGTGGATCATAACCCCAGTTGTAGGTTACATTCCCGTCCTCATCGTATTCTTTGTGACGGTCTGCAATTGGTTGCAACTGAACATAATTGTAGCCCAACTTCTTGATATGATCAAAAGCAGTTGACTGACCGTACTGGTTAACCGTTCCAGTCTGAGCAGCACCCAAGAACGTTCCTCGAAGATGTTCATCCACACCTGAGGTCGGTGATTGGGTCAAATCACGAATATGCATTTCACAAATAACTGCCTTACATGGATTTTCCAAACGCCAAGCAGCATCAGAACCATGCTTGACCTCGAAATTTTCGACTTGTTTTTCTGCATGGCTCAGAATAGCAGAACGTTTGCCATCAGGGCTGGTCGCTATTGTATAAGGATCACGTGTCAGTGTTTCGTGATGAGGGAATTGGACTTGATACTGATAAGCCTTACCAGTCAAATCTTCCTCAACATCCAAACTCCAGACACCAATAGTATTGTCCTTATGGTTATAAGAGTAGCGATTGCCTCTCTCCATATCAAAAGTCTTCCAAACAGGTGCATCATTAGTAGCTGATTCATAAACCACAACCTGTACTGCTGTCGCTGTTGGTGACCAGAGGGAAAAATGAGCCTGATTGTCCTCTACATGGCAACCCAATTCCCCTTGGTAACCCCAATGATGGTCAAAACTAGCGCTGTTAATGGCCTTATCAAAGGCAAAAGGATTTTGATTTTTATAGAAAGGACTGGCAATAGCAGGATTTTCAGAGTAATAAATCCGATCATCGCCTTCCAAAATCCAGACCTCTGTTAAGAGGGGATAGTGATTAAAACGGATAGCATATTCTTTACTGATTTGGCCGGTATGAACCACAAAATTCAAGCTTTCTAAGGGATGAACACTTGGGTGTTCAAAGCTAAATAAGGCACCAAAATAATCTTCTTGGTAAGTTAGTAAATCAATTCGTTGATCCTGGCTTTTTACAAAAGAGCAAGTGTCATATTCACCATTCTTGCGATGGTAATGAATGCGCATAGGGTAGGTATACATTTTTATTTTTCCTTTTTATTTTATTTCTGTTTCACTAATAAATTCTTGACCGATTTTGTCCCGATTAACAAATATTGTCATTCTATCTAAACTCTATTTTTAAAAGATCATTACAAACTTTCTAGCCATGCCTCGTCTCTAACCTCAATACCAAGTTCTTGTGCCTTTTGAAGTTTACTTCCAGCATCTGCTCCTGCCACGACGAGGTCGGTCTTTTTAGACACACTGCCTGTTACCTTGGCACCCAAACTTTCAAGTTTGCTTTTGGCTTCTGAGCGCTTGAGACGTTCCAATTTTCCAGTCAATACCACGGTCAAACCTGACAAGGCCGCATTCGCAACTACTGTCTGACCTTTATAGTCCAGATTGACCCCAGCTTCTCTCAATTCTCTGAGGAGAATTTCAGAGCCTTCTGTAGCAAAGTAAGTCTGAAGACTCTTGGCAATCACACCACCCAGACTTTCAATACTAGCCACTTCCTCTGGATCTGCCTGAGCCAGATTTTCAATTGAATGGAAATGTTGGAGTAAGAGCTGACTGGCCTTGCTTCCGACATGGCGAATTCCCAAACCAAACAAGAGTTTTTCAGCAGAGTTTTCCTTTGATGCTTGAATAGCATGATAGAGTTTACCAGCAGACTTTTCCTTAACCCCCTCTAAAAGGAGGAAATCTTCTTCTTGCAAACGGTAAATATCCGCTACATCCTTGACTAGATTGGCAGCAAAGAGCTTCTCAACAATAGATGGACCAAGACCTGTAATATTCATGGTGTCTCGAGAAGCAAAGTGAATCAAACCTTCCATGATTTGAGCAGGACAACGCGGATTGATACAACGGAGAGCCACTTCATCTTCAAAGTGCAACAAGTCAGAGTCACAACTCGGGCAGTTTGTAGGAATATCTAGTTTCTCTTCAGAAACCCGTTTGGACTCTACCACACGCAAGACAGCAGGAATGATATCTCCTGCCTTATAGACGATAACCGTATCGTCCTTGCGGATATCTTTTTCAGCAATATAATCCACGTTGTGAAGGGTCGCACGGCTAACAGTTGTCCCAGCTAGTTGTACTGGTGTGAGATTTGCAGTTGGCGTGACAACTCCAGTACGGCCTACTGTCCAGTCAACTGAGAGTAATTGGGCTTCTTTTTCTTCAGCTGGGAACTTGTAGGCTACTGCCCACTTTGGAGCCTTAACGGTAAAGCCAAGTTCTTCTTGACCTGCTAGGTCGTTTACCTTGATCACTACCCCATCGATATCATAGGGAAGACTGTCTCGTTCTTCTCCTACTTCTTGGATAAAATGCCAGATTTCATCTATGTTTTCAGCCAAAATCCGCTTAGGATTGACTACAAAACCGAGCTGTTCTAGGTGCTTCAAAACCTTTTCTTGGCTGTCACGAGTTGAAGGACTGGCTTCTTGATAGAGAAACGTTGCAAGATTGCGCTTGGCAACTACTGCTGTATCCAACTGACGCAAGGTTCCTGCCGCCGCATTACGAGGATTGGCAAATTCAGGCTCTCCATTTTCTTGGCGAGCTTGGTTGACCTGGTCAAAAGAAGCGCGTGGCATGTAACATTCCCCACGAACTGTGATATCTAGTTCTTCTGGCAAAGTCAAAGGAATGTCCTTAACACGCTTGAGGTTTTCCGTGATATTCTCCCCAACAGAACCATCTCCACGCGTTGCCCCAGCAACTAAAATCCCCTTTTCATAAGTCAGCGAGATAGATAAGCCATCGATTTTCAGCTCACAAATATAGGTCGGATGAGCCACCTCCTTACGAACACGCGCATCAAAAGCTTCAAGCTCCTCACGTGAAAAAGCATCCTGCAAACTATAAAGAGGATACTGATGACTGTATTTTTCAAAACCATCTAAAACCTTGCCACCAACACGATGGGTAGGACTGTCTGCTAGCACTTGATCTGGATAGGCAGTTTCTAACTCAACCAACTCTCGGTAAAGGCGATCATACTCACTGTCTGAAACCGAGGGATTATCGCTAGTATAGTACTCAGACGCATAGCGATTGAGCAAGGCGACTAACTCATTCATTCTTTTATTCATAAGACCATTTTACCATAAACTAAGCCCTCCTCACAAACGAGAAGGGCGGAAAAAATACTTAGATTGGAATTATTTTTAAAACTCAAACAGACTCATGTCTCTTTTTTAAAATGAGTTCGAACATATCCGAGAGCTAAGAAAGATAAGGCTACAACTCCAAGTCCAATAATCAAGAAAGAATAAAGATGAACACTTGGAAGCCAGGTCATTAAACCTGTTGCAATAGGCATAAATAGAATGGCTAAGGTAAAAATTGTGCTTAATACTCTCCCCAAATATTCCCCCTCAACCTTGGTTTGCACCTGAGTAAAAAAGTGAATATTAAAAATTGTCATAAACAATTCACAAACTAAATTTCCAGAAAAGGAAAGCAAATTTGGAAGTGATAATCCCATCATAAGAACTCCGACACCTGTCAAAGCCAGTAAAATCAAAAGATTATAAACATTAGCTTTAATTTTACTAGCTAGAAGAGCCCCAATGATGGAACCAATAGCCCCCATAGTCAAAATACTTGCGTAAGCTCCTTCTACTCCGTAAAGCCTATTTGAAAAGGGGAGGAGAAATTCAAAAGCGGCAAAAAAGAAATTAACACTGGAAGCTACTAACAAAAGGAAAAAGATTTCTTTCTGGCGCCAAATATAGCCAAGTCCATCTTTCATATCAGCAAAAATGGCTTTCCAGCTGAAAGTCTTTTTCTCTTGTTCCTGAGTCTCTTTTTTAGGGAGAAAAGCTACCAAGGTAAATGCGATGAAAAAACTAATGGCATCTAAAACAAGCGTCGTATGGAGACTGGCAAATTGTAAAACAAGGAAGGAAAGTACAGGAGAACTTACAGCTACAACCTGCAAAACCAGCTCTAAACGAGCATTGTAGGTCACAATCTCGTCTTTCTCAACAACCTCAGTTATAATGGCTTTATTGGCTGTACGAGAAAATGCAAATGCAACCGCCTGAACAATATTGGCAAAAATCAAAGCCCCAATCATCCAGCTGTCATTCCTTATGAAAGAAATAGTCAGACAAAGAATCCCACAAACAAGGTCTGTCGTCATTAAAATCTTACGACGAGAAAAACGGTCTGATATAACTCCACCAAAAGGATTGACTAGAATAGATGTGACGAGTTCTGAAATCTGATACATTCCCAAAACTGTCTGTCCGATAGTTCCCATGGAAGCCAACCAGACACTATTTCCATAATCATAGAGCATATTCCCTATCTTGTTAACAGCTCCACGGCTAATCAACTGTACTGCATAGCGGTTCATATAAAAACTCCTCTCAAATTTTGAAACTATTGTATCAAAACCGAAAGGAGCTTTTTTCTTTTTCCCTTATTTGGGAAAATTAATTTTTGATAAATTTTTCGTAGTGTTCCTGATAGTAGGCTACTTGCTCTGGGAGACCTAGCACATCAAAAATATGCATGGCCTCTTGCATCTGCTTACAGCCTTCTTTACACTGTCCTTTTTGATATAAGGCAAAACCTTTTAAATAATGGAAAACATTACGCTCATAAAGCTTAATACCTTTACCAATAATCTTCTCTGTATAAGCATCAAAATAACTTGCATTGTCAAAAGAAAGATTCTCTAAACAATGCTGGTAACAATTGAGCGCCAAAATCAACACCAATCTCTTATGGCGACCAATTTCTTGATAAAATCCCTCCCTCTCCATCACTTCTCTACCAATTCGAGTGACATAATCCACATCGTAGAAACTATAGAGGTTACCAAACAGAATCAACTCATACATGGTCCATTCTTCTGTTTTGAAGAGATAATCTGCTACCTTATCCAAATCATCTTGCTTCATATCATAACTCGAATCTCTTTGACAAATCAGACCTTGTAGCAAAATCCAGTTCAGCTCAAAATAAAGGGGATTTGTCGAACTCTTAGCCTTTTCAAGTTGTTCTCTTTGAAGCTTTTGAAAACCTGCAATATCATTTGAATAGTAAAGAGGCACAATTTGTCCCATCATGGCAACATGTTCATGATTATGAAAATCCCTAGCCTTATCCATGAAATTTTCGATTGTGACATGAATGTTATCCAAAATCTCAAAGAAACGTGAGACCGCTAGGTCAGACTCCCCAAGCTCAAAGCGAGATAACTGAGAGGTCGAACAGGACTCACCTGCCGCCTCCTTTAAAGAATAATTTCCACTTGTCCGAAATTCACGAAATACTTTTCCAAGATGTTCCATCTTTACACCTGCTCTGATAATTCTTCCCATTCAAGCATGGCTTCTTCCTGACGGTGGCTAATTTTGTCCAGTTCAGCCTGCAATTCCATCAGTTTGTCGGCATCGTTTGTTTCCAACATTTGTTCAGAAATGGCTTGACTTTGACTTTCTAACTCTTCGATTTCAACTTCTAGACTTTCAATTTGTCGCATGAGTTTGCGAACTTCTTTTTGACTTTCTTTCTGAGCCTGGTAGTCATTGAGTGTACTTACTTCTTTTGCTTGATTGCTGGTTGAAGCTTCCTCGGTTTGAATCATTTCTACTTCTGATTTCTTCTCAACATAGTAATCGTAATCTCCAAGATAGAGAGTTGAACCATTTTCAGACAATTCCAGTACATGAGTTGCCACACGATTGATAAAGTAACGGTCATGGCTGACGAATAGAAGAGTTCCATCGAAGTCAATCAAGGCATTTTCTAGCACTTCCTTGCTATCAATATCCAAGTGGTTGGTCGGCTCATCCAGAATCAAAAAGTTGTTGTTTTCCATAGACAATTTAGCCAAAAGCAAACGTGCTTTCTCGCCACCAGACAGCATGCCGACTGATTTTTTAACATCATCTCCTGAGAAAAGGAAGGCCCCAAGACGGTTGCGGATTTCAACTTCTGGTGTCAGTTTAAAATCATTCCAGAGTTCATCAAGCACCGTATTACTTGGTGTCAGCTTGCTTTGGGTTTGGTCATAGTAACCAACCTCAACATTAGCTCCAAATCGCTTTTCACCCTTGATAAAGGGAATTTGGTCCACGATTGATTTAATAAAAGTTGACTTGCCAATACCATTGGGACCAACGATGGCGACAGCATTCATCTTACGAAGGTCTAGGTTGATAGGTTCTGACAATATTTCCCCATCATAGCCAATAGCCGCATTTTCAACAGTCAGGACAACATTACCAGAGCTTTTTTCAGACTGGAAGGTCATATTGGCTGATTTCTTACCAGCTTCAGGCTTGTCCAAACGCTCCATTTTTTCCAGTTGTTTGCGTCGAGATTGGGCACGTTTGGTCGTTGAAGCACGGACTAGATTGCGATTGACAAAATCTTCCAGAGCAGCTATTTCCTTTTGTTGCTTTTCATAGTGCTTTGCCTCAGTAGCTAGTTTTTGTTCCTTCAACTCAACAAAACGAGAGTAATTACCCACATAACGATCCAAGGAATGCTTGGTCAAATCCAGTGTAATCGTCGCAACCTTATCCAAGAAATAACGGTCGTGACTAACAATAATGAGGGCACCACTATAGTTTACCAAGTAATTCTCTAGCCAGGCAATGGTTTCGATATCCAAGTGGTTGGTTGGCTCGTCCAAGACCAAGAGATTGGGCTTTTCAAGAAGCATTTTGGCCAGAGCTAAGCGAGTATTTTGACCACCCGAAAGCTCAGCAATTTTCATCTGCCACATAGATTCATCAAACTTGAATCCATTTAAAATCGCTCGAATATCGGCTTCATAGGTAAAGCCACCTGCTTGGCGAAAATTCTCAGATAAGCGGTCGTAATCTGACATCAGCTTATTCAAGCCCTCACCAGACTTTTCACCCATCTCCAGCTCCATCTGACGAAGTTGTTTCTCAGTCCGACGCAAGTCATCAAAGACATAAAGCATTTCATCGTAGATGGTATTTTCAGACTCAAAACGGCTATCTTGGGCTAGGTAAGACAGAGAAATATCTTTTTTCTTATTGATTTCTCCACTAGTTGGTTCCTCTTCTCCAACCAAAATCTTCAAAAGAGTAGACTTACCTGCTCCATTTTTCCCAACAAGAGCAATCCTGTCTCGTTCATCAACCTGCAGGTTGATATTATCAAAAAGAACCTCTCCTGCAAAAGATCGTTCAATTTTATTAGCTTGTAAAATAATCATACAAGTAGTATAGCATGTTTCCCAAAGGCATTCAAGATAATGGTAAGTATTTTAGCGAAGGGTTTATAACATAAAATAAATTATGTATATTTTATGTTAGATTCCTTCGCTATCTTGTTGGATTTTCTAACCAGCCAATCTTGCTTCAAATAGTTATCGCACAAGTCTATTATTTAATTCTTTTCATTATATACGTACGTATAGCAGATTGAAATAAGATGAGAACAAATCGATTGAGGAAGTAAAATTAATTTCTATAAATGTTTTAGAAATTGTTTCGTACTATTTTAGATTCAACTACTATATATACAATATTTTCGGAGCATTCAACTTTTTAACTCTATTTATTACTAGATTTCATAATTAAAAAGCCTACTGACCAAGCTAGAAAGCTTGATACAATAGGCTTTTTGAACACCAATTATTTAACAGCGTCTTTAAGAGCTTTACCAGCTTTGAATGCTGGAACTTTAGAAGCTGCAATTGTCATTTCTTTACCAGTTTGTGGGTTGCGACCTTTACGTTCTGCACGCTCACGAACTTCAAAGTTACCAAAACCGATCAATTGAACTTTTTCACCAGCTGCAAGATAGTCAGCTACTGCTGCAAATACAGCTTCAACTGCTGCTGCTGAGTCTTTCTTAGTCAATTCTGTAGCTTCTGCTACTTTAGCGATCAAATCTTGTTTGTTTGCCATGTTAACGATTCCTCCAAATAATTTCTAATTAACAAATATAATCATATCCTAAAATCCCTTTTAGGTCAAGTTAAAAACGCTATTTCTTCCCATTTTCTTTATTTTTTTAGGAGTGGTAACGTACCAAAATAGCCCAAGCGTTCTCACCCGTGTGAGTTTGAATAATGGAACCCGTTTCCAAAACAGAAATTGGCTGTTCAACATAAGCTTGTAAGCTTTCTTTCATCTCTTTTGCCCAATCAGCACTACCAGAATATGAAATTCCAATCTCTGCTACAGAACGTTCAGAAAGCGATGTTATCAACTCATCTAACCATTTTTTAAAAGTTTTAGCTCCACGACCTTTAACCATTGGCTGCAATTCATGGTCTTTCATTTGCATGACAACACGGATATTGAGAAGGGAGCTTAACAATCCAGTTACACGGCCAATTCGTCCACCTTTTACTAGATTTTCTAGAGTAGAAACGCCAATATAGAGCTCCGTATGGTTTTTAACCTCTTCTACATGAGCTAAAATTGTCTCCATGTCTTTGCCTTCTTGAGCTAATCTCGCAGCCTCAACAACTTGGAATTTCAAGGCTTGGTCAGTGAAGGAACTATCAACAACAGTCACATCTGCAGTAGATAAACTAGCACCTTGGCGTGCTGCTTCTACAGTCCCCGAAAGAGCATGAGACATATGAATAGCAAGAATCTGGCTACCATCCTTGCACAGGTCTTCAAAAACTTCAGCAAAGACACCTACAGGCGGCTGACTTGTTTTCGGAAGATTCTTAGCTTCTTGCATCAAGTGAAGAAATTTACCTTCTTCTTTCAAATCAGCATCAGAATAAACAACATTATCAATCATTACAGATAGTGGCACTACCGTAATATCTAATTGCTTTACTAGTTCTGGTTCAATAGTAACAGATGAATCGGTTACAATCTTAATTTTTGTCATAGTATCAATCTTTCTATTTTAGGATTCAGATTGGTTTTCTTACTTTTAATTATATCAAAAAAAGATTAAAAATCCTAATGGAGTCACTCAAATTTTCCGTAAAAATTTGATATAATCAACTTATAAGAAAAGAGGTGTCCTATGATTAAAAAAATTTACCCCATTTTAACCATTTTACTAGGTGCTGCTATTTATGCTTTTGGTCTAACTTATTTTGTAGTTCCTCATCATCTCTTTGAAGGAGGGGCAACAGGTATTACCCTTATCACCTTTTATCTTTTTAAAATCCCTGTTTCGCTCATGAACTTGCTGATTAACATTCCCCTTTTCATCCTAGCTTGGAAAATATTTGGAGCAAAATCCCTCTATTCTAGTTTGCTAGGAACCTTAGCCTTATCCGCCTGGTTAGCCTTTTTTGAGCGTATTCCACTTCATATTGATCTTCAAGGTGATTTACTAATCACTGCTCTTATAGCTGGGATTCTATTGGGAATTGGTCTTGGAATTATCTTTAATGCTGGAGGTACAACTGGCGGAACTGATATTCTAGCTCGTATTCTCAATAAATACACTCATATATCAATGGGAAAACTGCTCTTTATCTTAGATTTTTGTATTCTCATGCTCATTCTCCTTATC
This sequence comes from Streptococcus sp. Marseille-Q6488, assembly GCF_946902925.1. Taxonomy (NCBI): domain Bacteria; kingdom Bacillati; phylum Bacillota; class Bacilli; order Lactobacillales; family Streptococcaceae; genus Streptococcus; species Streptococcus sp. Marseille-Q6488. The sequence continues at coordinate 3,523 of NZ_CAMPPZ010000001.1, read as the reverse complement.
TTCAAGGATTTGAGATTGGTTTCCTACACACTCTTATTTGATTTTATCGTTTCTCGTGTCATTGATTTGATTGGCGAAGGAGGCTATGCTGGTAAAGGCTTTATGATTATCACAAAACGTCCTGACCAACTTGCTAAAGCGATTAATGATGACCTAGGAAGAGGCGTTACTTTCATCTCAGGTCAAGGCTACTATAGTCAAAAAGATTTGAAGATTATCTACTGTATTGTCGGTAGAAATGAGATTGTGAAAATGAAGGAAATGATTCATCGAATCGATCCGCAAGCCTTTATAACCATTACAGAAGCCCATGAAATCCTTGGAGAAGGATTTACCTTTGAAAAAGAATAAAAAGAGGTAATGTCGTGACATCAAAAGTTAGACTACATCATCTATCTTTTGGGTTACAGACAACCTCTTTTCTTTACTCAAACTCTTAAGACCAATTCCTAGCGACTTCTTCATCAGCCTTTAACTGATCCACTAATTGGTCAACTGAGTCAAATTTGGTCATATCTCGAATGCGATCAAGCCAATAAACCATGACGGTTTCCCCATAAATATCTTGATTAAAATCAAAAATATTGACTTCAAAACGTGCTTCTTCTCCATCAAAGGTCACATTTTTCCCGACACTAGCCATAGCACGATACTTCTGTCTTTGAATCTCAACATCAACAACATAAACGCCATCTGCTGGCATATAAGTACGGTCTAAAAGCACTAAATTAGCTGTTGGATAACCAATCGTACGACCACGAGCATTACCATGAACCACCATACCTCTGGATGGAAGCGGTGCCCCCAAAAGTTCTCCTGCTTCTTTCACATTTCCATCTAAAATAGCTTGACGGATACGAGTTGAACTAATCTTTCCTTTCTCATCTTCTACAGGTGGAACAATGATAACTTCTCCATCAAAGTAATCCTTTAAATTTTCTGCTGTTTTTTTGTCAGAACCAAATGTATAATCAAAACCTGCAACAATAATTTTGGCATTCATAGCCTTGATATAGGTTGCAAAAAATTCTTCTGCCGTGAGACTAGCGAATTGACTACTAAAATCAAGGAGATATAATTCTTCTACGCCTTCACGCTTTAATTTCCTCTCACGTTCAGCAGGGTTCAAAATATGTAAAAACAGATCAGGATGATAAGGCTCTAAAGCGATCTTTGGAGATTCATTAAAGGTCATAACGACGATAGGTAATAAATCTTTTCTCGCAGCCTTATTGGCAACACGAAATAATTCTTGATGCCCCTTGTGTATACCATCAAAATAGCCGAGAACAACGACTGAATCAGATGGTGTGCCAATATCTTTTTGGTTTTTTATAGGAATAGTAATAATCATAAAATAATTATATCATAGCGATAGCTATTTCTGGAACAGAAAATCTGAAATATCGTTTTTTTCACCTGAAGTGTACCTGTTTTCAAAAAGCACTTCACTCTATCGTTGCTTAACTATGAACTTTGCAATATTCTTCTCAAAAACTTGTAGGACATCTTCAAAAGTTTGAAAGGAGTGATTAGACTTGTTAGGTAACCATAAAGTGTCATACTATGCTTATGTATGAAAAAGCAATGCAACTAACTCCTGAGAACTTTAAATTACTAATTGGTGTCGAAAAGGTAGAATTTAGAATCGAGGTACACCTATGGCTGTAAAATTTACAAAACGAGACAACTTGGTCAAGATATTTGAAGAGTTTCCTAAACTCCCTGATTTGAAGCAAGTCACTTTCCCTGATGACAAAGAAAAAAAGCCAAAGTAGAAAAGAAAAACTAGATGACTGCTTTTCAACAACTCCCATCCAGTGTGCTTCAGATTGGAGCTATTTTTCTCTCCGTCTGTTAGCTTGGATTCTCAGACAGTTTCAGCTAAAGAATATCTTTTCCCTTATCAGAAGGAACGGCTCAAGCCATTCAGACAAGTTAAGGGACGACAAGCCAATATTTGAAACCGGATACCAGTTCTTATAGTCAATTGAAATAAAATCTGAAGAAATCGAGTAGGAAACTCAAATCAATTTTTAGCAGTGTTCTATTCCAGATTCAATCCACTATACATATTAAAAAGTATGGGTACCAAAACAAAAAAACAGGCTCTCCGAAAACTCGGAAAGCCTTATTTAATGCTACTTCGAGCTTCCTCACCTTTACAATTCAAGGCTCTGGATAAAAAGGTTCACTGGAACTTTTTATTTAGCGATTGGGTAAACAGAAACTTGTTTTTTATCGCGTCCTTTACGTTCAAAGCGTACTACGCCCTCAACTTTAGCGAACAAAGTATCGTCTCCACCACGTCCAACGTTTACACCTGGGTAGATATGTGTACCACGTTGACGGTAAAGGATTGATCCACCTGTTACAGTTTGTCCGTCAGCTGCTTTAGCTCCAAGACGTTTTGCTTGTGAATCACGTCCGTTTGATGTAGAACCTCCACCTTTTTTGTGGGCGAAAAGTTGCAAGTTGTTAAGAGTCATTTTTAACATAATGTTTTCCTCCGTGTTAGTTTTCTGTGATAACTCTGGTTTGGACGAACTCAGAAGAGTTCTCCGATAAGTTTGCCATACCTAAGAAAAATGATTCAAAGAATAACTGGGTCATTTCTCTCTGGTGTGAAGGCAGGTCTTTTGGAATCTCAACCATCAGATAGCCACCTTCATCTTCGTTTAATTCTAGGATTGGTTCATAGCCTGCAAATTTCTCAATGGAATTGATAAAGTTAATGGCAAGCGTAGAAACCGATGCACACACGACATCTAAGCCGTATTCGCCACTCTCGGCGTGTCCAGTAATTTCCGCACTCCTCAGCTCGCCATCTTCGGCTCTCTCAAAGACTGCCTGTATCATGTGTTCTCCTTAAAATTAAGCGTTAATTGCGTTGATGACAACTTTTGTATATGGTTGACGGTGACCTTGTTTACGGTGGCTACCTTTTTTAGGTTTGTACTTGTAAGTAACAACTTTCTTTTGTTTTCCTTGTTTTTCAACAGTTCCAACTACAGTAGCTCCAGCAACAAGTGGAGTTCCGACAACAGTGTTTTCACCACCAACAAGAACAACTTCGTTAAAAGTAACTTCTTGACCAGCTTCAACGTTCAATTTTTCAACGTAAACTGCTTGACCAACTTCAACTTTAACTTGTTTTCCGCCAGTTTTGATAATTGCGTATGTGCTCATTATGCACCTCCTATGATTTTTATGGGTTTCCCCGATTTTTTGTGAAGACTCGCCTAGCATCGTGGGACGAACCACTTAAACTTGAATAATCAAGCAACGATGTTCGTGCGGTTGCACAGGAACGTGCATAGTCAACTCTCTAAGTATAGCATATCTCCTATTTTCTTACAAGTAATAACACCTAAAATGAAGCTTTTTCTTTTACTTGCTAACTTCTCAAAGTAACTTCCACTTGCCTGACCAAAGTGGAAATTAGTCTAAAACGGATTTTTATGGTGGAATTAAGTGTGAGACGTTTGAGTTAGAAACGAGGTCTACTATGACAAAACATAAA